>NZ_SZXM01000065.1:0-89508 GCF_005281355.1 Citrobacter sp. wls615 | reverse complement strand
GCAGGGGGTCGCGGGTTCGAGTCCCGTCCGTTCCGCCACTTATTAGAAAATTAAGCCTGCTACTAAGCAGGCTTAATGATAAAAAAATTTAGGGGCGTAGCTCAGTTGGTAGAGCACCGGTCTCCAAAACCGGGTGTCGCGAGTTCGAGTCTCTCCGCCCCTGCCAGAAACAATCCTTAGCATTCTTGCTAAGGATTTTTTTTATCTGCAATTTGAGCTATTCCTTTCTGCTGTATTACTTCTGGCATCCTTGCCAGTGCTTTCTAATCTTCCAGAATACTTGTTCTTAGCAGATCGCAAATAAGTGCGTGCTTGTCGCTGTTTTGCAGCCAGACTGCATATAAAGGGCGTGACAGTGTTGTGCTGTCGGTAACCGTGTGTAGATCGTTTTTTGTTTTAGCCCAGTTAACGGGCAACCAACTAAAGCCTTTAAGGACAGAAAGTTGCTGCCTGGCCAGTTCTGCTGAACTGGTGGTCAGAACCGGCACTTCATCTCCCGCGATCAGTCCCGCTTCGTGTTGTTGAAAATCGGGTCCCCATTCCAGGCGTAGGTAATTCAGTTCATCTTTGGTTTGCGAAGGTGAACTGCAATAGAGCGCCAGCGTGAAATATCCCAACAGTTGGCTGCTAAATTCGTCCATTTTGGGCGTTTCGGTGGTGATCAGTAGATCAAGCTGTCGTTCATGTAGCTGCTTTACTAACGACTGTCGTTGAGCGATTCTCGCTTCAAACTGCAGGCTGGTTTGTGGCTCCTGTGACTGATACAAACGCCTCAACCAGTCATTAAGCATACATTCCCAAAGGGATGCGCTGGCACCAATTGAAAACTCGTTATGCCGCGAGGTATTCGCGACCTCCTTGCGTGCTGCTTGCCACGTATTCATCAGCGTTTCAGCGTAAGGTAATAATTTCTCACCCGCCGCGGTTAAACGGATATTGTTTCTGTGTCGGGTGAACAGATTTACACCCAATTGATTTTCCAGTTGTCTGATCCGAAAACTAACCGCTGATTGGGTCAGATAGAGCGCTTCAGCAGCCCTGCCAAAGTGGCGTGTCCGGCTAACCTCCAGGAAAGTTTTTAACAATTCCGTATCCACAACTCGCTCCATAAAATTATTTGTCGTGATGATTTAAATCTTTTGTTTGACGCTCTGTCAAGCGTAACTAATACTCCGCGCCATAAATAGCTCGGCCAAAGAATTAGGAGCGTGCAGGATGGCGGAAAGCTTTACGACGACTAATCGATATTTCGACAATAAATATTATCCCCGTGGATTCTCCCGTCATGGTGATTTCACCATTAAAGAAGCACAACTGCTTGAGCGTCACGGTTATGCTTTCAACGAGCTGGATCTGGGCAAACGTGAGCCGGTAACGGAAGAAGAAAAACTGTTTGTTGCGGTATGCCGTGGTGAACGTGAACCGGTTACCGAAGCTGAACGCGTGTGGTCTAAGTATATGACGCGTATTAAGCGTCCAAAACGTTTCCACACGCTGTCTGGTGGGAAACCTCAGGTAGAAGGTGCAGAAGACTACACCGAATCTGATGATTAATAAAAAAGGGCGAAAGCCCTTTTTTTATGTCAGTAGTTTCTGCAAATGAATGAGTAACCTGTCGATCGCCCTATACCCAATGGCCTCCTGCAAATGCTGACGGGTAATATGGTCACATTGCTCGAGATCCGCAATGGTTCGGGCGACCTTTATCAATCGCAGCCACGCGCGGATAGATAATCCGAGATGTGCCAATGCCTCTTCAAGCCACTGCGCATCATCACTGCGAAGTTGGCAATATTCATGTATATCCTGACTGCCCAGATGCGCGTTTAACTTATTTTGTCGCCGATACTGACGCTCTTGTGCGGCGATAACGCGTTGCTTCACCGTGGCGCTATCTTCCCCTTTCACTGCGCTCTGGCTGAGTATGCCGGGCGGAGGCAAAGGGATTTCGAGGGAGAGATCGAAACGGTCAAGAAACGGTCCTGATAATCGGTTGAGGTAACGCAGCGTCTGCTCTGGGGTGCAGCGGTTATGGTTCCCCTGATAATGACCCGTTGGGCTGGGATTCATTGCAGCAATGAGTTGAAAGCGCGCAGGGTAGGTTATTTTAGCCCGAGTGCGGGATAAATGGATTTGCCCGGACTCGATAGGTTCACGCAGGGCATCCAACGTGCGCCGCTCAAACTCAGGTAATTCGTCCAGAAATAGTATGCCGTTATGCGCCAGAGAGATCTCTCCCGGCGCAGGAATAGACCCACCGCCTACCATAGCGGTTAACGAAGCACTGTGATGCGGTGAGCGAAAAGGGCGCTGCTTCCACTGTTTTTGTATCGTAGCGGAATTGACCAGGCTGAGTATCGCAGCACTTTCCAGTGCCTCATCGTTGCTAAGAGGCGGAAGCAGCCCTCTGAGGCGACTGGCCAGCATGGTCTTTCCCGTCCCCGGAGGGCCGATAAGCAGCAGGTTGTGACCGCCAGCCGCAGTGAGCTCCAGCCCGCGTTTGCCTTGTTCCTGACCGATGACATCGCTCAGATCATCGGCTAATGGCTCTGGCGTGAAGTCTGCAGATAACGGTCTGTCTAAATCATGCTTCCCTTCGAGAAATGCGCATACGGACTGTAGGTGATCGGCAATCAGACACCCTTCACCATGTATTAGTCCGACTTCAGCGGCATTCTCTTTTGCGACAATAATTCTCCTGCCTGCGCGTATTGCTTCGGTTGCGCTTGAAATCGCTCCTGGAACGCCGCGTAGCGTGCCTGTAAGCGCTAATTCACCTACCAGCTCGTAGGTATCGAGATTATGGGCTGTAAGCTGCTCAGAAGCGGCCAGAAGCGCCACTGCGATAGGCAAATCATATCGTCCTCCTTCTTTGGGAAGATCGGCAGGAGCGAGGTTAATGGTTATCTTCTTGGCCGGGAATTCATAACCACTATTAATAATCGCACTACGAACCCGATCGCGGGCCTCTTTCACCGTAGTTTCTGGCAATCCCACCATGGTTAAACCAGGCAGACCATTGCTGATATGTACCTCAATGGTAATGGCTGGCGCATTCACGCCAAGCGCAGCGCGGGTGTGAACAATCGATAGTGACATAACTCCTCCTGATGAAGGCATTATGCGGCAATGTATCGCGGCAAGATTTAACTTGATTGCGGCTTTTAGATGCTGATTCACGTATTTTTTTTGCAAATTAAATCTTTTGCATGAAACCAGGAATAACGCTCGCAAACGTATTTGTAAGGTGTCGCTGGGGGGAGTGTGTGCTCAAGAGTGACCTGAAACGTGAAATATTTTCATTTTTTAATTTTTTATATAGAAAACAAGGCGATTTATCAAAACCGTTACCGGGGTCAGAAAAACGAATGAAAAAAATTCTTGTGTTATTTGCAAATTCTATGGTAACTCTTTAGGTATTCCTTCGAACAAGATGCAAGAAAATATAAAAATGACAGCCCTTCTACGAGTGATTAGCCTGGTCGTGATTAGCGTGGTGGTGATTATTATCCCACCGTGCGGGGCTGCACTTGGACGAGGAAAGGCTTAGAAAACAAGCCTTAACGAACTAAGACCCCCGCACCGAAAGGTCCGGGGGTTTTTTTTGACCTTAAAAACATACACGAGGAGCAGAAAGTGAGTATCAGCATAAAATTCTGTTTCTCAAGATTTACGGCGGGGATGTAACTATGAATGGGGCACAGTGGGTGGTACATGCGTTGCGTGCACAAGGGGTTCAAACCGTCTTTGGTTATCCCGGTGGCGCAATCATGCCGGTTTATGATGCGTTATATGACGGCGGCGTAGAACACCTGTTGTGCCGACACGAGCAGGGCGCAGCGATGGCGGCGATTGGCTATGCCCGTGCGACCGGTAAAACCGGCGTGTGTATCGCCACTTCAGGCCCTGGTGCTACCAACCTGATCACCGGCCTTGCCGATGCGTTGTTGGATTCTGTCCCCGTTGTGGCGATCACCGGCCAGGTTGCATCACCTTTCATCGGAACGGATGCGTTCCAGGAAGTGGACGTTCTCGGTATGTCTCTGTCTTGCACCAAACACAGTTTCCTGGTGCAGTCACTGGAGGAACTGCCGCGCATCATGGCAGAAGCTTTCGACGTGGCGAACTCTGGTCGTCCGGGCCCCGTTCTGGTCGATATCCCGAAAGACATCCAGTTAGCCAGCGGTACGCTGGAACCATATTTCACGACCGTCGGAAACGTAGAGACTCTCCCGCATGCTGACGTTGAGCAGGCGCGTAAAATGCTGGCTCAGGCGCAAAAACCCATCCTGTACGTAGGTGGTGGCGTGGGTATGGCGCAGGCGGTCTCTGCTCTGCGTGAGTTTATTGCGCTTACCCAAATGCCAGTTGCCTGCACGCTGAAAGGCCTGGGCGCAGTAAACGCTGACTATCCGTACTATTTGGGCATGCTGGGAATGCACGGTACTAAAGCGGCGAATTTCGCGGTGCAAGAAAGTGATTTACTGATCGCAGTGGGCGCACGTTTTGATGACCGGGTAACCGGTAAGCTGAATACTTTCGCTCCTAACGCCAGCGTTATCCATATGGATATCGACCCGGCGGAAATGAACAAACTGCGTCAGGCACACGTCGCGTTGCAGGGCGATTTAAATTCGCTGTTGCCGGCATTACAACAACCGCTGAAGATTGACGCATGGCGTCAGTCCTGTGCAGAGCTGCGCGCAGAACATGCCTGGCGTTATGATCATCCGGGTGACGCTATCTACGCGCCGCTGTTGTTAAAACAGCTGTCAGAACGCAAACCTGCAGATAGCGTGGTGACGACGGATGTTGGTCAGCATCAGATGTGGTCAGCACAGCATATGACCTATACCCGCCCGGAAAATTTCATCACCTCCAGCGGTTTGGGTACGATGGGCTTTGGCCTGCCTGCCGCCGTGGGTGCTCAGGTCGCGCGCCCGAATGATACGGTTATCTGTATCTCCGGTGACGGCTCTTTCATGATGAATGTGCAAGAGCTGGGCACCGTGAAGCGTAAGCAGTTACCGCTGAAGATAGTCTTACTCGACAACCAGCGCTTAGGCATGGTGCGACAATGGCAGCAACTGTTTTTCCAGGAACGTTATAGCGAAACCACCCTTACCGATAACCCCGATTTCCTCATGTTGGCCAGCGCCTTCGGCATACCTGGCCAGCACATCACCCGTAAAGACCAGGTTGAAGCGGCACTCGACACCATGCTGAACAGCGAGGGGCCATACCTGCTTCATGTCTCAATCGACGAACTTGAGAATGTCTGGCCTCTGGTGCCGCCTGGCGCCAGCAACTCAGAAATGCTGGAGAAATTATCATGATGCATCATCAGGTCGCCGTTGAGGCTCGTTTCAATCCGGAAACCTTAGAACGTGTTTTACGCGTGGTACGCCATCGTGGTTTTCTGGTGTGCTCCATGAATATGGCAGCCGCCAGCGATGCGCAGAATATAAATATCGAATTGACCGTTGCCAGCCCCCGGTCGGTCGACTTACTGTTTAGTCAGTTAAGTAAGCTGGTAGACGTTGCACATGTTGCTATCTGCCAGAGCACAACCACATCACAACAAATCCGCGCCTGAGCGCAAAAGGAATAAAAATGACGACGAAAAAAGCTGATTACATTTGGTCTAATGGCGAGATGATTCGTTGGGAAGACGCGAAGGTTCACGTGATGTCCCACGCTCTGCACTACGGTACTTCTGTATTTGAAGGCATCCGTTGCTACGATTCTCACAAAGGGCCGGTGGTGTTCCGTCATCGTGAACATATGCAGCGTCTGCGTGATTCAGCCAAGATCTACCGTTTTCCAGTCTCTCAGAGCGTTGATGAACTGATGGAAGCCTGCCGCGAAGTAATCCGCAAAAACAACCTGACCAGCGCCTATATTCGTCCGCTGGTTTTTGTTGGCGACGTCGGGATGGGCGTTAACCCGCCAGCGGGTTACACCACTGATGTGATCATCGCCGCGTTCCCGTGGGGCGCATACCTCGGCGCAGAAGCGCTGGAACAGGGGATCGATGCGATGGTTTCTTCCTGGAACCGCGTTGCGCCGAACACCATCCCTACTGCTGCTAAAGCGGGCGGTAACTATTTGTCTTCGTTGCTGGTGGGTAGCGAAGCGCGTCGTCATGGTTATCAGGAAGGTATTGCGCTGGACGTGAATGGCTACATCTCCGAAGGCGCGGGTGAAAACCTGTTTGAAGTTAAAGATGGCATTCTGTTTACCCCGCCATTTACCTCTTCCGCGCTGCCGGGTATCACCCGTGATGCCATCATTAAACTGGCGAAAGATCTTGATATCGAAGTGCGTGAGCAGGTGCTGTCCCGTGAATCGCTGTACCTGGCCGACGAAGTGTTTATGTCCGGTACCGCGGCGGAAATCACGCCAGTACGCAGCGTCGATGGTATTCAGGTGGGCGAAGGCCGCTGCGGCCCGGTCACCAAACGCATCCAGCAGGCCTTCTTTGGCCTCTTCACCGGTGAAACGGAAGACAAATACGGCTGGTTGGATTCAGTAAACCAATAACAATATTAATATTTCCCTAAAATAATTCACGTTGCAGGAAGACGGCAACGCAGCAAGTCCCAGGAGCTTACGGTAGTAAGTCGCTGGGGTGAGCGAGGCAGCCAACGCACCTGCGGCGTGAAGTATGCAGGGGAAAGACAGACGGGAGTTAATCAAGCATGCCTAAGTATCGTTCAGCCACCACCACCCACGGCCGCAATATGGCGGGCGCCCGCGCACTGTGGCGCGCCACCGGGATGACCGACGCCGATTTCGGCAAGCCGATTATCGCTGTCGTGAACTCCTTTACCCAGTTCGTGCCGGGTCACGTCCACCTGCGCGATCTTGGTAAGCTGGTTGCCGAACAAATCGAAGCCTCAGGCGGCGTGGCGAAAGAGTTCAACACCATCGCGGTGGATGACGGTATCGCTATGGGCCACGGGGGCATGCTTTATTCACTGCCGTCCCGTGAGCTGATCGCCGACTCCGTTGAGTACATGGTTAACGCCCACTGTGCCGACGCGATGGTCTGCATCTCCAACTGTGACAAAATCACCCCCGGGATGTTAATGGCCTCGCTGCGCCTGAATATTCCGGTGATCTTCGTTTCCGGTGGCCCGATGGAAGCCGGGAAAACCAAACTCTCTGACAAAATCATCAAGCTCGACCTGGTTGACGCGATGATTCAGGGCGCGGACCCGAAAGTCTCCGACTCGCAGAGTGAGCAGGTTGAACGTTCCGCCTGCCCAACCTGCGGCTCCTGCTCCGGGATGTTCACCGCCAACTCGATGAACTGTCTGACCGAAGCGCTGGGCCTGTCGCAGCCGGGCAACGGCTCACTGCTGGCGACCCACGCTGACCGTAAAGAGCTGTTCCTCACCGCTGGTCAACGCATCGTTGAGCTGACCAAACGTTATTACGAGCAGGATGATGCTTCCGCGCTGCCGCGTAACATTGCCAGTAAAGCGGCGTTTGAGAACGCCATGACGCTGGATATCGCCATGGGCGGTTCCACTAACACCGTTCTGCATCTGCTGGCGGCGGCGCAGGAAGCGGAAATCGACTTCACCATGAGTGATATCGACAAGTTGTCCCGCAAGGTGCCGCAGCTGTGTAAAGTGGCGCCAAGCACGCAGAAATACCATATGGAAGACGTTCACCGCGCCGGCGGCGTCTTGGGTATTTTAGGCGAGCTGGATCGTGCTGGGCTGCTGAACCGCAACGTGAAAAACGTCCTTGGTCTCTCTCTGCCGCAGACGCTGGAACAGTACGACATCACCGTGACCCAGGATGAAGCGGTCAAAAAAATGTTCCGCGCTGGTCCGGCGGGCATCCGCACCACCCAGGCGTTCTCGCAGGATTGCCGTTGGGATACGCTGGATGACGATCGCGCCGAAGGCTGTATTCGCTCGCTGGAGCACGCTTACAGCAAGGATGGCGGTCTGGCGGTACTGTACGGCAACTTCGCGGAAAACGGCTGCATCGTGAAAACCGCCGGCGTTGACGACAGCATTCTCAAATTTACCGGCCCGGCGAAAGTCTACGAAAGCCAGGACGAAGCGGTTGAAGCGATCCTCGGCGGGAAAGTGGTGGAAGGCGACGTGGTGGTGATTCGCTACGAAGGGCCGAAAGGCGGGCCGGGCATGCAGGAAATGCTCTACCCAACCACCTTCCTGAAATCGATGGGGCTGGGTAAAGCCTGTGCGCTGATCACCGATGGTCGCTTCTCCGGCGGTACCTCCGGCCTGTCTATCGGCCACGTTTCCCCGGAAGCGGCGAGCGGCGGCAACATCGCGATCATCGAAGACGGCGACATGATCGCTATCGATATCCCGAATCGCGGTATTCAGCTTCAGCTGAGCGAGGCGGAAATCGCCGCCCGTCGTGAAGCCCAGGAAGCCCGCGGCGACCAGGCGTGGACGCCGAAAAACCGCGAGCGTCAGGTCTCCATTGCCCTTCGTGCCTATGCCAGTCTGGCAACCAGCGCCGACAAAGGCGCGGTGCGCGATAAATCGAAACTGGGGGGTTAATGACCATGGCGGATTCACAACCCTTGTCCGGCGCCCCTGAGGGAGCCGAGTATCTCAGAGCGGTGCTGCGTGCGCCGGTTTACGAAGCGGCGCAGGTAACGCCGCTACAAAAAATGGAAAAACTCTCTTCGCGCCTCGACAACGTGATTCTGGTGAAGCGCGAAGACAGGCAACCTGTTCACAGCTTTAAGCTGCGCGGGGCCTACGCGATGATGGCGGGCCTGACCGAAGAGCAAAAAGCGCATGGCGTCATTACCGCATCTGCAGGTAATCACGCCCAGGGGGTCGCGTTCTCTTCTGCGCGATTAGGTGTGAAGGCACTGATTGTCATGCCAACGGCGACCGCTGATATCAAAGTCGACGCCGTTCGCGGTTTCGGCGGTGAAGTGCTGTTGCACGGCGCGAATTTTGATGAAGCCAAAGCCAAAGCGATTGAGCTTTCCCAGCAGCAGGGCTTTACCTGGGTGCCGCCGTTTGATCACCCGA
The DNA here is from genome assembly GCF_005281355.1 of Citrobacter sp. wls615. NCBI lineage: Bacteria > Pseudomonadati > Pseudomonadota > Gammaproteobacteria > Enterobacterales > Enterobacteriaceae > Citrobacter > Citrobacter sp. wls615. The sequence continues at coordinate 80,470 of NZ_SZXM01000065.1, read as the reverse complement.
TGGTGATTGCCGGGCAGGGCACGCTGGCGCTGGAGTTACTTCAGCAGGATGCTCACCTTGACCGCGTCTTTGTGCCGGTGGGCGGTGGCGGGTTAGCGGCGGGCGTGGCGGTGCTGATTAAACAGCTGATGCCGCAGATCAAGGTTATCGCCGTCGAAGCGGAAGATTCAGCCTGCCTGAAAGCGGCGCTGGATGCCGGTCATCCGGTGGATCTGCCACGCGTCGGTCTCTTTGCTGAAGGTGTCGCGGTAAAACGCATCGGCGATGAAACCTTCCGCCTGTGCCAGGAATATCTCGATGACATTATTACCGTCGATAGCGACGCTATCTGTGCGGCGATGAAAGACCTGTTTGAAGATGTACGCGCGGTGGCGGAGCCTTCCGGGGCGCTGGCGCTGGCGGGGATGAAAAAATATATCGCCCAGCACAACATCCGCGGCGAACGTCTGGCGCATGTGCTGTCCGGTGCTAACGTGAACTTCCACGGCCTGCGCTACGTTTCCGAACGCTGCGAGCTGGGCGAACAACGCGAAGCGTTGCTGGCGGTGACGATCCCGGAAGAGAAGGGCAGCTTCCTGAAGTTCTGCCAGCTGCTGGGCGGGCGTTCGGTGACCGAGTTCAACTATCGCTTTGCTGACGCCAAAGATGCCTGCATCTTCGTGGGCGTGCGGCTGAGCCGCGGCGTTGAGGAGCGTAAGGAAATCCTTAGCCTACTCAAAGACGGCGGTTACAGCGTGGTGGATCTGTCAGACGATGAAATGGCCAAGCTGCACGTGCGCTATATGGTCGGCGGCCGTCCGTCTAAGCCGTTGCAAGAGCGCCTCTACAGCTTTGAGTTCCCGGAATCGCCGGGTGCGCTGCTGAAGTTCCTCTACACCCTGGGTACGCACTGGAATATTTCCCTGTTCCACTACCGTAGCCACGGTACCGACTATGGCCGTGTACTGGCGGCGTTTGAGCTGGGCGATAACGAACCGGACTTCGAAACCCGGCTCAACGAATTGGGGTATGAGTGCCACGACGAGACCAATAACCCGGCGTTCAGGTTCTTCCTTGCGGGCTAACGGCGGCCATAAAAAAAGGGTTCATGGAAACATGAACCCTTTTTTACATCTGAATCAGAGAATTACAGCGTGATGACTTCGAATTCGACTTCGGTGTTCACGTCCGCGTCGTAATCCACACCGTCGAGGGCAAAACCGAACAGGTTCAGGAATTCCTGCTTGTAACCTGCATAGTCAGTTTCCTGCGCCAGATTTTCGGTGGTGATCAGCGGCCACAGGTCACGGCACGCCTGCTGAATGTCGTCACGCAGTTCCCAGTCATCCATACGGATACGTTGATTATCATCAAGCGCCACTTTATCGCCGTACAGGCTGGTGGTCATCAGACGGTTGATCTGCTCGATACAACCTTCGTGAATCCCCTGTTCTTTCATCAGCTTGAAGACCATGGAAATGTACAGCGGCATCACAGGAATAGCAGAAGAGGCCTGGGTGATAACGGATTTCAGGACGGCAACGTTCGCGGAACCGTTGAGCGGTGCCAGCTGCTTACGTAGTTCGCCCGCCGCGCGGTCGAGGTCTTCTTTCGCTTTGCCCAGCGCGCCGTGCCAGTAGATTGGCCAGGTCAGGTCGGTACCGATATAGGAGTAAGCCACGGTTTTCACGCCGTCAGCCAGCACGCCCGCTTCGCTCAGCGCGCCCATCCACAGTTCCCAGTCTTCGCCGCCCATGACGGTAACGGTGTTCTGAACTTCTTCTTCGGTGGCCGGCTCAATGCTGGCGGTGATGATCTGATCTTTGTTGGTATCAATCGCTTTAGAGGTGTAAACCTCGCCGATTGGCTTCAGTGCAGAACGGACGATTTCACCGGTTTTCGGCATCTTACGCACCGGAGAGGCCAGTGAGTAAACGACTAAATCAATCTGACCCAGGTCTTCTTTGATCAGTTTGATCACTTCGTCGCGGCACTCATCGGAGAACGCGTCGCCGTTGATGCTTTTGGAATACAGACCTTCGCGTTTTGCGGCCTCATCGAAGGCGGCAGAGTTATACCAGCCCGCGGAACCAGGTTTGGTTTCCGTGCCCGGTTTTTCGAAAAATACGCCGATAGTGGCGGCACCGCTGCCAAAGGCGGCGGAAATTCTGGATGCCAGGCCGTAACCGGTGGAAGCACCGATCACCAGCACGCGGGAAGGGCCGTTCTCAATTTTCCCGTTTTGCTTAACGTACTCGATCTGTTTTTCCACATTGACTTTGCAGCCAGTCGGATGGGTCGTTGTACAGATGAATCCACGAATTTTTGGTTTGATTATCATAATGATGGCTAATTAAGTTTGTATTTTCGCTGTCAAGTGCGCAATGACACCGTCTGTTCTGGCTTGCTTAACGGCATGGTTAACAAGCCCCCCACATCTATTATGGCACGGGACATTATACAGAAAAGGAGTGCCAATACTGAATCTACCACTGATTTTAGGCCAGACGCTGGCGCTACTCGGCGATTTTGCGTTCCAGCACAATCTTCCAGAAGGCATCGATCAGCGGCTCATGCAGCCGCTTTTTCGGCGCGCAGACGCCCAGTTCAAACGGCGTTTTTTCGTCGCTACGCTCTAAAATCATCACGCGATTGCGCACCGGTTCCGGGCTGTTTTCCAGCACAACTTCCGGCAGCAGCGCCACGCCGCAGCCGAGCGCCACCATTGAGACCATCGCCTCATGACCGCCGACGGTGGCGTAAATCTGCGGGTTACTGATTTTGTGGCGACGGAACCACAGCTCAATGCGACGGCGTACCGGCCCCTGGTCGGCCATGATAAACGGCACCGTCGACCAGTCGGGCTTATCGACCGACACCTGATTGCGCACCGGGCAGGGCAGCGCCGGGGCGATCAGCACCACTGCCAGATTCTCCAGCATGGAAAACGCCACCGCACCGGGCAGCGTTTCCGGCTTACCGGCAATCGCCAGATCGGCCTCGCCGGAGACCACTTTATCCATCGCGTCGGCGGCGTCGCCGGTGGTGAGCTTAATTTCGACGGAGGGATGCTCGGCGCGGAAGCGGTCGAGGATCGGCGGCAGGTGGCTGTACGCCGCGGTCACCGAACAGAAAATGTGCAGTTCACCAGAAAGTGATGGTCCTTGCTGATCGAGGGTGTGGCGCAGTTGCTGATACTGCAACAACGTTTGCTGGGCAAATACCCGCAGTTCTTCCCCTGCTTCGGTCAGCGTGACCGTGCGGTTATCACGCACAAACAGCGCCTGACCGAGGTCCTCTTCCAGCCGCTGAATTTGCCGGGAAAGCGTGGAGGGACTGACGTGCATCGCCCGCGCGCTGCGGCCAAAGTGGCGGCTTTCCGCCAGATGCAGGAAGGTTTTCAGATCGCGTAAATCCACCGATTTCACCTCACGGTTTTACGTTGCAGAAATTGCAACGTGACGTTGTGAATATATCAATTTCCGCAATAAATTTCCTGTTGTAATGTGGATTCAATCTCGCAAATACAAATCTGCGAACCGAATAATAAGCACCACAACACAACATCACGGAGTACACCATCATGGCTAACTACTTTAATACACTGAATCTGCGCCAGCAGCTGGCGCAGCTGGGTAAATGCCGCTTTACGGGCCGCGACGAATTCGCCGACGGCGCGAGCTACCTTCAGGGTAAAAAAGTGGTCATCGTCGGCTGTGGCGCTCAGGGTCTGAACCAGGGCCTGAACATGCGTGACTCCGGTCTGGATATTTCCTATGCCCTGCGTAAAGAAGCAATCGCTGAGAAGCGTGCTTCCTGGCGTAAAGCGACCGAAAACGGCTTCAAAGTAGGCACCTACGAAGAGCTGATCCCGCAGGCGGACCTGGTGGTTAACCTGACGCCAGACAAACAGCACTCCGACGTTGTTCGTTCTGTACAGCCGCTGATGAAAGACGGTGCGGCACTGGGCTACTCCCACGGTTTCAACATCGTCGAAGTCGGCGAGCAGATCCGTAAAGACATCACCGTGGTGATGGTTGCGCCGAAGTGCCCGGGTACCGAAGTGCGTGAAGAGTACAAACGTGGTTTCGGTGTTCCGACGCTGATCGCCGTTCACCCGGAAAACGATCCGAAAGGCGAAGGCATGGCGATTGCTAAAGCCTGGGCAGCGGCCACCGGCGGTCACCGTGCGGGCGTACTGGAATCTTCTTTCGTGGCGGAAGTGAAATCTGACCTGATGGGCGAGCAGACTATTCTGTGTGGTATGCTGCAGGCCGGTTCTCTGCTGTGCTTCGACAAGCTGGTGGCAGAAGGCACCGACCCGGCATATGCGGAAAAACTGATTCAGTTCGGCTGGGAAACCATCACCGAAGCGCTGAAGCAGGGCGGCATCACCCTGATGATGGACCGTCTGTCTAACCCGGCGAAACTGCGTGCTTACGCGCTGTCCGAACAGCTGAAAGAGATTATGGCGCCGCTGTTCCAGAAACACATGGATGACATCATCTCCGGCGAATTCTCTTCCGGCATGATGGCAGACTGGGCCAACGACGATAAGAAACTGCTGACCTGGCGTGAAGAGACCGGCAAAACCGCGTTCGAAACCGCGCCGCAGTTTGAAGGTAAAATCGGCGAGCAGGAGTACTTCGATAAAGGCGTGCTGATGATTGCGATGGTGAAAGCGGGTGTTGAGCTGGCGTTCGAAACCATGGTCGATTCCGGCATCATCGAAGAGTCCGCTTACTACGAATCACTGCACGAACTGCCGCTGATTGCCAACACCATCGCCCGTAAGCGTCTGTACGAAATGAACGTGGTTATCTCCGATACCGCAGAATACGGTAACTACCTGTTCTCTTACGCTTGCGTACCGCTGCTGAAAGAGTTCATGACTACCCTGCAGACTGGCGACCTGGGCAAAGCGATTGCCGAAGGCGCGGTAGATAACGCGCAACTGCGCGACGTTAACGACGCCATTCGCGGTCATGCTATCGAGAAAGTGGGCCAGAAACTGCGTGGCTATATGACAGATATGAAACGTATTGCAGTCGCCGGATAAGCGTAGCGCCATCCGATAAAAAAGCCCGGTGTTTAAACACCGGGCTTTTTATTAGTTGCGGTACAGCACTTTAATTATGTGGTAACCGAACTGGGTGTGCAGCGGGCCGGTTGGCTCCAGCACCGGGCAAGAGAAGACCACTTTGTCGAACGCCGGCACCATCTGGCCCTGACGGAATTCACCTAAATCGCCGCCGCGTTTGCCCGATGGGCAGATGGAATGCTTCTTAGCCAGTTTGCCGAAGTCGGCACCGTTTTTAATCTGCTCCAGAAGATCCAGTGCCAGTTTCTCTTCTTTTACAAGGATATGCACTGCTGCTGCTGTTTTTGCCATGATCGTGCCTTCAAAAGGGAATATATAAGGCTGGCGATTTTAGCATGGCTTATCGGCGATACAGCACCTTGATGATGTGATAGCCGAATTTGGTTTTGACCGGCCCGTAAGGTTTAAGCAATGGACAGCTAAACACGGCGGCATCAAATGGCCCCACCATCATCCCCTGTTTGAATTCACCCAAATCGCCGCCGTTGCGCCCGGATGGACAGCGAGAGTAGCGTTTTGCCAGGTGATCGAAGCTAATACCGCGCTCCAGCTTGCTGAGGATCTCCAGCGCCAGTTTTTCTTCTTTTACCAGGATGTGCAGGGCTGCCGCGCTCTTAGCCATTATTTTGTTCTCATGTCTCAAAGATATCTCGTTACTTTATCACCCACCTTCGCCGTGAACATATACTCTTCGCCATCACGGGACAGATGTCTCGCCTGATGTATGGAAGCGAGAGATGAGCGACATTTTTATCTGCCCTATTCCTTCTTGTCGGGGACAGCCGTCCTGTCCCTACCGCTGTGGAGCGAGATAACATGGATACAATGAAAAAACCTGAATTTTCAGTCGGCTGGCTTTCCGGGCTTAGTGATATTGTTCGCGATCCACAGCTTTATGAATTACTGAAATATTGCCCTCTGGAAATCATGCAGCAATGGTGTTTTGAAGAGATCCCGCGCGGAGACTTTATTTGCCGGCAGGGGGAAATATGTCAGCGCTTTTCACTAATTATTGCCGGTGAAGTGGATGTGTTCTATGAGGCTGAAGATGGACGTCGTTATCGTCAGGCCCGCTACCGGAAAAGCGACATGCTGGGTGAGCTCGAGATCTTTGAGTCGCGTCATTACATCTGTTCGGTGGTGGCGGTAGGGCATGTGCAGCTCCTGAGTTTGTCGCAGGAATATTTTTGCCGCTGGCTGGCCTTAGATAACCATTTTAACCAGCGGATGCTGCGCTTCTTTAGTCAGCAATATTATCAGCTGTCAAAAAAGGCCAGCAGCGACAATCTTTACTCGCTGCATCAGCGAGTGTGTCAGGCGTTATGGCTGCGTTATCAACAAGATGGCACCAACGCAATTTTGTTGGATAAGCTAAACCTCAGCGAGGAGCTGGCGGCGACGACCCGTAGTATTAATCGTATTTTACATGATCTGAAAGCGTTACAGATTATTGATACCGATGGTGAAAGCATTGTGTTGTTAGTCCCTGAAAAGTTAAAGCAGGAGGCTGATATCGGATAACCGCCAGAGTGAAGGAGGCGCGAGAATGTCGCTGCAACCCCATATCCAGTTAAGCAAGGAGATGACCGGCGCACGCTATGCGCTGCTGCCGGGAGACCCGTTGCGGGTCGACCGCATCGTCAATTTTCTTGATAACCCAGAACAGCTTGGTCAAAACCGGGAGTTTCGCGCCGCGCGAGGTTGGTATCAGGGCATCGAGATTTTGGTGCTCTCTACCGGGATCGGTGGGCCGTCTACGGCGATTGCCATTGAAGAACTGCGCCAGATCGGCATAACAACCCTGATTCGTATCGGTAGCTGTGGGGCGTTGCAGGATAATCTTGCGCTCGGTGACGTGATTATTGCCCATGCCGCAGTAACGGATGACGGGACCAGCCGTACCTATGCGCCAACGGGCTATCCGGCCTGCGCCGACCCGCAGTTAACCTGGGAACTGATGGCGCAGGCGCGCCAGATGAATATCCCCGCCGTGTGCGGCCTGGTGCGTAGCCACGACAGTTTTTATACCGATCGGGAAGCAGAACTGGACGCGCGGTGGTCGGCGCTCGGCGTTCTGGGCGCGGATATGGAGAGCGCCGCTCTGATGACTATCGGCGCGCTGCGAGGGTTACGTACGGCGTCATTACTCAACGTGGTGGTTGCCCACAACGGTTGTCTGGATAGCAGCATCAATGATTATGTCCAGCAGGACGCGTTGTGCCAGCAGGGTGAAGAACGGCAAATTGCCCTGGCGCTCCGCGCCATTTATTCCGTCAGCCAGTCAGGAGGTCAGTGATGGACTTTTTTAGCATTAACAATGTGATGGTCAACATTCCTCTCGGCGAAGGCGGGTATGCGCTATCGTGGATTGAAGCCATTGGTACCGTATTTGGTCTGTTATGTATCTGGTGTGCCAGCCGGGAAAAAATCATTAATTACCTGTTTGGCTTGATTAACGTCACGCTGTTTGCAGCAATCTTTTTCCAGATTCAGCTTTATGCCAGTCTGTTGCTGCAGGTGTTTTTCTTCGCCGCTAACATTTACGGTTGGTATGCGTGGAGCCGACAAAATGAGGCACAGGAAGCTGCGCTCAAAGTACGTTGGCTTTCACGCCAGCAAACCCTGGCATTAGGCGGCGTTTGTGCGGTGGCGATTGTTCTGATGACGCTGTTTATCGACCCGGTGTTTGCGGCGCTCACCCGCATCATGATTGCCCTGCTGCAAACATTTGGTATGCAGGTCGCTATGCCTGACCTCCAGCCCGATGCCTTCCCGTTCTGGGATTCCACCATGCTGGTATTGTCGATTGCGGCCATGGTACTGATGACGCGCAAGTTCGTCGAAAACTGGCTGCTGTGGGTAGTTATCGACGTGATTAGCGTGGTTATTTACGCGGTGCAGGGCGTTTACGCCATGTCGCTTGAGTATGTCCTGCTGACGGCAATCGCGGTGATGGGATCCTACAGCTGGATCAAGAGCGCGCAGCGCAACGGCTATACACCACTAGCCGCGACGGCTTCCTGATTGACCCGATTTTCTGGCTACCCGCAGAGGTAGCCAGTTACTCTTTCTCCCCCTCTTTCTGCTACAATCCACCTCCCCGTGTTTACAGATTGAGCAATCCTCTATGCGTTTGAACCCCGGACAACAACAAGCCGTCGAATTCGTCACCGGACCTTGCCTGGTGCTGGCGGGCGCAGGTTCCGGTAAGACGCGTGTTATCACCAATAAAATCGCGCATCTGATTCGTGAATGCGGCTACCAGGCTCGACATATTGCGGCCGTGACCTTTACCAACAAGGCTGCGCGCGAGATGAAAGAGCGCGTGGCGCAAACGCTGGGGCGTAAAGAAGCACGCGGGTTGATGATCTCCACTTTCCACACTCTGGGACTGGATGTCATTAAGCGTGAATATGCGGCGCTGGGGATGAAGTCGAACTTCTCGCTGTTTGACGATACCGACCAGGTGGCCCTGCTTAAGGAGCTGACCGAAGGGCTAATTGAAGACGATAAGCTTATTCTCCAACAGCTGATCTCGACGATCTCCAACTGGAAAAACGATCTGATGACCCCGGCGCAGGCGGCAGCCAGCGCAAAGGGCGAGCGCGATCGTATTTTTGCTCACTGCTACGGTTTGTATGACGCCCATATGAAGGCGTGTAACGTTCTCGATTTTGACGATCTGATCCTGCTCCCCACGCTGCTGCTTCAGCGCAATGAAGAAGTGCGCGAGCGCTGGCAGAACAAAATTCGTTACCTGCTGGTGGATGAATATCAGGATACCAACACCAGCCAGTACGAGCTGGTGAAGTTGCTGGTGGGGAAACGGGCGCGCTTCACCGTCGTGGGCGATGACGATCAGTCGATCTACTCCTGGCGCGGCGCGCGTCCGCAGAACCTGGTGCTGTTGAGCAAAGATTTCCCGGCCTTGCAGGTGGTTAAACTGGAGCAAAACTACCGTTCCTCCGGGCGCATCCTGAAGGCGGCGAATATTCTCATCGCTAATAACCCACATGTGTTTGAAAAGCGGCTTTTTTCCGAGCTGGGCTATGGTGCGGAGCTTAAAGTATTGAGCGCCAATAACGAAGAGCATGAAGCGGAGCGCGTCACCGGTGAACTGATCGCCCATCACTTCGTCAATAAGACGCAGTATAAGGACTACGCGATTCTGTATCGCGGCAACCACCAGTCGCGGGTGTTCGAAAAATTCCTGATGCAGAACCGTATCCCGTACAAGATTTCTGGTGGGACATCGTTCTTCTCCCGTCCGGAGATTAAAGACTTGCTGGCCTATCTACGCGTACTCAGCAACCCGGATGACGACAGCGCGTTCCTGCGCATCGTTAATACACCGAAGCGCGAGATTGGCCCAGCGACGCTGCAGAAATTGGGTGAATGGGCGATGACGCGTAATAAAAGCCTGTTTACCGCCAGCTTTGACATGGGGCTGAGCCAGACGCTGACCGGACGCGGATATGATTCACTGACCCGCTTTACGCACTGGTTGGGTGAAATTCAGCGCCTGGCAGAGCGTGAACCCGTTGCGGCCGTACGCGATCTTATCCATGGCATTGATTACGAGTCCTGGCTGTATGAAACCTCGCCGAGTCCGAAAGCGGCAGAAATGCGCATGAAGAACGTCAACACGCTGTTTAGCTGGATGACAGAGATGCTGGAAGGCAGCGAGCTGGAAGAGCCAATGACCCTGACCCAGGTGGTTACTCGTTTTACCCTGCGTGACATGATGGAACGTGGAGAGAGCGAAGAAGAACTGGATCAGGTGCAGTTGATGACATTGCACGCTTCAAAAGGGCTGGAGTTTCCTTACGTATTTATGGTGGGAATGGAAGAAGGATTTTTGCCGCACCAGAGCAGCATTGATGAAGACAATATAGATGAAGAGCGTCGTCTGGCTTATGTAGGGATTACCCGCGCACAGAAAGAACTCATCTTTACACTGTGCAAAGAACGCCGTCAGTACGGTGAGCTGATACGCCCGGAACCGAGCCGTTTCCTGTTAGAACTGCCGCAGGATGACGTTATCTGGGAACAGGAGCGTAAAGTGGTAAGTGCTGAGGAACGGATGCAAAAAGGGCAGGCCAGTATTGCCAATATTCGGGCAATGATGGCAAAGGCAAAAGCGAAGCCGTAGGCCGGATAAGCGCGAGCGCCTTCCGGCAAATCAACGATTAACGTACTTCCAGCGGCCAGTGGACATAGCTTTGCCACTCACTTTCCTGATCGATGAGCTCTTTACCTAGCGGGTGATGTTCCAGCCAGCCTTCAGGTAGTATGACCGTCAGGTGCTCATCTCTTGCATCCAGCTGAATTTCCGGCACCAAATCATCGCGACGACGGCTGGCGAAAATGATCGCCAGTCGTAGCAAACGGCAAAGGTGCTCCGCGATGCGGGGTGGCACGGCGTTTTGCTGATGGAGCGAAGAGAGATCGACCGGATTGGTCTGGTTGAGTAACAGCGTGGCTAACAGTTTTTTCTGCGCCGGCGTAAAACCCGGAAGATCGAGATTGCGCACCAGATAAGCCGCATGCTGTGGTGCCTGTTTAAAATCAACGCTCAGCCCAATTTCATGCAGCTGGCAGGCGCTAATCAGTAGTTCGCGACTAATTGCTTCCAGATGCCACTTATTTTCCACTTGATCGAGGAATTTAGTTGCTAACATGGCAACGCGATGCGCTTGCTCTGTATCGACCATAAATCGACGCTGAATATTACGTAACGTGCGGCTGCGAATATCCTGATCCACTGCCAGATGTAGCATGCCATAGACCAGCCCTTCGCGTAATGCGCCGCCAGCAAGGGTCATGCACTGAATATTCAGTTCGGTGAAAATGGCAATCAGGATCGCCAGCCCGCTGGGGAAAACCAGCGCACGTTCCAGCGTTAAGCCTTCAATTTCCAGCTCTTCCAGACGACCACAATGAATGGCTCGCTGCTTTAGCTGCTGAAGTTTCGCCAGCGTGATACGCTCATCCATGCCTTGCGCCATCATGATTTCCTGCAGCGCCTGGACGGTACCAGAAGCACCAACGCAGACTTTCCAGCCATGAAAACGCAGTTTGTCAGCGACCGGACGCAGCACCTCGCGCGCAGCCTTTTCGGCCTGGTCGAAGTTTTCCTGCGCCAGATTACGATCGGTAAAATACCGTTCGAGCCAAGTGACGCAGCCCATTGACAGGCTAAACAAGGAAGTCGTTTGTGCGCCGGAGCCGGTAACCAGTTCAGTGCTGGCGCCGCCAATATCAACGACCAGACGCTGATCGGCCCCGCCGGTAGTGTGGGCAACACCCTGATAAATCAGTCGTGCTTCTTCTTCGCCGCTAATGACCTGGACAGGACAGCCAAGGATTTCTTGCGCTTTGGCGATAAACACATCGGCATTTACGGCGATGCGTAATGTTGCCGTGGCGACCACGCGGATTTGTGGTTGAGGAATATCCTGCAGGCGTTCAGCAAACAGGCGCAGACATTGCCAACCGCGCTCCATCGCCTCTGTGGAGAGAACGTAATCGCTGTTGAGTCCAGCGGCCAGACGCACTTTGCGTTTTATACGCGTGAGCGTCTGGATGCTTCCCGCCACCTCGCGTACGACCAGCATATGAAAACTATTGGAGCCGAGATCGATTGCTGCATACAACGAGGTAGAGTTCATACACTTCATCCTTCAACCTGTATCTGTGTTGGCTGCGTTCTCTCACCCGAATCACTTACTTTTGTAAGCTCATCGGGATTCGTTTTCTTGCCGCCTTGATAAAGGCTGAATGATTTTGTGTATGGCATAGCTTTTCTTAACCTGAACGACGACGATTACGCGGAGCGCCACCGGTACGACGCGGGCCATTACCTGTGCGCGGGCGCGTCAGGCGCAGCGGCTTCGGCAGATCGGTCATTAGCGCATCCGGGTTGTACTTGCTGACCGGAATTGAGTGGCCGATATAGGTCTCGATTGCAGGTAAATTCAGCGCGTATTCTTCGCAGGCCAGGCTGATAGAGTGACCGCTTGCGCCAGCACGACCCGTACGACCGATACGGTGAACGTAATCTTCACAGTCATCCGGCAGGTCATAGTTAAAGACGTGCGTTACGGCTGGGATATGCAGGCCACGCGCGGCAACGTCAGTCGCAACAAGAATGTCGAGATCGCCACGGGTGAACTCATCCAGGATACGCAGGCGTTTTTTCTGCGCCACGTCACCGGTCAACAGGCCGACGCGATGACCGTCCGCAGCGAGGCTGCCCCAAATATCTTCACAACGGTGCTTGGTGTTAGCAAAGACGATGGCGCGATCTGGCCACTCTTCTTCAATCAGCGTTTGCAATAAACGCATTTTTTCTTCGTTGGAAGGATAGAAGAGTTCTTCTTTAATGCGGTGACCTGTTTTCTGCTCCGGTTCGACTTCAACGTACTCAGCGTTATTCATCTGTTCGAACGCCAGTTCGCGGACGCGATAAGAGAGGGTTGCAGAAAACAGCATGTTCAGACGTTGGGTGGTTGGCGGCATACGACGGAACAGCCAACGGATATCTTTAATAAAGCCCAGATCGTACATACGATCGGCTTCATCCAGCACCACGACCTGAATCGCGCCCAGGTTAATGTGGTTCTGCTTTGCATAGTCAATGAGACGACCGGTCGTGCCGATAAGAATATCGACGCCGCTTTCCAGCACTTTCAGCTGTTTGTCGTAACCGTCGCCGCCATAAGCCAGGCCTAATTTCAGACCGGTGGTCTGTGCCAGCGGCTCGGCATCGGCGTGGATCTGCACGGCTAACTCACGCGTTGGCGCCATAATTAACGCACGCGGTTGGTTCACCTTGCGATCGGCAATCGCGGGATGAGAGAGAATATAATGAAACGTTGACGTCAGGAACGCCATCGTTTTTCCGGTACCGGTTTGCGCCTGCCCTGCAACATCACGACCTGCCAGCGTTAGCGGCAGCGCGAGGGCCTGAATGGGCGTGCAGTTATGAAACCCTTTATTTTCAAGGGCTTCTATCACCTTTGGGTGCAGGGCGAAGTCGGAAAACTTCTGTTCTGTTAAATGTGTTTTGCTCATAGTGTGGTAGAATATCAGCTTACTATTGCTTTACGAAAGCGTATCCGGTGAAATAAAGTCAACCTTTAGTTGGTTAATGCTACACCAACAGCCTACACCAACACGCCAGGCTTATTCCTGTGGAGTTATATATGAGCGATAAAATTATTCACCTGACTGACGACAGTTTTGACACGGATGTACTCAAAGCGGACGGAGCGATCCTTGTTGATTTCTGGGCAGAGTGGTGCGGTCCGTGCAAAATGATCGCTCCGATTCTGGATGAAATCGCTGACGAATATCAGGGCAAACTGACGGTTGCTAAACTGAACATTGACCAAAACCCAGGCACCGCGCCGAAGTATGGTATTCGTGGTATCCCGACCCTGCTGCTGTTTAAAAACGGCGAAGTAGCGGCGACTAAAGTCGGCGCACTGTCCAAAGGTCAGTTGAAAGAATTCCTCGACGCGAATTTGGCGTAAGGAAGTCTCATGATCGGGCGACCATACTTCGAATTGATTCGGATGACTGGACGCCCGACTTGAGTCGTGCTAAGTTAGTGTTGACTTCGTATTAAACATACCTTATTAAGTTTGAATCTGGTTACATCCCATACTTCCCGTTGTTTCTCGCGCGAGAAGTGGACAGATTCAGGGCCTTATCACTCAATCCGTCTTGTCGTTTCAGTTCTGCGTACTTTCCTGTGACCAGACAGCGAACAGACATGAGTCGATGGCCGTAAACAGGCATGGATGACCCTGCCATACCATTCACAACATTAAGTTCGAGATTTACCCCAAGTTTAAGAACTCACACCATTATGAATCTTACCGAATTAAAGAATACGCCGGTTTCTGAGCTGATCACTCTCGGCGAAAATATGGGCCTTGAAAACCTGGCTCGTATGCGCAAGCAGGACATTATTTTTGCCATCCTGAAGCAGCACGCAAAGAGTGGCGAGGATATCTTTGGTGACGGTGTGCTGGAGATATTGCAGGACGGATTTGGTTTCCTCCGCTCTGCAGACAGCTCCTACCTCGCCGGTCCTGATGACATCTACGTTTCTCCCAGCCAAATCCGCCGTTTCAACCTCCGCACTGGTGATACCATTTCTGGTAAGATTCGCCCGCCGAAAGAAGGTGAACGCTACTTTGCGCTGTTGAAAGTTAACGAAGTTAACTACGACAAACCGGAAAACGCCCGTAACAAAATCCTCTTTGAGAACTTAACCCCGCTGCACGCAAACTCTCGTCTGCGTATGGAACGTGGTAATGGTTCTACTGAAGACTTAACGGCGCGCGTACTGGATCTGGCATCGCCGATCGGTCGTGGCCAGCGTGGTCTGATTGTTGCTCCGCCGAAAGCGGGTAAAACCATGCTGCTGCAGAATATCGCGCAGAGCATTGCATACAACCATCCAGACTGTGTGCTGATGGTGCTGCTGATTGACGAACGTCCGGAAGAAGTAACCGAGATGCAGCGTCTGGTGAAAGGTGAAGTGGTTGCGTCTACTTTTGATGAACCAGCATCCCGTCACGTTCAGGTTGCGGAAATGGTCATCGAGAAGGCAAAACGCCTGGTTGAACACAAGAAAGACGTTATCATTCTGCTCGACTCCATCACCCGTCTGGCGCGTGCTTATAACACCGTGGTTCCGGCTTCCGGTAAAGTGCTGACCGGTGGTGTGGACGCTAACGCCCTGCACCGTCCGAAGCGTTTCTTTGGTGCTGCGCGTAACGTGGAAGAGGGCGGCAGCCTGACCATCATCGCAACTGCGCTGATCGATACCGGCTCTAAAATGGATGAAGTTATCTACGAAGAGTTTAAAGGTACCGGCAACATGGAACTGCACCTCTCTCGTAAGATTGCGGAAAAACGCGTCTTCCCGGCTATCGACTACAACCGTTCCGGTACCCGTAAAGAAGAGCTGCTCACCACCCAGGAAGAGCTGCAGAAAATGTGGATCCTGCGCAAAATCATCCATCCGATGGGTGAAATCGACGCCATGGAATTCCTTATTAATAAGCTGGCGATGACCAAGACCAACGACGACTTCTTCGACATGATGAAGCGTTCCTGATCCTGGCATCATCTGAAAACGCCACGTTTTTACGTGGCGTTTTGCTTTTGTAGATGTAATCTTAACGACACAATAACAATAATCCGGTATGACATACCGCCAGGCGAAGAAGTGTTATAATTCGTATTTTGTGGTTAATAATCATACAGAACCACCTGATATGGAATCGGGTTTCTCTTCTGAATATGCGCCTCGATGGTTATACTTCATATATTGATATTCTTTGAGAGCATGTATAGTGAATTTACTGACAGCAAGTACTGATCTCATCAGTATTTTTTTATTCACAACGCTGTTTCTTTTCTTTGCCCGCAAGGTTGCGAAAAAGATAGGATTGGTGGATAAACCCAACTTTCGCAAACGTCATCAGGGACTGATTCCGCTGGTTGGGGGGATCTCGGTTTACGCTGGCATTTGCTTTACATTCCTCATCGCCGATTATTACATCCCGCATGCTACTCTCTACCTGGCCTGTGCCGGGGTACTGGTATTTATCGGTGCCCTGGATGACCGTTTTGATATTAGTGTAAAAATCCGTGCAACCGTTCAGGCCATTATCGGTATCATTATGATGGCGGTTGGTAAGCTGTATTTGCTAAGCCTGGGGTATATTTTTGGTCCCTGGGAGATGGTGCTCGGTCCTTTTGGTTATTTCCTTACCCTTTTTGCCGTCTGGGCGGCGATTAACGCCTTTAATATGGTGGATGGCATTGATGGCCTGTTAGGCGGGTTATCCAGCGTTTCATTTGCCGCGATGGGACTTATCCTGTGGTTTGATGGCCAGACGAGCCTGGCTATCTGGTGTTTTGCCATGATCGCCGCCATTTTGCCTTATATCATGCTGAACCTGGGGATACTCGGACGTCGCTATAAAGTCTTTATGGGCGATGCAGGCAGTACACTGATTGGCTTCACGGTAATTTGGATCCTGCTGGAGACCACACAAGGGAAAACGCATCCTATTAGCCCTGTCACCGCACTGTGGATTATCGCCATTCCGCTAATGGATATGGTGGCGATTATGTATCGTCGCTTACGTAAAGGTATGAGTCCTTTCTCCCCGGATCGCCAACATATTCATCACTTAATCATGCGCGCTGGGTTTACCTCCCGACAGGCTTTTGTCCTGATTACGTTGGCTGCAGCGATTCTGGCTGCTATCGGCGTACTGGCCGAATATTCCCGGGTTGTTCCGGAATGGGTGATGCTGGTGCTCTTTTTACTGGCATTTGTTTTATACGACTTTTGTATTAAACGTGCCTGGAAGGTAGCGAGATTTATCAAACGCTTGAAGCGCAAGCTGCGTAGAAACCGTGAAAGTAAACCAAACTTAACCAAATAAATTGAGGGTACGATGACACAACCATTACCGGGAGAAAACGCCGTGAGCGCTGAAAATGAACTGGATATCCGTGGGTTGTTTCGTACCTTGTGGGCAGGGAAGGCGTGGATCGTCGGTATAGCGCTCGCCTTTGCGCTAGCCGCTCTTGCCTATACGTTTTTTGCTCGTCAGGAGTGGAGTGCTACGGCGATTTCAGATAGGCCAACGGTTAATATGTTGGGGGGTTACTATTCTCAACAGCAGTTTTTGCGTAACCTGGATATTAAGGCTAGTCTCGCATCTGCGGACCAGCCGTCGGTGATGGACGAAGCCTACAAAGAATTCATCATGCAGCTTGCCTCCTGGGATACGCGCCGTGAATTCTGGCAGCAGACTGATTACTATAAGCAGCGTATGGTGGGTAACAGTAAAGCCGATGCGGCGATGCTGGACGAACTGATCAATAACATTCAGTTTATGCCTGGCGATGCGATGCGTAATACCAATGACAGTGTGAAACTGATTGCGGAGACGGCTCCTGATGCCAACAATCTGCTGCGTCAGTACGTCGCCTTTGCCAGCCAGCGTGCGGCGCGTCATCTGAACGAAGAGTTAAAAGGGGCCTGGGCTGCACGCACCGTGCAGATGAAGGCGCAGGTTAAGCGCCAGGAAGAAGTGGCGAAATCGATATTCTCCCGCCGTGTTCACAATATTGAGCAGGCACTCAAAATTGCCGAACAGCATAACATTTCTCGTACTTCCACAGATGTTCCTGCTGATGAGTTGCCGGATTCTGAACTGTTCTTGCTTGGACGCCCTATGCTGCAGGCGCGACTCGAAAACCTACAGTCCGTTGGTCCGGATTTTGATCTGGACTACTTCCAAAACCGAGCCATGCTTAACACACTGAACGTTGGGCCAACTCTGGATCCTCGCTTTCAGACATATCGTTATTTGCGTACGCCGGAAGAGCCAGTAAAACGTGACAGCCCTCGCCGTGCCTTCCTGATGATTATGTGGGGCATCGTTGGGGCTCTGATTGGTGCTGGTGTCGCATTGACCCGTCGCCGCACGATTTAGCAATACCGTTGCAGTGAGGGGCTGGGCCCTCACTGCCAATCCGAAGAGAATCGATGTGAAAGTACTGACTGTATTTGGCACGCGACCGGAGGCTATAAAAATGGCTCCTCTGGTTCATGCGTTGGCAAAAGATCCTGATTTTGAGGCGAAAGTTTGCGTCACGGCGCAGCATCGGGAGATGCTCGATCAGGTGTTGAACCTCTTTTCCATAGTACCTGATTACGATCTCAATATTATGCAGCCAGGTCAGGGGCTAACAGAAATTACCTGCCGAATCCTTGAAGGATTAAAGCCAATTCTGGCTGATTTCAAACCTGATGTGGTGCTGGTTCACGGTGATACCACGACTACGATTGCCACCAGTTTGGCTGCGTTTTATCAGCGCATCCCGGTGGGGCATGTCGAGGCGGGTTTACGTACCGGCGATCTTTACTCTCCCTGGCCGGAAGAGGCGAACCGTACGCTGACTGGGCGTCTGGCTATGTATCATTTTGCGCCAACAGAAAACTCGCGCCAAAATTTGTTACGGGAAGCTATTCCTGATAATCGTATTTTCGTCACTGGCAATACGGTTATTGATGCGTTGATCTGGGTACGCGACCGCGTACTGGCGAGTGATGCATTGCGGGCGGAACTGGCAGAAAATTACCCTTTCCTGAGCGCTGACAAAAAGATGATCCTGGTGACCGGTCATCGTCGGGAAAGCTTCGGTCGCGGCTTTGAGCAAATTTGCCACGCGCTGGCG
Organism: Citrobacter sp. wls615; assembly: GCF_005281355.1. Lineage (NCBI taxonomy): Bacteria > Pseudomonadati > Pseudomonadota > Gammaproteobacteria > Enterobacterales > Enterobacteriaceae > Citrobacter > Citrobacter sp. wls615. The sequence continues at coordinate 62,109 of NZ_SZXM01000065.1, read as the reverse complement.
GAAATTGCCGCGGCTAATCAGAATGTGCAGATTGTCTACCCGGTACACCTGAATCCTAACGTCAGCGAGCCGGTCAACCGCATCCTGGGTCACGTTGAAAACGTGATTCTGATTGAACCGCAGGACTACATGCCGTTTGTCTGGCTGATGAATCACGCCTGGCTGATCCTGACCGATTCCGGCGGAATTCAGGAAGAAGCTCCATCCCTGGGGAAACCTGTGCTGGTGATGCGCGAAACAACGGAACGGCCTGAAGCCATTACCGCAGGCACTGTACGTCTGGTGGGTACTGACCCACAGCGTATCGTAGAAGAAGTCACGCGTTTGCTGCATGACGACAATGAATATCAGACCATGAGCCGTGCCCATAATCCATATGGTGACGGGCAGGCGTGTGGCCGTATTTTACACGCGTTAAAAAATAATCGGGTATCGCTATGAGTTTTACGACCATTTCTGTCATTGGGCTGGGTTATATCGGACTGCCAACGGCGGCTGCCTTTGCTTCCCGTCAAAAACATGTAATTGGCGTAGATGTAAATCAACATGCGGTGGATACCATTAATCGCGGCGAAATTCACATTGTTGAGCCCGATCTGGGCGCCGTGGTGAAAACGGCGGTCGAAAACGGATTTCTTCGTGCAACCATCACTCCCGTAGAAGCTGATGCATATCTGATTGCTGTGCCTACCCCATTCAAGGGAGAGCATGAACCCGATATGGTCTACGTTGAAGCTGCGGCTAAGTCTGTCGCGCCGGTGCTGAAAAAAGGCGCATTAGTGATACTTGAATCGACGTCACCTGTCGGGGCAACTGAACAGATGGCCGCATGGCTTGCAGAAATGCGGCCTGACCTGACGTTCCCGCAGCAGGTCGGTGAACAGGCCGATGTGAATATTGCTTATTGCCCGGAGCGTGTGTTGCCAGGCCAGGTCATGGTTGAACTGATTAAAAACGACCGCGTGATCGGCGGGATGACTTCCGTCTGTTCCGCGCGCGCCAGTGAGCTGTATAACATCTTCCTTGAGGGCGAATGTGTCGTAACCAACGCCCGCACCGCGGAAATGTGCAAGCTGACTGAGAATAGCTTCCGCGACGTCAATATCGCCTTCGCTAATGAATTATCGTTAATTTGCGCCGATCAGGGGATTAACGTCTGGGAACTGATTCGCCTGGCAAACCGTCATCCGCGTGTAAATATTCTGCAACCAGGACCGGGCGTTGGTGGGCACTGTATCGCGGTCGATCCGTGGTTTATTGTGGCGCAGAACCCGCAGCAGGCGAAACTGATCCGTACCGCACGCGAGGTTAATGATGGTAAGCCTCATTGGGTCGTTGATCGGGTAAAAGCAGCTGTAGCCGATTGTCTGGCAGATACCAACAAACGGGCCAGCGAAGTGAAAATCGCCTGCTTTGGTTTGGCTTTTAAACCGAATATTGATGATTTGCGTGAAAGTCCGGCGATGGGAATTGCGCAAAGCATCGCGCATTGGCACAAAGGCGAAACATTGGTGGTGGAACCGAATATCCATCAATTGCCGAAAAAACTGGACGGCATTTGCCAACTGGCGACGCTGGACGATGCGCTGGAAAGCGCCGATGTGCTGGTCATGCTGGTCGACCATAATGAATTTAAAGCCATTAAAGGCGATGCGGTTCTTCAGCAGTACATCGTTGATACCAAAGGGGTCTGGCGCTAATGAAACGAATTCTGGTTACCGGTGGCGCGGGGTTTATCGGCTCGGCGGTTGTACGGCATATTATTCATGAGACCCAGGATGCGGTGGTTGTGGTCGATAAGCTGACCTATGCCGGGAATCTGATGTCGCTGGCGCCGGTTGCACAGAATGACCGTTTTGCCTTTGAGAAAGTTGATATCTGCGATCGGGCATCGCTCGACAAGGTGTTTCAACAATACCAGCCAGACTGCGTGATGCATCTGGCGGCAGAAAGCCATGTCGATCGCTCCATTGATGGCCCGGCTGCCTTTATCGAAACCAACATCGTGGGAACCTACACGCTGTTGGAAGCGGCGCGCGCTTACTGGAGTGCATTGGCCAGCGAGAAAAAATCGGCGTTTCGCTTCCACCATATCTCAACTGATGAGGTGTATGGCGATCTCCATTCGACGGATGATTTCTTTACTGAAAGCACACCGTATGCGCCGAGTAGTCCTTATTCCGCGTCGAAAGCCAGCAGCGATCATCTGGTACGCGCGTGGTTGCGAACCTATGGCCTGCCAACGCTCATTACCAACTGCTCTAACAACTATGGCCCCTATCATTTCCCGGAAAAACTCATCCCGCTGATGATCCTCAATGCATTGGCTGGGAAACCGCTGCCGGTATACGGCAATGGGCAACAGATCCGCGACTGGTTGTACGTAGAAGATCATGCCTGGGCGCTCTATTGCGTGGCGACAACGGGCGCGATTGGGGAAACCTATAATATTGGTGGCCACAATGAGCGTAAAAACCTGGACGTTGTCGAAACGGTTTGTAGCCTTTTGGAAGAGCTGGCGCCGCAAAAACCGCAGGGTATTGCACAGTACCGAGACTTGATCACTTTTGTTGACGATCGCCCGGGTCATGATGTGCGGTATGCCATTGACGCGTCGAAAATTGCGCGTGAATTAGGCTGGATACCGCAGGAAACGTTTGAAAGCGGAATGCGCAAAACCGTGCAGTGGTATCTGGATAATCAGGCATGGTGGAAACCCGTGCAGGATGGCAGCTATCAGGGCGAACGTTTAGGTCTGAAGGGCTAACAGCCTGGTTTTGGCTCCCGGAGGAGACAACGCATGAAAGGTATCATTCTGGCGGGTGGCTCAGGTACTCGCCTGTATCCCATTACGCGTGGCGTATCGAAGCAGCTATTGCCCATTTACGATAAGCCGATGATTTACTACCCGCTTTCAGTGCTAATGCTGGCGGGAATTCGCGAAATTCTGATTATTACCACGCCGGAAGATAAAGGTTATTTCCAGCGTTTGTTAGGCGATGGCTCTGAGTTCGGCATTGAACTGCACTATGCTGAGCAACCCAGCCCGGATGGATTAGCGCAGGCTTTTATCATTGGTGAAACGTTCCTTAACGGTGAACCGTCATGTCTGGTATTAGGGGATAATATCTTCTTTGGTCAGGGCTTCAGTCCAAAACTACGTCATGTAGCCGCCCGCACAGAAGGTGCGACGGTGTTTGGTTACCAGGTGATGGATCCTGAACGTTTTGGTGTTGTGGAGTTTGACGACAGTTTTCGCGCTATCTCTCTGGAAGAGAAGCCGAAAGCACCGAAATCTAACTGGGCGGTAACCGGCCTTTATTTCTATGACAGTAAAGTGGTGGAATACGCAAAACGCGTGAAACCTTCTGAGCGTGGAGAACTGGAGATTACGTCAATCAATCAGATGTATCTTGATGACGGGCATCTGACGGTAGAATTGCTTGGACGTGGCTTTGCCTGGCTGGATACCGGGACGCATGACAGTTTGATCGAAGCGAGCACGTTTGTGCAGACGGTAGAAAAACGTCAGGGCTTTAAAATAGCCTGTCTGGAAGAGATCGCCTGGCGTAACGGTTGGCTGGATGATGAAGGCGTGAAACGTGCCGCCAGTTCGCTGGCTAAAACGGGGTACGGCCAATATTTGCTGGAGCTGCTTCGTGCTCGCCCGCGCCAGTATTGAGCCGCTTAGCTGGGAAAATACGTTTTTTGGCGTGAATAGCGCCATTATACGTTTTGACCAACACGCGCCGGTTCTGACGGAGGATGCGTTACGTCCCTGGTCGCGGGTACAGGCAAAAATTCCTGCCGCAAATACCCATGAATTAGATGCTTTGCAGCAGTTAGGTTTCTCACTGGTCGAAGGCGAAGTGGATTTTGTGCTGCCAGTGGCATCTACCAGTGGCAACACTGACGTGCAGATTGCTCAAATTACGGATATTCCGGCGTTACGCCGCCTGGCGGAACAAGCGTTCGCGCAAAGCCGTTTTCGCGCCCCGTGGTATGCCGCAGATGCCAGTTCGCGTTTTTATGCACAGTGGATTGAAAATGCGGTGCTGGGGACGTTCGATCATCAATGCCTCGTTTTACGCACGCCAACAGGTGAAATTCGTGGTTATGTCTCGCTGCGCGAACTGAATGCGACCGAGGCGCGAATTGGCCTACTGGCTGGGCGTGGCGCGGGCGAAGAACTAATGCTGGCTGCGCTTTGCTGGGCGCAGGCCCGCGGTAAAACAACATTGCGCGTGGCAACCCAAATGGGTAACACCGCCGCGCTTAAACGTTACATACACAGTGGTGCGAATGTGGAAAGCACCGCGTATTGGTTATACAGGTGACACGATGATTCCATTTAATGCACCGCCGGTGGTGGGAACTGAACTCGATTACATGCAGTCTGCGATGAACAGCGGCAAACTGTGTGGCGACGGCGGCTTTCCCCGCCGCTGTCAGCAGTGGCTGGAGCAGCATTTTGGCAGCGAGAAAGTTCTGTTGACGCCATCTTGTACCGCATCGCTTGAGATGGCGGCATTGCTGTTGGACATTCAGCCTGGCGATGAAGTCATCATGCCGAGCTACACATTTGTTTCCACGGCTAACGCATTCGTTTTGCGCGGGGCGAAAATCGTCTTTGTTGATATCCGTCCGGATACCATGAACATTGACGAAACGCTGATTGAAGCGGCTATTACCGACAAAACCCGCGCTATTGTGCCAGTACATTACGCGGGCGTGGCCTGTGAAATGGATACCATTATGGCGCTGGCCGCTAAATATAACCTGTATGTGGTCGAAGATGCGGCTCAGGGCGTGATGTCGACTTATAAAGGTCGGGCGTTGGGGACGATTGGTCACATTGGCTGCTTTAGCTTCCATGAGACTAAAAACTACACCGCAGGCGGTGAAGGTGGCGCGACGCTGATCAATGATAAAAAATTAGTCGAACGTGCCGAGATTATTCGTGAAAAAGGGACGAACCGTAGCCAGTTTTTCCGTGGTCAGGTAGACAAGTATACCTGGCGCGATATCGGCTCCAGCTATTTGATGTCCGATCTGCAGGCTGCCTATCTGTGGGCGCAACTGGAAGCGGCTGACCGTATTAACCAGCAACGTCTGGCGCTGTGGCAGAATTACTATGATGCCCTCGAACCGCTGGCGCGTGCCGGACGTATTGAGCTGCCTGCTGTCCCGGAAAACTGCGTGCAGAATGCCCATATGTTTTATATCAAGCTGCGCGATATCGACGATCGCACCGCGTTGATTAATTTCCTCAAAGAAGCTGAAATTATGGCGGTGTTCCACTATATCCCGCTACATGATTGCCCGGCTGGCGATAAATTTGGCGTGTTTGCCGGTGTGGATCGTTACACCACCAAAGAGAGCGAGCGTCTGCTACGTTTACCGCTGTTCTATAACCTGTCGCCGGTTAACCAGCGAACGGTAATTTCGACATTACTCAATTACTTCGCCTGATATGTCGCTTGCTAAAGCGTCCTTATGGACGGCGGCCAGTACGCTGGTAAAAATTGGTGCGGGTTTGCTGGTGGTGAAGTTATTGGCCGTCTCCTTTGGCCCGGCAGGTGTGGGTCAGGCGGGTAATTTTCGCCAAATGGTTACCGTGCTGGGCGTGTTGGCGGGGGCCGGCATTTTCAACGGCGTCACGAAATACGTTGCGCAGCACCATGACGATCCGGCCCGACTCCGTAAGGTGGTCGGTACATCTTCCGCAATGGTGCTGGGATTCTCTACGCTGATGGCGGCGATTTTCCTGCTGGCGGCCGCACCCATCAGTCAGGGGTTGTTTGGCCATACGCATTATCAGGGGCTGGTTCGACTGGTTGCGCTGGTGCAGATGGGCATCGCCTGGGCTAACCTGCTGCTGGCGCTGATGAAAGGCTTCCGCGATGCGGCAGGCAACGCGCTGTCGCTGATTGTGGGTAGCCTGGTGGGCGTAGTAGCTTACTATGGCTGCTATCGCCTGGGGGGCTATGAAGGCGCCTTGCTGGGCCTGGCCCTGGTGCCAGCGCTGGTCGTTATCCCTGCCATCATTATGCTGCTTAAGCGTGGAACTATTCCGCTGCATTACCTGAAGCCCTCGTGGGACCATGGTCTGGCCGGGCAGCTAAGCAAGTTTACGCTGATGGCGCTGATTACATCCGTGACGCTGCCTGTGGCATACGTGATGATGCGAAACCTGCTGGCGGCGCAGTACAGTTGGGATGATGTGGGGATCTGGCAGGGAGTCAGCAGTATCTCCGATGCCTATCTGCAATTTATTACCGCCTCATTCAGCGTTTACTTGCTGCCGACGTTGTCGCGGCTGACCGAAAAGCGCGACATTACCCGCGAGGTCATTAAGTCGTTGAAGTTTGTGCTGCCGGCGGTTGCCGCCGCGAGCTTTACCGTCTGGCTATTGCGTGATTTTGCGATCTGGCTGCTCTTTTCCGCAAAATTCACCGCCATGCGCGACCTGTTTGCCTGGCAACTGGTTGGTGATGTACTGAAAGTTGGCGCTTACGTTTTTGGTTATCTGGTGATCGCGAAAGCGTCGCTGCGGTTTTATATTTTGGCTGAAATTAGCCAGTTCATGTTATTGACGGCGTTTGCCCACTGGCTGATCCCGGCACATGGTGCTCTGGGAGCTGCGCAGGCGTATATGGCAACATACATCGTCTATTTTTCTCTTTGTTGTGGCGTGTTTTTACTCTGGCGTAGGCGGGCATGACTGTACTGATTCACGTTCTGGGATCGGATATCCCTCACCATAACCAAACCGTGCTGCGGTTTTTTAACGATTCGCTGGCTGCGACGAGCGAGCACGCGCGCACGTTTATGGTTGCAGGCCAGGATGCTGGATTCAGTGAGAGCTGCCCGGCGTTATCGCTGAGTTTCTATGACGGGAAAAAGGCGCTGGCCCAGGCGGTTATTGCGAAGGCGAAAGCGAATCGCCAGCAGCGCTTCTTCTTTCATGGTCAGTTCAACACCAGCCTGTGGCTGGCGCTGCTGAGCGGGGGAATTAAACCGGAGCAGTTTTACTGGCACATCTGGGGCGCGGATTTATATGAAGTTTCCAGTGGGCTGAAATTCCGCCTGTTGTACCCGATTCGCCGCATGGCGCAGAATCGCGTGGGCTGCGTGTTTGCTACGCGAGGCGATTTACGTTATTTCGCTGGGCAGCATCCGCACGTTCGTAGCGAGCTGCTCTATTTCCCAACGCGGATGGATCCCTCGCTCAATAATCTGAGCAGTGAACGTCAGCGCAGCGGTAAGATGACGGTGTTGGTTGGCAACTCTGGCGATCGCAGCAATGAGCATATTGCCGCGCTACATGCTGTTCACCAGCAGTTTGGTGATACGGTGAATGTGATAGTGCCGATGGGGTATCCTGCGAATAATACGACCTATATCGATGAGGTTCGTCAGGCGGGTCTGGCACTATTTAGCGCTGATAATTTGCAAATATTGAGTGAAAAACTGGAGTTTGATGCCTATCTGGCACTACTGCGTCAGTGCGATCTGGGCTACTTTATTTTTGCCCGTCAGCAAGGGATCGGTACCCTGTGTTTGTTAATCCAGGCCGGTATCCCGTGCGTGCTCAACCGTGAAAATCCTTTCTGGCAGGATATGGCAGAGCAAAATATCCCGGTCCTGTTTACGACAGATCAACTCAATGAAGGTCTCGTACGCGAAGCGCAGAGCCAACTGGCGTTGGTAGATAAAAATACGATCACCTTCTTTAGCCCGAATTATCTGCAACCGTGGCATCATGCGCTGCGCATTGCTTCAGGAGAAACCAAATGAGCCTGATGCAATTCAGCGGTCTGCTGGTGGTCTGGCTGCTCTCCACTTTGTTTATCGCCACGCTGACCTGGTTTGAATTCCGCCGCGTGCGTTTTAACTTTAACGTCTTTTTCTCGTTGCTGTTTTTGCTGACGTTCTTCTTCGGATTCCCGCTGACCAGCATCCTGGTGTTCCGTTTTGATGTGGCGGTAGCACCACCGGAGATCCTGCTGCAGGCTTTGCTATCAGCCGCCTGTTTCTATGCCGTTTACTACGTGACGTATAAAACGCGCTTACGTAAGCGCGTAGAGAATAAGCCGCGCAGGCCGCTATTTACTATCAATCGCGTGGAGGCCCATTTGACCTGGGTTATCCTGATGGCGATTGCGTTGGTGAGCGTGGGCGTCTTCTTTATGCACAATGGGTTCCTGCTGTTCAGACTGCAATCCTACAGCCAGATTTTTTCCAGTGAAGTCTCTGGAGTGGCGTTGAAGCGCTTCTTCTACTTCTTCATTCCGGCAATGTTGGTGGTCTACTTCCTGCGCCAGGACAGCAAAGCGTGGCTGTTTTTCCTGGTAAGCACAGTCGCGTTTGGCTTGTTGACCTATATGATTGTGGGGGGAACGCGCGCCAATATTATTATTGCGTTTGCCATCTTCCTGTTTATCGGCATTATTCGCGGTTGGATTTCGCTGTGGATGCTCGCCGCCGCAGGCGTGTTGGGCATCGTCGGTATGTTCTGGCTGGCGCTGAAACGCTACGGGATGAACGTGAGCGGTGACGAGGCGTTCTATACGTTCCTGTACCTGACGCGTGATACCTTCTCGCCATGGGAAAACCTGGCGCTGTTGCTGCAGAACTACCACAATATTGAGTTCCAGGGGTTGGCGCCGATCGTCCGTGATTTCTACGTCTTTATCCCCTCCTGGCTGTGGCCTGGGCGGCCGAGTATCGTTCTCAACTCCGCGAACTACTTTACCTGGGAGGTGTTGAACAACCACTCGGGGCTGGCGATTTCGCCAACGTTAATTGGTTCGCTGGTGGTGATGGGCGGGGCGCTGTTTATACCGTTAGGCGCGATTGTCGTCGGGTTAATCATTAAATGGTTCGACTGGCTATATGAATTAGGTAACCGCGAAACCAATCGCTACAAGGCGGCCATTTTGCACAGTTTCTGTTTTGGCGCCATTTTCAATATGATCGTTTTGGCACGTGAAGGACTGGATTCGTTTGTCTCGCGAGTGGTCTTTTTCCTCGTGATTTTCGGCGTTTGTCTGCTGGTGGCAAAATTGCTGTTCTGGCTATTCGATAGCGCGGGACTTATCCATAAACGAATTAAATCGCTGCCCCGGACACAGATTGAAGGATCGTAATGACAGATAACACAACTGCGCCACTCTATTCGCTGCGCGGGTTACAACTGATTGGCTGGCGCGATATGCAACACGCGCTAAATTACCTGTTTGCCGAAGGACGCCTCAGGCCTGGGACGCTGGTGGCTATCAATGCCGAGAAAATGCTGACGGCAGAAGATAACCCTGAAGTGGGGGATCTGATTAACGCCGCTGAGTTCAAATATGCGGATGGCATTAGCGTGGTGCGTTCGGTGCGTAAAAAATTCCCGCAGGCGCAGGTTTCACGCGTAGCGGGGGCTGATCTCTGGGAAGCGCTAATGGCGAGAGCCGGGCAGGAGGGAACGCCGGTTTTCCTGATTGGCGGCAAGCCTGAGGTTCTGGCGCAAACCGAAGCCAAATTGCGTGCGCAGTGGCATGTGAACATTGTGGGTAGCCAGGACGGTTATTTTACGCCGGAGCAGCGTCAGGAATTGTTTGAGCGTATCCACGCCAGCGGTGCGCAAATTGTGACGGTGGCGATGGGGTCGCCGAAACAAGAAATTTTTATGCGTGATTGCCGGAAGATCCACCCTGAAGCGCTGTATATGGGGGTGGGTGGTACCTACGACGTCTTTACCGGTCACGTTAAGCGGGCGCCTAAACTCTGGCAAAATCTGGGGCTGGAGTGGCTGTATCGCTTACTGTCACAGCCGAGCCGTATCACCCGTCAACTTCGTTTGTTGCGCTATCTCCGTTGGCACTATACCGGCAACCTCTGACGCTCTCTCCTCTGATAAGTAGCGTGATCTGCTAATCACGCTACTTATTCACAACATAATCGCTGCTTTCTCGCACAATCTATTCATTTTTTGAATGCTTTAATTGCCATTTAAGCGATTTTAGGAAACCATTCGCAACAATCATTACAGTGCCATGGTGTTTTGGCGCCAACCGTTAAGCGGTCGATGCCGTATGGCCTGTTATGGAATAACAAGATGTACCCATAACGAGAACCGGTAATACCGGACAGCATGCAAACACATCAAGAGGATTTATGGCCGAGAACAAACCTGAGCTACAGCGTGGGCTGGAGGCTCGTCACATCGAATTAATTGCCCTTGGAGGCACTATTGGCGTCGGACTGTTTATGGGCGCCGCCAGTACCCTGAAATGGGCGGGGCCTTCGGTCCTGCTGGCGTATATCGTCGCGGGGCTGTTCGTCTTTTTCATTATGCGTTCCATGGGGGAGATGTTATTCCTCGAGCCGGTTGCCGGTTCATTCGCTGTTTACGCGCACCGTTACATGAGTCCCTTCTTTGGCTATCTCACCGCCTGGTCATACTGGTTTATGTGGATGGCGGTAGGGATATCAGAGATTACCGCTATCGGGGTGTACGTGCAGTTCTGGTTCCCGGAAATGGCGCAATGGATACCCGCCCTGATTGCTGTCGGGCTGGTTGCGCTGGCAAACCTCGCCGCGGTTCGCCTGTATGGTGAAATTGAATTCTGGTTTGCCATGATCAAAGTGACCACCATCATTGTGATGATCGTCATTGGGTTAGGAGTGATTTTCTTCGGCTTTGGCAATGGCGGCCAGGCGATTGGCTTTGGCAACCTGACCGAGCATGGCGGCTTCTTTGCCGGCGGCTGGAAGGGCTTTCTGACGGCATTGTGTATTGTTGTGGCGTCCTACCAGGGCGTGGAACTGATCGGCATTACTGCGGGTGAAGCGAAGAACCCCCAGGTCACACTGCGTAGCGCGGTGGGGAAGGTGCTGTGGCGTATCCTGATTTTCTACGTCGGCGCGATCTTTGTTATCGTCACTATTTTCCCGTGGAACGAGATTGGCAGCAACGGCAGCCCATTTGTGCTCACTTTTGCCAAGATTGGTATTACCGCCGCGGCAGGGATTATTAACTTTGTGGTCCTGACGGCGGCGCTGTCAGGCTGTAACAGCGGCATGTACAGCTGCGGGCGTATGCTCTACGCGTTGGCAAAGAATCGCCAGCTACCTGCTGTTGTTGGAAAAGTATCTCGCCATGGCGTGCCAGTTGCTGGTGTGGCGATTTCTATCGCGATCCTGCTGATTGGTTCGTGCCTGAACTACATCATTCCCAACCCGCAGCGTGTGTTCGTGTATGTTTATAGCGCCAGCGTGCTGCCGGGGATGGTGCCGTGGTTTGTGATCCTGATAAGCCAGCTGCGTTTCCGTCAGGCGCATAAAGCGGCGATCGCCAGTCATCCTTTCCGCTCGATTTTGTTCCCGTGGGCAAATTATTTGACGATGGCGTTCCTGATTTGCGTATTAATTGGCATGTACTTCAATGAAGATACCCGAATGTCGCTGTTTGTTGGCATTATCTTCTTACTGGGCGTGACGCTCATTTATAAGGCTTTTGGCCTGAATCGTCATGGCACAGCCCATAAATTGCGGGAATAAGCGACAAAACGCACAAACCATGACCAAACGATAATTTATTTTAAAAAAGCACTAGACAGAAGACCGAGACCTCCGTAATATCCAGCCCCGCAACGGCGCTAAGCGCCCGTAGCTCAGCTGGATAGAGCGCTGCCCTCCGGAGGCAGAGGTCTCAGGTTCGAATCCTGTCGGGCGCACCATTTAGTTAGGTGCCGGAGCTGCGGTGGTTTTAATACCGCGTAAAAGATTTGCAGTGGTGGCTATAGCTCAGTTGGTAGAGCCCTGGATTGTGATTCCAGTTGTCGTGGGTTCGAATCCCATTAGCCACCCCATTAATTTAAAGTTGTGAAATGCGAAGGTGGCGGAATTGGTAGACGCGCTAGCTTCAGGTGTTAGTGTCCTTAGGATGTGGGGGTTCGAGTCCCCCCCCTCGCACCACGACTTAAAGAATTGAACTAAAAATTCAAAAAGCAGTAAAACGGCGAGTAGCGCAGCTTGGTAGCGCAACTGGTTTGGGACCAGTGGGTCGGAGGTTCGAATCCTCTCTCGCCGACCAATTTTGAACCCCGCTTCGGCGGGGTTTTTTGTTTTCTGATTTCCCTTCACAGCCCTTATTCCCGCGAATTACCTGATGTCTTAAAAAGTTCGAATACCTGGTTTTTGCAGTGCAATCGTGGCATGCGTTGTGCAATAATATACGGGTAGATGCTCATTCCATCTCTTATGTTCGCCATCAGGCCTCATAAACTCAGGAATGATGCAGAGCCGTTTACGGTGCTTATCGTCCACAGACAGATGTCGCTCAGGCCTCATCAAACACCATGGACATAACGTTGAGTGAAGCACCCATTATGTTGTCATACAGACCTGTTTAACGCCTGCTCCTTACCGAGCGGGCGTTTTTTTATGCATCTTAAATGATTTTGTGTAGACGGTAGGCCCGGTAAGCGAAGCACCGGGCAAGAGGGAATTACTGCGGGGGATTGTTGTTCTGCAGCGTCAACATCAGGCCATCACGGCGCATGGTGGCGGCTTCTTCCGGCTGATGCAGTCTGTCCAGCGCGTCAGCAAGCCAGGCGTAGTCGTAGGCGTCCGGGCGCTGTTTGAGCGCTGCACGGAAGGCGAGCGTGGCTTCCTGCCATTCGCCGTGCTTCATTAACGATTGCCCCAGCGTGCTCCACAGCAACGGGCGATCGCCTACGGCCTTAATCTGCTGGCGCAGCACTTTTTCTATCTGTTCCGGGTTGTTGGTTTTCAGGCGCGGGATCGGCAGCACCAGACGGTCGTCATACTGACGTTTCAGACCGTCAATGATGACCTGCTGCGCCGTATCGTGATCGTCGCACTCAATCAGATGTTCAGCCATCGCGACCTGCAGGGCAACCTGATGACGGGTTTTACGGTTCTGGTTTTTCCACCACGTACGTAGCCCCTCACTGCCCTGATCGGCGCGAACCTGATCCATCAGACCCACCCATGCCTGTTGTTCCAGCATTGCGCGGTGCTCTTCATCACCTACATGCGCTTTAGCCATAGATGGAATGATATCCAGTAACGAACTCCATGCGCCGGTGCGAATGTAGGCTTGCTCAGCCAGACGCAGCACTTCCGGATGACGCGGCGTCACCTCCAGCAGCTTATCTACGCTGTGGCGCGCGGCGTGATTTTCATTACGCGCCAGTTGCAGACGAACGCGAGCGATTTCTACCGGGATCGTATCATTCCCGGCCAGTTCAGCGGCACGCTCAAGGTGTTGATTCGCGCGCGCTTCATCGCCACGTTGCTGGGCCGCTTCTGCCGCCAGCAGATAATTCACTACCGGTTGTTCAGCATGATCGGCGTTTTTCGACATCAGCTTTTCAACCTGCTGATAATCGCCTTCTGCCAGCTTGAGCAGCGCTTGTTCGGTCTGTTTGCGGGCGCGGCGACGCTTACGGCCGACAAACCATCCGCGGGTATGCGCGCCGGTGCGGAAAATTCGGCGCAGCAACCATTCAATCGCAAACAGAACGACCATCGCGACGATCAGGATGATCACCAGGCCCGTCACGCTGGTTTCAATGTTGTAATTATCGGTTTGGATCAGCACGTAGCCCTGATGACCGGCAATCATTGGACCAACGACGATCCCGGCGATCAACAGTACAAAGAGCAATAATACTTTTAGCATCATTATTCTCCTTGCGGCGCGGTTGCCGGATGGTCTGCCGAAGGAGCAGGAGCGGCGGCAACCGGCGCTGTGACAGGCTGCGCCAGTAAATTACGAACACGGGTCTGCATTAATTTGTCGAGAATAGCCTGGCTCTGCAGCGTTTCTGGCACATCCATACTGATGCTTTGTTGGCTCAGCTGGTCTACCTCTTCCAGGAAAGCTTTGGTGGTTGCATCGTCGGTGTCGTAGTAGGCGCGTACCCAGGTGGAGACATTTTCCAGCGCCTGGCGGTATGTCTCTTCCTGATGACGCGGTACGGCCTGGGCGGTTACTAACAGGCGAGAACGAATGTTCTCACGTAAGTAAACGTCCTGGTTCGGTGCCAGCAGCGGGACGGCGGTTTCATCTCGACGGCGAACAGTGATAAAGCTGTCCATAAAACTCTGCCAACTTTTTTGCAGGTTGACGCGCCATTCACTAATTGAGCTGGACAGCTCACTGCTGTCGGAGTCCATCGGTGAATCGTCGGTGTCGTTGTCGGCCAGACGCAGGTTATCTATCTGGTTAGCGAGCTGATTCACTTTCAGGATAATGCCGTCATAGTCGACCTGAGTTACCGCCGAGAGGCTCGCGATATCGTCAGTAATCGCACGACGGGCGGAAATTAAGCTCGGGTCGTTCATATCAGCCAGACTGGCGTCGGCGCTTTTCAGCAACGCCGCTGCGGTGGTAACGTCCTGATCGCTCCATAATTTACGACCGGCCAGTTTTACCAGAAAATCAGCCTGCGCCAGCAGCCATGTCCCGGCATCGCTGCCGGAAATAGTGGCGACTTTTTGCTGAACTTCATCAAGCTGTTTGACCAGTGCGGCCTGCTGGCGAGTGGCTTCATCAAGCTGCGTTGCCTGCTGTTTAATAATGCCTTCCAGCTCAGCTTTTTGGTTTTCTTGCGCTTTTTGCAGCGCCGTCAGCTGGTTCGCCAGCGCATCGCTGGTTGCCGTCTGCGTTGTTGCCTGCTGTTTCCCCCAGCCATACAGACCCACACCTGCTGCCAGCGCAATAGCAATCGCCACCGCGCTCAGAATCAGCGCCGTGCTGTTGTTACCCTTTTTTTCAGTATTGACTGGCTGTGCTGTGGTTTCCACGGCCTCCCTGGTCTCTTCAACCACGGCGGAGGATTTTTCTTGTTCCGTCATTATGGCATCCCATTATGAGAGTTATTGTAATGCGCGTAGTAGCGCATCGTTGTCGGCGTTATCAGCGACCTTAATATCTTGCCAGCCCAGTTCCCGGGCGAGGTGCGCCAGACGCTCACTGACGACCAGCAGCCGACAGCGTAGTAACCAGTGCTCACGATACCACTGCGGAATGAGCGACCAGAGCTGTTGTAACATCTCTCCGCTGGTGACCACCACCGTGGTCACGCCGCGAGATTGCCAGCGCATTGCTTCTTCCGCACCATCGTAATTTTTTGCACTGCGTTGATAACATTCACAAAAATCAACATCGGCTCCGCGCGCCGTCAGGGTTTCACCTATCAGTTCCCGACCGCCGTTGCCGCGTAAAATAAGCGCGCGTTTTCCCGCAATATTTTGTAATTCAGGTAATTGTAGCAAGACTTCGCTGATTTCCCGATCCAGAGGATAGTGAATATTGCAGCCGCTAACAGTATGCAGCGCCAGCGCCGTTGTGCGGCCAATGGCAAAATAATGCGGAAGGGAAGGCCAGCTTTTCCCTTGTTGCTGAAGTTCGGCATCGGCAAAGGTGACAGCGTGCTGCGAGAGGGCAAAAACCAGATCGTTATCCGTCAACGCCGACAGTCGGGAGGCGAGTGTTGCCAGTTCCCGACCCGGGGAAAACTCGATGAGCGGAAAACTCCAGGCCACCTGCCCCAGTGTGCGCAGACGGCTCACTAACTCTTCCCCTGCGGGAGACGGGCGGGTGACCAGAATACTCATGCGGGTGCTTCTCCGTTATAAACTTCAGCCAGAATGGCGCGCGCACCGTTTTCCAGTAGCTCTTCTGCCAGAGAGATGCCCATCTTTTCTGCATCCTGCGGGGCGCCGCGACGTTCTCCGCATACCATCTGCGATCCGTCAGGCGCGCCGACCAGCGCGCGTAGCCAAATCTCACCGTTGATGAGTTCGGCATAACTGCCGATAGGCACCTGACATCCCCCTTCGAGGCGGGTGTTCATGGCGCGTTCGGCTGTTACGCGTAGCGCGGTCTCTTCATGGTTGAGCGGCGCTAACAGCGCCTGAGTGCGCATATCGTCCAGTCGGCACTCTATGCCAACAGCGCCTTGCCCGACAGCGGGCAAGGAGACTTCCGGCGGCAGTGCGGTACGGACTCGCGACTCAAGCCCTAAACGTTTTAACCCGGCCACCGCCAGGATAATGGCGTCATAATCGCCGTTATCGAGTTTGCCGAGGCGCGTACCAACGTTACCGCGCAGCGAACGGATGACGAGATCCGGGCGACGCTTTGCCAACTGGCACTGGCGACGCAAACTGGATGTCCCGACAATACTACCCGCGGGAAGGTCATCCAACGTGTTGTACTTATTTGAGACGAAAGCATCACGCGGATCCTCTCGCTCGCAAATGGTGACCAGTCCAAGACCGTCAGGGAATTCAACCGGCACATCCTTCATGGAATGCACGGCGATATCGGCGCGTTTTTCCAGCAGCGCGACTTCCAGCTCTTTAACAAACAACCCTTTCCCTCCGACCTTCGCCAGCGGGGTATCAAGGATCACATCGCCACGGGTTACCATAGGAACCAGTTCCACGATCAGACCGGGGTGATTTGCCATTAAAGCGTCTTTGACATAATGTGCCTGCCAGAGCGCAAGGGGGCTTTGGCGTGTGGCAATTCTCAAAACATTGTCTAACATGCTTGTTACCGTCATTATCAATCATTGACCATCCTAACATCCTTATCAAAGGGATGTCAGCGTTACGCTCAAACGTAAGTGAGAGGAAAAGCTGCTGCATCATCAGTGGCAGTGAATAATGACGAGAAACCTTCCGACCGTATGAAGGAATTTACACGTAACGAACGGTGCTACACTTGTATGTAGCGCATCTTTCTTTACGGTCAATGAGCAAGGTGTTAAATTGATCACGTTTTAGACCATTTTTTCGGCTGTACCGCACAAAAAAATACGGGCGAAAAACAGGTAACGGTTATTTTTGACATACGGTTTATCCGAATTGATGACGATTAATTGTGAGCGCTTGCGCCGCAGTAATCGACAACATGACGGATAGCAACATCAGGCGATACGTCTTGTACCTCTATATTGAGACTCTGAAACAGAGACTGGATGCCATAAATCAACTGCGTGTGGATCGCGCGCTTGCTGCCATGGGGCCTGCTTTCCAGCAGGTATACAGTCTGCTGCCGACATTATTGCACTACCACCACCCTCTGATGCCGGGTTACCTCGATGGTAACGTTCCCAAAGGCATATGCTTTTACACGCCTGATGAAACCCAACGCCACTACCTCAACGAACTGGAACTGTACCGCGGCATGTCACCGCAGGAACCTCCCAAGGGCGAACTGCCGATCACTGGCGTTTACTCAATGGGCAGTACCTCTTCGGTAGGGCAAAGCTGTTCTTCCGACCTTGATATCTGGGTCTGCCACCAATCCTGGCTGGATAGCGAAGAGCGACAGCTGTTGCAGCGTAAATGTAGCCTGCTCGAAAGCTGGGCCGCTTCGCTGGGCGTGGAAGTCAGTTTCTTCCTGATTGATGAAAACCGTTTCCGTCACAATGAAAGCGGAAGTCTCGGTGGTGAAGACTGTGGCTCGACGCAGCATATCCTGTTGCTTGATGAATTCTATCGCACCGCTGTGCGCCTCGCGGGCAAACGTATTCTGTGGAATATGGTGCCGGGCGACGAAGAAGAGCATTACGACGATTACGTCATGAAGCTCTACGCACAGGGGGTGTTAACGCCAAACGAATGGCTGGATCTCGGCGGACTCAGTTCGCTCTCCGCCGAAGAGTACTTTGGCGCCAGCCTCTGGCAGCTGTACAAAAGTATCGATTCCCCGTACAAAGCAGTGCTAAAGACGCTGCTGCTGGAAGCCTATTCCTGGGAATATCCCAATCCACGCCTGTTGGCGAAAGACATTAAACAGCGCCTGCACGATGGCGAGATCGTCTCTTTTGGTCTCGATCCCTACTGCATGATGCTGGAGCGTGTTACCGAATATCTCACGGCGATCGAAGACCCGACGCGTCTGGATTTAGTGCGTCGATGTTTCTACTTAAAAGTATGTGAGAAACTGAGCCGCGAGCGCGCCTGCGTGGGCTGGCGTCGTGAAGTATTAAGTCAGTTAGTGCAGGAATGGGGCTGGGACGAAGCTCGTCTGACAATGCTGGATAACCGCGCTAACTGGAAGATTGATCAGGTACGTGAAGCGCATAACGAACTGCTTGATGCGATGATGCAGAGCTATCGTAATCTGATCCGCTTTGCGCGGCGCAATAACCTCAGCGTTAGCGCCAGTCCGCAGGATATCGGTGTGCTGACCCGTAAGCTGTATGCCGCGTTTGAAGCGTTGCCGGGCAAGGTAACGCTGGTGAACCCGCAGATATCTCCAGACCTCTCAGAACCGAACCTGACCTTTATCCATGTGCCGCCGGGCCGCGCCAACCGTTCGGGTTGGTATCTCTACAACCGTGCGCCGAATATGGATTCGATCATCAGCCATCAGCCGCTGGAATATAACCGCTATCTCAATAAGCTGGTGGCGTGGGCCTGGTTCAACGGTCTGCTGACATCGCGTACGCATTTGTTTATTAAGGGCAACGGCATTGTCGATTTGCCGAAGTTGCAGGAGATGGTCGCCGATGTATCGCACCACTTCCCGCTGCGCCTGCCGGCACCCACGCCGAAAGCGCTCTACAGCCCGTGTGAAATTCGCCATCTGGCGATTATCGTTAACCTTGAATATGACCCAACGGCCGCATTCCGTAATCAGGTGGTGCATTTTGATTTCCGCAAGCTGGACGTCTTCAGCTTTGGCGAAGAGCAAAATTGCCTGGTAGGAAGCGTCGACCTGCTGTATCGCAACTCGTGGAATGAAGTCCGTACGCTGCACTTCAACGGCGAGCAGGCGATGATTGAAGCGTTAAAAACAATTCTGGGCAAAATGCACCAGGATGCCGCGCCGCCGGATAGCGTCGAAGTGTTCTGCTATAGCCAGCATCTGCGTGGATTAATCCGTACCCGCGTGCAGCAACTGGTCTCTGAGTGTATCGAGCTGCGCCTTTCCAGCACCCGCCAGGAAACCGGGCGCTTCAAAGCGCTGCGCGTGTCTGGTCAGACGTGGGGACTGTTCTTCGAGCGTCTGAACGTATCGGTACAGAAACTGGAAAACGCCATCGAATTCTACGGTGCGATTTCACACAACAAACTGCACGGCCTTTCCGTCCAGGTTGAAACGAACCATGTGAAACTCCCTTCTGTGGTGGACGGCTTTGCCAGTGAAGGGATCATTCAGTTCTTTTTCGAAGAAACGGGCGATGAGCAGGGCTTTAATATTTATATACTGGATGAGAGTAACCGTGCGGAGGTGTATCACCACTGCGAGGGAAGCAAAGAAGAGCTGGTACGTGATGTCAGCCGCTTCTATTCATCGTCGCACGATCGCTTTACCTACGGCTCCAGCTTCATCAACTTTAACCTGCCGCAGTTCTATCAGATTGTGAAAACCGACGGACGTGCGCAGGTGATTCCGTTCCGTACCCAGCCGCTCAACCCAGTCCCGCCAGCTAATCAGGATAACGACACGCCGATGTTGCAGCAGTATTTCTCCTGAGGCTTTTCGCCCGGTGGCGGCTACGCCTTACCGGGCCTACAGTAGGCCGGATAAGCACATCTCATCCGGCAAATAAATCAACGGAAGCCCACCTTTTCTCCCGACTGCTGCGTTGCTGCCTGCTCCAGCAAATCCCAGAACGTTTCGCCGCTACGGTCGCAGATCCACTCGTCGCCTTTCAGGTCAAAGTGGTAGCCGCCCTGTTTGGTCGCCAGCCACACCTGGTGCAGCGGCTCCTGACGGTTAATAATGATTTTGCTGCCGTTTTCGAAGCTGATGGTCAGCACGCCGCCATTGATCTCACAATCGATATCGCTGTCGCCATCCCAGTCGTCCAGACGCTCCTCAATGGTCATCCACAGGGTGTCAGCAAGGCGATGAAATTCACTGTCGTTCATTTTCTTATCCTGTTTTTCGTGATGAGGGCAGTATAACCTGAAACAAAACGCGTTGCAGATTACAGGCTAACTCTTGCTTTTACGCCTTCTCCTGCGATGATAGAAAACAGAAAGCATGAACTTTACAGGCAATCCATAATGAAAAACGTGTTAAAGCCACTCGCTGTCATTTTAACTCTGTTCAGCCTGACGGGCTGTGGGCTAAAAGGCCCGCTCTATTTCCCGCCAGCAGATAAAACCGCGCCGCCTCCGACCAAGAGCGTTCAGCCGCAATCGCAATCCACCACGCCCGAGAAAAACGATCGTGGGATTAGCGACGGCCCTTCTCAGGTGAATTACTGACGGCAGGAATAGATTTACATTTCTGTACCCGCGTGAACGGAGTGAATGATGCAATTCTCTAAAATGCATGGCCTTGGCAACGATTTTATGGTCGTCGACGCGGTAACGCAGAATGTCTTTTTCTCACCAGAGCTGATCCGCCGCCTGTCCGACAGGCATCTCGGCGTTGGGTTTGATCAGTTGCTGGTGGTTGAACCTCCGTATGATCCGGAGCTGGATTTCCACTACCGTATTTTTAATGCCGACGGCAGTGAAGTGTCACAGTGTGGCAATGGCGCCCGTTGTTTTGCCCGTTTTGTTCGCCTGAAAGGGCTGACCAATAAGCGTGATATTCGCGTCAGTACCGCGAATGGTCGTATGGTATTAACCGTAACCGACGACGAGCTGGTGCGGGTGAATATGGGGGAACCCAACTTTGAGCCTTCGCAGGTTCCGTTTCGCGCCAACAAAGCAGAGAAGACCTATATTATGCGCGCGGCCGAACAGACAGTATTGTGCGGCGTGGTTTCAATGGGGAACCCGCACTGCGTGATTCAGGTTGATGATGTTGATACGGCCACTGTGGAAACGCTGGGACCGGTGCTGGAAAACCACGAACGCTTTCCAGAACGCGCCAACATCGGCTTTATGCAGGTGGTAAAGCGCGAGCATATCCGGCTGCGCGTCTACGAGCGCGGGGCGGGCGAAACTCAGGCCTGCGGCAGCGGTGCGTGCGCCGCTGTTGCGGTAGGTATTCAGCAGGGCCTGCTGGCAGAAGAGGTGAGGGTGGAGTTACCTGGCGGTCGACTTGATATCGCCTGGAAAGGTCCGGGTCATCCGCTGTATATGACTGGCCCGGCGGCACATGTCTACGACGGATTTATTCACTTATGAAGCAACCAGGGGAAGAACTACAGGAAACGCTCATGGAGCTCGACGATCGAGCGGTCGTCGATTACCTGCAACGTAATCCTGAGTTTTTTATCCGTAATGCCCGGGCAGTTGAAGCGATGCGCGTCCCACACCCGGTGCGGGGCACGATCTCTTTAGTTGAATGGCATATGGCGCGGGCACGTAATCATATTAATGTGCTTGAAGAGAACATGGCGTTATTGATGGAACAAGCCAACGCCAATGAAAGCCTGTTCTATCGTCTGCTAAATCTGCAAAGCCGCCTGGTGTCGGCCAGCAGTCTTGACGATATGCTGATGCGATTTCATCGCTGGGCGCGTGAGCTGGGGCTGGCCGGCGCGACGGTTCGTCTGTTTCCGGACCGGTGGCGACTCGGTGCGCCATCAAAATTTACGCATCTGGCATTAAGCCGCCAGGCCTTTGAACCGTTGCGTATTCAGCGTCTGGGCCAGTCGCAGCACTATCTTGGCCCACTCAATGGACCGGAACTGTTGGTCATGATGCCGGAGGCGAAAGCGATAGGTTCGGTGGCGATGTCGATGCTGGGGCAAGATGGTTCCCTGGGCGTGATGTTATTCAGCAGTCGTGACGTTAATCATTATCAGCAGGGACAGGGTACGCAGCTATTGCAGGAAATCTCGCTGATGTTGCCGGAGCTGCTGGAGCGCTGGATTGAACGCGTATGACCGATTCACCCCTTTCTCAGGATGTGGCGCGCTTTTTGCGCTATCTGGGCGTTGAGCGCCAGCTTAGCCCGATCACATTGCTTAATTATCAGCGTCAGCTTGATGCCATCATTGCGTTAGCCGGAGAAACCGGTCTGCAAAGCTGGCAACAATGTGATGCTGCAATGGTACGCAGTTTTGCCGTGCGCAGCCGTCGTAAAGGGCTGGGGCCGGCGAGTCTGGCGCTGCGCCTCTCCGCGTTGCGCAGTTTCTTCGACTGGCTGGTTAATCAGGGCGAACTGAAAGCCAATCCGGCAAAAAGCGTTTCCGCGCCGAAAGCGCCACGTCACTTACCTAAAAATATCGACGTTGATGACGTTAATCGTCTGCTGGATATCGATCTCAACGATCCCCTTGCCGTGCGCGACCGGGCGATGCTGGAAGTGATGTACGGCGCGGGACTGCGTTTATCTGAACTGGTTGGGCTGGATATTAAACATCTCGATTTCGACACCGGCGAAGTGTGGGTGATGGGCAAGGGCAGTAAAGAACGTCGTCTGCCGATCGGCCGCAATGCGGTGGTGTGGATTGAGCACTGGCTGGATCTGCGCGGTTTATTTGGCGGGGATGACGATGCGTTGTTCCTGTCAAAACTGGGCAAGCGCATCTCTGCGCGTAACGTGCAGAAACGCTTTGCGGAATGGGGTATCAGACAGGGGCTGAACAGCCACGTCCATCCCCACAAATTGCGCCACTCTTTTGCGACGCATATGCTGGAGTCGAGCGGCGATCTGCGCGGAGTGCAGGAGTTATTGGGGCATGCCAATCTTTCGACCACCCAAATCTATACCCATCTTGATTTTCAACACCTGGCTTCAGTGTACGATGCGGCGCATCCGCGCGCCAAACGGGGGAAATAATGCGTTTTTACCGGCCTTTGGGGCGTATTTCTGCGCTCACCTTTGACCTTGATGACACCCTTTACGATAACCGTCCCGTTATCAAACGCACCGAGCAGGAAGCGCTCGCGTTTGTACAGAATTACCACCCGGCGTTGAATTCGCTGCAAAATAGCGACCTACAGCGCTTACGTCAGGCTGTTCGCGACGCCGAGCCGGAAATCTATCACGACGTTACCCAATGGCGTCACCGCGCCGTAGAGCGCGCTATGCTGGAGGCTGGTCTGTCAGCGGCAGAAGCCTTGATGGGAGCGAATGCGGCGATGATGAATTTTGCTAAATGGCGTAGCCGCATTGATGTTCCGCAATCGACGCATGACACGCTGAAGGCGCTGGCCCGCAAATGGCCGCTGGTGGCGATCACCAACGGTAACGCGCAGCCGGAACTGTTTGGTCTGGGCGATTACTTTGAATTTGTGCTGCGCGCCGGTCCCGATGGGCGATCGAAACCGTTCAGCGACATGTACGCGCTGGCGGCGGATAAACTGAAAATGCCAGTGGGTGAGATTCTGCATGTGGGCGATGACCTGACGACAGACGTTGCAGGCGCTATTCGTTGTGGTATGCAAGCTTGCTGGATCAAACCGGAAAATGCCGACCTGATGCAAACTGCAGACAGCCGTTTGCTGCCGCATATCGAAATTTCACAGTTGGCATCTCTGACCTCGCTGATATAATCACCAGCAGAACTCTGTATATATACCCAGCTTTTTGGCGGATGGCGCTACGCTTCTCCGCCTTACCTACTTTTACGCGGCGGTGCCAATGGACGTTTCTTACCTGCTCGACAGCCTTAATGATAAACAGCGTGAAGCGGTGGCCGCGCCACGCAGCAACATGCTGGTTCTGGCAGGCGCGGGGAGTGGTAAAACTCGCGTACTGGTGCACCGTATCGCCTGGTTACTGACGGTAGAGAACAACTCGCCGTACTCTATTATGGCGGTGACCTTTACCAACAAAGCGGCAGCGGAAATGCGCCACCGTATTGGTCAGATCATGGGAACCAGCCAGGGCGGAATGTGGGTGGGGACCTTCCACGGTCTGGCGCACCGTCTGTTACGCGCGCACCATATGGATGCCAACCTGCCGCAGGACTTCCAGATCCTCGACAGCGAGGACCAACTGCGTCTGCTCAAGCGCCTGATCAAGGCGATGAACCTGGACGAAAAGCAGTGGCCGCCGCGTCAGGCTATGTGGTTTATCAACAGCCAGAAAGACGAAGGGCTGCGCCCGCACCATCTGCAAAGCTACGGCAACCCGGTCGAACAGACCTGGCAGAAGGTCTATCAGGCTTATCAGGAAGCGTGCGATCGCGCGGGGCTGGTGGATTTCGCCGAACTGCTGCTGCGCGCCCATGAACTGTGGCTCAACAAGCCGCACATTCTGCAGCACTACCGCGAACGCTTTACCAATATCCTGGTGGACGAATTCCAGGATACTAACAACATTCAGTACGCCTGGATCCGCCTGCTGGCGGGCGACACCGGCAAGGTGATGATCGTGGGCGATGATGATCAGTCGATCTACGGCTGGCGTGGGGCGCAGGTGGAGAACATTCAGCGCTTCCTCAACGATTTCCCGGGCGCAGAAACCATTCGTCTGGAGCAGAACTATCGCTCGACCAATAATATTCTGAGCGCAGCTAACGCCCTGATTGAAAATAACAACGGGCGCCTGGGTAAAAAACTGTGGACCGACGGCGTCGACGGCGAGCCGATCTCGCTGTATTGCGCGTTCAATGAACTTGATGAAGCGCGCTTTGTGGTCAATCGCATCAAAACCTGGCAGGACAACGGCGGCGCGCTGGAACAATGCGCCATTCTGTATCGCAGCAACGCCCAGTCGCGCGTGCTGGAAGAAGCCTTACTACAGGCTAGCATGCCGTATCGTATCTATGGCGGGATGCGCTTCTTCGAACGCCAGGAAATCAAAGACGCGCTCTCCTACCTGCGCCTGATCGCTAACCGCAATGACGACGCCGCGTTTGAGCGTGTGGTGAATACGCCAACCCGCGGGATTGGCGATCGTACTTTAGATGTGGTGCGCCAGACCTCGCGTGACCGCCAGCTAACGCTGTGGCAGGCCTGTCGTGAACTGCTGCAGGAAAAAGCCCTGGCCGGTCGCGCCGCCAGCGCCTTACAGCGCTTTATGGAATTGATTGACGCGCTGGCACAAGAGACTGCCGATATGCCGCTGCACGTGCAGACTGACCGGGTGATTAAAGATTCCGGCCTGCGCATGATGTACGAACAGGAAAAAGGCGAGAAGGGTCAGACGCGTATCGAAAACTTAGATGAACTGGTGACGGCAACGCGCCAGTTCAGCTACAACGAAGAAGACGAAGACTTAATGCCGCTGCAGGCGTTCCTGTCTCATGCTGCGCTGGAAGCGGGCGAAGGACAGGCGGATACCTGGCAGGACGCGGTACAGCTGATGACCCTGCACTCGGCGAAAGGGCTGGAGTTTCCGCAGGTGTTTATCGTGGGGATGGAAGAAGGCATGTTCCCGAGCCAGATGTCGCTGGATGAAGGCGGACGTCTCGAAGAAGAACGTCGCCTGGCCTATGTCGGCGTGACCCGCGCGATGCAAAAGCTGACGCTTACCTACGCCGAAACGCGCCGTCTGTACGGCAAAGAGGTTTACCATCGTCCGTCGCGCTTTATTGGCGAACTGCCGGAAGCGTGCGTTGAAGAGGTGCGTCTGCGCGCCACGGTTAGCCGTCCGGTGAGCCATCAGCGGATGGGCACGCCAATGGCGGAAAACGATACCGGCTACAAACTTGGCCAGCGGGTACGCCACGCGAAGTTCGGCGAGGGCACCATCGTCAACCTCGAAGGAAGCGGCGAGCACAGTCGTTTGCAGGTCGCGTTCCAGGGGCAGGGGATCAAATGGCTGGTGGCGGCTTACGCAAGACTGGAAACGGTGTGATCGCCTGATGTCGCTGCGCTGACCGGGTAACATTTTGATTTGTAGGCCGGATAAGGCGAAGCCGCCATTCGGCTATCTGCCGGTTAATATTCTGAAATCATAGATAAATAATTCCCCTCTGCTAACCTTTCTGTATAAGGGGAAATTATTACTTTTTCGCCATCCGTTGCGTGTTGACGTCAAAATTTTGCTGGCGTAACATGCGCGCACGATTACGCTAAGAGGACATTCGCCTTGGACACACCCAGTAGATACTGGCTCATTATCCTGTCATCCAGGATCAACTCCTAAGGCTATCCCTTTTTGCTGATAGCCTTCGCGGTTGTCAGCGACCTTCTGTTTTTTTCCCGTCGCGCTGAGTCAGGCTGTTTAATGGTCTGAAACCCAATTTGTTTCTGTGTGCCCTCCGAACTGTCCGATAATTTTTTGCATTGGGAGTCCCGGTCATGCTGAGCGCATTTCAACTGGAAAACAATCGGTTAACTCGCCTTGAGGCAGACGAGATCGAGCACCTGGCCAGTTCGGTTTGGGTCGATTTAGTCGAGCCGGATGACGAAGAACGAAACCGTGTGCAAAAGGACTTGGGCCAGAACCTGGCCACGCGCCCTGAACTGGAAGATATCGAAGCATCCGCTCGTTTTTTTGAAGACGAAGATGGCCTGCACATTCACTCCTTCTTCTTCTATGAAGACGCCGACGATCACGCGGGTAACTCAACCGTTGCATTTACCATTCGTGAAGGTCGCTTGTTTACCCTGCGCGAACGCGAACTGCCGGCGTTTCGTCTGTATCGCATGCGCGCACGTAACCAGGCGATGGTGGATGGCAACGCTTACGAGCTGCTGCTCGACCTGTTCGAAACCAAAATTGAACAGCTGGCGGATGAGATTGAAAATATCTATAGCGACCTGGAAAAACTCAGCCGTGTGATCATGGAAGGACGTCAGGGCGATGAGTATGACGAAGCGCTTTCCACGCTGGCGGAACAGGAAGATATCGGCTGGAAGGTACGCCTGTGTCTGATGGATACCCAGCGCGCACTGAATTTCCTGGTGCGTAAAGCGCGTCTGCCGGGTGGTCAACTGGAGCAGGCGCGTGAGATCCTGCGCGATATCGAGTCTCTGCTGCCGCATAACGAATCGCTGTTCCAGAAAGTTAACTTCCTGATGCAGGCGGCGATGGGCTTTATCAATATCGAGCAGAACCGCATTATCAAGATCTTCTCGGTGGTCTCGGTGGTGTTTCTGCCGCCGACGCTGGTGGCTTCCAGCTACGGCATGAACTTTGAATTTATGCCGGAACTGCACTGGAGCTTCGGTTATCCTGGCGCGATTGTCTTCATGATGCTCGCAGGTCTGGCGCCGTATCTGTACTTCAAACGTAAGAACTGGCTTTAATGGCGGTGTCTTACCAGGCCTACAGAACCCGTAGGCCTGATAAGCGTAGCGCCATCAGGCAAAAAGCATTCACATCCCCATACGCGTTCTGCGTTGGGTATAAATCGCATCCATCACGAAAATCGCCAGCGCCACCCAGATAAACGCAAACGTGACCATTTTATCCGCTCCCGGCACTTCACCGTAAAAGGTGATCGCCAGCAGGAACATCAACGTGGGTCCGATATACTGGAAGAAGCCCAGCGTGGAAAGACGCAGGCGGGTCGCTGCGCCGGTAAAGCACAGCAGCGGAATAGTGGTCACGACACCCGCGGCAATCAGCAGCAGATTGAGCGACATCGGGTTTTGCCCGATATGGCTGGTTGGGCTATTCGCAATGCCAAACAGATAGATTGCAGCCACGGGTAAGAGCCACAGGGTTTCAATCAACATACCGGTTTGTGCTTCAACGGCAATCTTCTTACGCACCAGACCATAAAAAGCAAAGCTGAACGCCAGTCCCAGCGCGATTATCGGCAACGAGCCGAAGGTCCACAGCTGTACCAGTACGCCGCAGGCGGCTAACAGTACCGCCAGCCACTGCATGCGACGAAAGCGCTCGCCGAGGAAAAGCATCCCCAGCACGATATTCACCAGCGGGTTAATAAAATAGCCGAGGCTGGCTTCCAGCATATGGTGATTATTGACCGCCCAAATGAACAGCAGCCAGTTTCCGCCAATGAGCACCGCAGAGAGCGCCAGCAGGAAGATCTTCTTTGGCGTTTGTAGCAGCGTTTTAACACCCGACCACTGGCGGCTGATGCTCATCAGCACCACCATAAAGAAAAATGACCAGATGACGCGGTGCGTCAGGATCTCATCTGCCGGGACATAGTAAATCAGCTTGAAGTAGGCGGGAGCGATACCCCAAATAAAATAGGCAGCCAGAGCGAGTAACACGCCCTGCCGCGTTTGTTTAGCATCCATCGGGAAAACTCATTGCAGAAATGTAACAGCAGTTTACCTTTTTTTAAGCGCTTACCCCACCATATAAGTGGCGGTTGCGCTGGCGATATAGCGCTGTTCTTCGTTATGCAGTTCCACGCGCGCAACGGCTACTTTATTACCCGCCCGCAGCAGGCTGCTGGTAGCGGTAAAGCGATTTCCTCTCCCCGGGCGCAGATAATCAACGCGTAAATCGATGGTGCCCATACGTGACATGCGCTGACGCAGTTCGTCCTCACTGATCGTTTCGTGACGGGTCAACGTGCTGCCTACACACACCAGTCCGGCGGCGACGTCGAGTGCTGAGGCGATCACCCCGCCATGCAGAATGCTTTGCGCCCAGTTCCCGACCATCATCGGTTGATTATTAAACGCTAATTGCGCAAATTCTTTTTCATAGCGTTCCAGTTCCAGCCCCAGCGCACGGTTAAACGGCATATGATAAACAAACATTTCACCCACTAACTTCAGGGCTTCTTCAGCGGTCAGTACAGCAGACATACGATCTTAATACCTTATTGGTTAATGAAATGTTGATATTATGCTTATTATTTGTTGTTTTCTACTTTAGGACGGGATAACTAACGAGGAGCGAGCTAAGTATGTAGAATGCTTGTCAGAAAATTATACAATTCATCAATATTTTGGTTCAGGAGAACATTACCGATGCGGGCGATTCTGGGATGGTTACTACCAGCAGTCATGCTGCCGTTGACCGCGTATGCGCAGGAAGCGACAGTAAAAGAGATTCATGATGCACCAGCAGTTCGGGGTAGTATTATCGCTAATATGCTGCAAGAGCATGACAACCCTTTCACGCTTTACCCTTATGACACCAACTACCTTATCTACACCAATACCAGCGACATGAACAAAGAGGCGATCAGCAGCTATAGCTGGTCGGACAATGCGCGCAAAGATGAGGTGAAGTTTCAGCTAAGCCTGGCATTTCCCCTTTGGCGAGGAATATTTGGTCCGAACTCGGTTCTTGGCGGCTCCTATACGCAGAAATCCTGGTGGCAGCTTTCTAACAGTGAAGAATCTTCACCGTTTCGCGAAACCAACTACGAGCCGCAGTTGTTCCTTGGTTTCGCCACCGACTATCGCTTTGCCGGGTGGACGCTACGTGATGTCGAAATGGGTTACAACCATGATTCCAACGGGCGCTCCGACCCCACTTCACGTAGCTGGAACCGCCTGTATACCCGCCTGATGGCAGAAAACGGCAACTGGCTGGTGGAAGTAAAGCCGTGGTACGTCATTGGCAGTACCGATGATAACCCCGACATCACCAAATACATGGGCTATTATCAGCTGAAAATGGGATATCACCTGGGCGACGCCGTTATCAGCGTGAAAGGGCAGTACAACTGGAACACCGGCTACGGCGGCGCAGAGTTAGGGGCAAGCTATCCTATTACGAAGCATGTTCGTCTCTACACCCAGGTCTACAGTGGTTACGGCGAATCGCTGATTGACTACAACTTCAATCAAACCCGTGTTGGCGTGGGTGTAATGCTTAACGATATCTTCTGACAGATATTGAGAGTATTTTAATCATTGCAGTTTCTCTCTCAGGCGCTGAAAATAGCGCCTGTTTTTATTTCAGGTTAATGGGGTTAATGTGGCGCAGGCGGAAGTGTTGAATCTGGAAATGGGCGCTAAACAGGTTTTACAGGAAACCTTTGGCTACCAACAGTTTCGCCCAGGCCAGGAAGAAATCATCGACACCGTGCTCTCTGGTCGCGACTGTCTGGTCGTTATGCCCACCGGTGGCGGCAAATCCCTGTGCTATCAAATTCCCGCATTATTACTCAACGGACTCACCGTTGTTGTTTCGCCGCTGATTTCCCTGATGAAAGACCAGGTCGATCAACTGCTGGCCAACGGCGTGGCGGCGGCGTGCCTGAACTCCACCCAAAGTCGTGAACAGCAGCTTGAGGTGATGGCCGGCTGTCGCAGCGGGCAGGTTCGCTTGCTTTATATTGCCCCTGAGCGCCTGATGCTGGATAACTTCCTTGAGCATCTTGGACACTGGAATCCGGTGCTGCTGGCAGTTGATGAAGCGCACTGTATTTCGCAGTGGGGACATGACTTCCGCCCGGAATACGCTGCGCTGGGCCAGTTGCGTCAGCGTTTCCCAACCCTGCCGTTTGTGGCACTGACCGCGACCGCGGATGAAACCACCCGGCTGGACATTGTGCGTCTGCTGGGCCTCAACGATCCGTTAATTCAGATCAGCAGCTTTGACCGCCCGAATATTCGCTACATGCTGATGGAGAAATTTAAGCCGCTCGATCAGCTGATGCGCTATGTGCAGGAACAGCGTGGTAAGTCCGGCATTATTTACTGTAACAGCCGCGCCAAAGTCGAAGACACCGCTGCGCGCCTGCAAAGTCGTGGCATCAGCGCGGGAGCCTATCATGCCGGGCTGGAAAACAGCGTGCGCGCCGAGGTGCAGGAAAAATTCCAGCGCGATGACCTGCAAATTGTGGTGGCGACCGTGGCGTTCGGCATGGGGATCAACAAACCCAACGTGCGCTTCGTGGTGCATTTTGATATACCGCGTAACATTGAGTCCTACTATCAGGAAACCGGCCGTGCCGGACGTGACGGCCTGCCGGCGGAAGCGATGCTGTTTTACGATCCGGCTGATATGGCGTGGCTCCGCCGTTGCCTCGAAGAGAAACCTGCCGGACAGCTGCTGGATATCGAACGTCATAAGCTCAATGCGATGGGGGCGTTTGCCGAGGCGCAAACCTGTCGTCGTCTGGTTCTGCTTAATTATTTTGGCGAAGGGCGTCAGGAGCCGTGTGGTAACTGCGATATCTGTCTCGACCCGCCAAAACAGTACGACGGGTTAATGGATGCGCGCAAAGCGCTGTCGACGATCTACCGCGTTAACCAACGCTTTGGTATGGGGTACGTCGTGGAAGTTCTACGCGGGGCGAATAACCAGCGCATTCGTGAGCTGGCCCATGACAAACTGCCGGTCTATGGTATTGGCCGTGAGCAAAGCCATGAGCATTGGGTGAGTGTGATTCGTCAACTGATTCATTTGGGCCTGGTAACACAGAATATTGCCCAACACTCCGCGTTACAGCTCACTGAAGCTGCGCGTCCGGTGCTGCGCGGCGAAGTCCCGTTGCAGCTTGCGGTACCGCGAATCGTGGCGCTGAAACCGCGCGCTATGCAGAAATCCTTCGTCGGCAATTACGATCGCAAACTGTTTGCCAAATTGCGTAAGCTGCGTAAAGCGATTGCCGATGAAGAGAATATCCCGCCGTATGTCGTCTTTAACGATGCCACGTTGATTGAAATGGCCGAGCAGATGCCGGTTTCGCCGAGCGAAATGCTGAGCGTCAACGGTGTGGGAATGCGTAAACTTGAGCGTTTTGGCAAAGAGTTTATGGCACTTATTCGCGCGCACGTTGATGGTGACGACGAAGAGTAGTCAGCGAGGCAAAAAAGTGCCAGGATGGTGACTCACTGAACTATTCCCCCGCGAGCCATTTTTATGTTAACGCTATTTTTCACCGTTGCGTTGGTGCATATCGTTGCGCTGATGAGTCCCGGTCCCGATTTTTTCTTTGTTTCTCAAACGGCCGTTAGCCGTTCGCGCAAAGAAGCCATGATGGGCGTGCTGGGTATTACCTGTGGCGTCATGGTCTGGGCTGGCGTGGCGCTGCTTGGCCTGCATCTGATTATCGAAAAAATGGCCTGGTTGCATACCATTATCATGGTGGGCGGCGGTCTGTATCTGTGCTGGATGGGTTACCAGATGCTGCGCGGCGCGTTTAAAAAACAGGACGTAGCGACCCCTGCCCCACAGGTTGAGCTGGCACAGAGCGGACGCAGCTTTTTAAAAGGTCTGTTGACCAACCTCGCCAACCCGAAAGCCATTATCTATTTTGGCTCCGTGTTCTCATTGTTTGTTGGCGATAGCGTAGGAACAGGCGCGCGATGGGGCATTTTCGCGCTGATCATCGTGGAAACGCTGGCGTGGTTCACCGTGGTCGCCAGCCTGTTTGCACTTCCGAAGATGCGTCGCGGCTATCAGCGTCTGGCGAAGTGGATTGATGGCTTTGCCGGCGCGCTGTTCGCGGGCTTCGGTATCCACCTGATTATTTCGCGCTAAGTTTGTTACCCGCCTGGGCGTCCCAGGCGGAATGCGGTTTATTGCGCAAGCTTCTGTAACTCGTCCTTTGAAAGGCCGGTCATTTCCATAATTGCGTCGGTATCAAGACCCCGTTTGAGCATTGCTTTTGCTACATCAGTAAGGGCAAGGCGCCTCCCTTCTTCACGGCCTATCTGTTTTAGTTGATCCGCCATTGTCATCAGTTTGTCTCCATGCTGCGGCACACGCTGTGCCAGCTTATACAATAATGTTTGAACATCTTGTGTATTCCCTGCTTGCACCATGTAGTTTACCAGCACGGTTAATTGTTGTCCGCTCATCTTATTCAGCATAAACAGGCGGGTAAGTTTATCCAGCAACTGCGCCATGTCGCGCTGGCGAATATGTTTTTGTACCAACGTCAGCGCCGCCATACTGCGATGCTGCATAATCTCATCATCCGGAATAACCGTCACATCCACCAGCGGAAACGGTGTGCTGTAAAGCTGAAGGGCGGTTCCTGAGTCCTCAAAGTGATCCAGCTAGTTCATTGATCCTTGCCATGGGCTTTGCTTACCATGGTAAAAGAGCACAGGAATAACCAGCGGTAACGTGTTGTTTCCCGCCTCAAGATGACGTTGCATCGCTGCGATAGCGTAGCGCATCAGGCGAAATGACATATGCTTGTCCGGTGAGCTTTGATGCTCAATGAGCACATGTACATAGCCATGCCCGCTGGTGGTTTCCAGTGAGTAGAGAATATCGCTGAAATAGGGGCGCAGATCATCCTCCACGAAGCTGCCTGATTCCAGACGGAGCGTTTCCAGTTTGAAGATTTTGATTAACGAGGGAGGAAGATGAAGTTCGATAAAGTCCCGAGCGGTTTCCACGCGGGAGAGGAAGGTCTTAAATACTGCGTCATGTGGTGTCGTTGCTTCCGCCATCGTTCATCATCCGTGAGAAGTGAATATGGCGGCATTCTGGCATTAGCAATCAACGTCTAACAGTGCAGAATAAAAGGCTTTTCTACCTTTGCGGCGAAGTACGAGAACTCACGTCCAAACGCTCTTACTGTTAGCATTTTATTGCGAGCGTCGTTCCATTTGCTAGGCATGCCTTGCCGACGCCAGCAGGGCGCCTATCAGCATAAACAGTGAACCAAACACTTTGTTCAGCGCTTTCATTTGCTTTGGCCCCTTAATCCAGCCAGCAATGCGCGTAGCCAACGTCGCGTAACCGATCATCACAATAATATCGACCACGATGGTCGTGACGCCAAGCACCACATACTGCATCACCTGCGGTTCCTGTGGCAGGATAAACTGCGGGAACAGGGCGGCAAGAAAAACAATGCTCTTGGGGTTGGTCAGATTTACAAAGACCGCGCGTTTGAACAGTCGGCTGCGCGATTGCGTATTCGCCATGGTGTTCAGATCGATAGCGCCCGCCGCGCGCCATTGTTGGATCCCCAGCCAAATCAGGTACGCCGCACCCGCCCACTTCAGCACTTCAAACGCGATCGCTGAACGTGAAAATAGCGTTCCCAGCCCTACGCCAACCAAAACGATATGAATGACCAGCCCGGTCTGTAGACCTGCAATCGACGCGCTGGCACCACGATAACCGTGGCTGATAGCGGTGGTCATGGTGTTGATTGCGCCAGAGCCTGGAGACAAGCTCAAAATAATAGAGGTCAGCAGGTAGGCGAACCACCATTCAAAGGTCATGAGAAACTCCCGGATTGTCTATTTTTATGCCACAATACGCTACTGTCGGTACGTTGTATCAGACATGGCAAAAAAAACGATTTTACTTGGTCAACGAGGCTGGATACCCGATGTTTCAGCAGCAAAAAGACTGGGAAACAAGAGAAAACGCGTTTGCTGCTTTTTCCATGGGACCACTGACAGACTTCTGGCGTCAGCGGGAAGAGGCGGAATTTACGGGCGTAGATAATGTTCCCGTACGCTTTGTTCGTTTTCACGCAGAGAAAAACGATCGTGTCATCGTCGTCTGTCCTGGACGCATTGAAAGCTATGTGAAATACGCTGAACTGGCGTATGACCTGTTTCATTCTGGTTTTGACGTTCTCATTATCGATCACCGTGGCCAGGGGCGTTCCGGGCGTATGCTTTCGGACCCGCATCGCGGTCATGTGGATAACTTTAATGACTATGTCGACGATTTAACCGCTTTCTGGCAGCAGGAAGTGTTACCCGGTCCGTGGAGAAAACGCTATATACTGGCGCATTCTATGGGCGGGGCGATTGCCACGTTGTTCCTGCAGCGTCATCCGAATCAGTGTGATGCCATTGCGCTTTGCGCGCCGATGTTTGGTATTGTGATGCGCTTTCCCGACTGGATGGTGCGTCAAATTCTGGACTGGGCTGAAGGGCATCCACGGATCCGCGAGGGCTATGCCATGGGGACCGGGCGCTGGCGGGCGCTGCCATTCGGGATGAATGCGGTAACCCATAGTCGACAGCGCTATCGGCGCAATCTACGCTTCTATGCCGATGAACCTCGGCTGCGCGTGGGCGGTCCTACCTACCACTGGGTACGTGAAGGGATTCTGGCGGGTGAACAGGTCCTGGCCGGGGCGGGGGATGACGCGACGCCAACATTACTGATTCAGGCTGAAGAAGAGCGTTTGGTGGATAACCGTATGCACGATCGCTTTTGTGAACTCCGCGCCGCAGCGGGCCATCCTGTAGAGGGAGGTCAGCCGCTTGTCATTAAAGGCGCGTACCATGAGATCCTTTTTGAAAAGGACGCAATGCGCTCAGTCGCGCTTAACGCTATTGTCGAATTTTTCGACAAGCATAACTCATCCAGCGGAACCCGCTTTGCCTAGAGGTTTAATTTTCTTATGTATCAGGTTGTTGCGTCTGATTTAGACGGTACGCTGCTTTCCCCCGACCATACGTTGTCCCCTTATGCCAAAGAGACACTGAAATTATTGACCGCACGTGGCGTTAACTTTGTGTTTGCGACTGGCCGTCATCATGTTGATGTGGGGCAAATTCGCGATAACCTCGGCATTAAAACCTACATGATCACATCCAACGGTGCGCGTGTGCACGATTCTGCCGGGAATCTGGTGTTTACCCATAACCTGGATCGCGACATTGCCAGCGACCTGTTTGGTGTGGTGAATGCAAACCCGGACATCGTGACCAACGTTTATCGTGATGATGAATGGTTTATGAATCGTCATCGTCCGGACGAAATGCGCTTCTTTAAAGAAGCGGTATTTAACTATTCTCTGTTTGAACCTGCGCTACTGGAGCCTGAAGGCGTCAGCAAAGTGTTTTTTACCACCGATTCTCATGAAAGGCTGCTGCCGCTGGAGCAGGCGATTAACGCTCGCTGGGGCGATCGCGTCAACGTCAGCTTCTCTACGCTTACCTGTCTGGAAGTGATGGCTGGCGGCGTGTCGAAAGGTCATGCGCTGGAAGCGGTGGCGAAAGCGATGGGCTACAACCTGAAGGACTGTATCGCTTTCGGTGATGGCATGAACGATGCGGAAATGCTCTCCATGGCTGGCAAAGGCTGCATCATGGGCAACGCGCACCAGCGCCTGAAAGATCTTCATCCGGAACTGGACGTGATTGGACTCAACGCCGATGATGCCGTGCCACACTATCTGCGTAAGCTCTTTTTGCAGTAACACCATCGTTCGTTAGTTGACCAGTTGTCAACTAAAAACTTCGCTACAATGGGTGTACCTTTTGTTAAGAGACATCCATTGTGGCGTTACTCATCATTACCACAATTCTGTGGGCCTTTTCCTTTAGCCTGTTTGGCGAGTACCTTGCCGGTCATGTCGATAGCTATTTTGCGGTGCTGGTGCGCGTTGGGTTGGCGGCGCTGGTGTTCCTGCCATTTTTACGTACCCGTGGGCACAGCGTAAAAACGATCGCGCTGTATATGCTGGTAGGGGCCATGCAGCTTGGCATTATGTATATGCTGAGTTTTCACGCCTATCTGTACCTGACGGTTTCAGAGCTGCTGCTCTTTACCGTACTAACGCCGCTCTACATTACGCTAATTTATGACCTGATGAGCGGACGTCGTCTGCGCTGGAGCTACGCCTTCAGTGCATTGCTGGCGGTGATCGGTGCGGGGATCATTCGTTACGACCAGGTGACCAGCCACTTCTGGACCGGCCTGCTGTTGGTACAGCTATCCAATATCAGCTTTGCCATTGGTATGGTGGGCTACAAGCGTCTAATGGAAACACGGCCAATGCCGCAGCACAACGCCTTTGCCTGGTTTTACATGGGGGCATTTATGGTGGCGATAGTGGCCTGGTTCATGCTGGGTAATGCGCAGAAAATACCTGCAACCACGCTACAGTGGGGCATCCTGGTGTTTCTTGGCGTGGCGGCGTCCGGCATTGGTTACTTTATGTGGAACTACGGCGCGACTCAGGTGGATGCGGGTACGCTGGGCATCATGAACAATATGCATGTGCCGGCCGGGCTGTTGGTTAACCTGGCTATCTGGCATCAACAGCCTCACTGGCCGAGCTTCATCATTGGTGCGGCTGTGATAGTGGCCTCACTGTGGGTACATCGAAAGTGGGTCGTTCCGCACTCCGTACAAACGGCAGGTGATCGCAGGCGTGATTCCGCGCTGAGCGAATAAACGCTTCCGTGACCGGTTGTCGCTGCTCGCCATCGCGCACGGCGGCGTACAGTCGGCTCCACAATCCATCACCCAGGGTTTTGGTTACCACCAGGCCCTGGCGCTCAAAACTCTCCACTACCCAGTGTGGTAAAGCCGCGATACCCATTTTAGCTGCAACCATCTGAATCAGCAGCAAGGTGTTATCCACACTCTTCAGCGACGGGCTAACGCCCGCAGGTTGCAGGAAATGCCGCCAGACATCCAGCCGACTCCGTTGTACCGGATAAATAAGCAGCGTCTCGCTGGCTAAATCCTCCGGGGTGATTTGGGTTTTGCTGGCCAGCGGATGGTCCGGCGCCAGGACCAGGCGTACTTCAAAATCAAACATCGGCGAGTAGTGCAATCCGCTGCGCGGCAGAATGTCGGAGGTCAACACCAGATCCAATTCATCCTGCTGTAGCGCAGGTTGCGGATCGAACGTCACGCCGGATTTAAAGTCCATTTCCACCTGCGGCCAGTTGGCACGAAAATTCTCCAGCGCGGGCGTCAGCCATTGGATACAGCTGTGGCATTCAATCGCGATGCGTAGCCGGGTTTGCTGCGGTTCGTTGCAGGCCTGTAGCGCGCGACCGATTTGCGGCAACACCTGGTTTGCCAGCTGCAGCAAAATTTCGCCCTGCGGCGTAAAGCGCAGAGGCTGACTTTTACGGATAAAAAGACGAAAGCCGAGGCGTTGCTCCAGATCGCTGAACTGGTGAGAAAGGGCGGATTGGGTCTGATGCAACGTCGCCGCTGCGGCTGCCAGCGAACCACTATTCCGCAACGCCTGGAGCGTTTTCAGGTGTTTAATCTCGATCATGAAAGTCCTTCACTTCGGCATGAACAAATTGCGCTTGAGGAATATACAGTAACCGCCAATTATGGATGTGTAAACATCTGGACGTCCAAAACTTGTCATATTTCGGCTTGCAGATGCGTTGGCTTCCTCGCTTACCCCAGTCACTTACTTCAGTAAGCTCCTGGGGATGCGCTGTGTCGCCGCCTTCCTGCAAACCGAACTATTTAGAGTTTTTGCTTCAGATTCAATAAAATAAGAGAGGAAGAAAAATGACAATATTGAATCACACCCTCGGTTTCCCTCGCGTTGGCCTGCGTCGCGAGTTGAAGAAAGCGCAAGAAAGCTACTGGGCGGGAAATTCTTCCCGTGAAGAATTGCTGGCCGTTGGCCGCGAGCTGCGCGCCCGCCACTGGGATCAGCAGAAGCAGGCGGGCATTGACCTGCTGCCGGTGGGCGATTTTGCCTGGTACGATCACGTGCTAACCACCAGCCTGCTGCTCGGCAACGTTCCGGCGCGTCATCAAAATAAAGACGGCTCGGTTGATATCGATACTTTATTCCGCATTGGCCGTGGCCGCGCCCCGACGGGTGAGCCCGCGGCGGCGGCAGAAATGACCAAATGGTTTAATACCAACTATCACTACATGGTGCCGGAATTCACCAAAGGTCAGCAGTTCAAACTGACCTGGACCCAACTGCTGGATGAAGTGGACGAAGCGCTGGCGCTCGGCCACAAGGTGAAGCCTGTGCTGCTTGGGCCGGTAACTTACCTGTGGCTGGGTAAAGTGAAGGGCGAACAGTTTGACCGTCTGACCCTGCTGAATGACATTCTGCCGGTTTACCAGCAGGTGCTGGCTGAGCTGGCGAAACGCGGTATTGAGTGGGTACAGATTGATGAACCCGCGCTGGTACTGGAGCTGCCGCAGGTTTGGCTGAACGCCTTCAAACCCGCGTATGATGCGCTGGCAGGGCAGGTAAAATTACTGCTGACCACTTATTTTGAAGGCGTAACGCCAAACCTGGATATCATTACCGCGCTGCCAGTGCAGGGTCTGCACGTTGATTTCGTTCATGGCAAAGATGACGTTGCCGAGCTGCACCAACGTCTGCCTGCCGACTGGCTGCTGTCAGCCGGTTTGGTAAACGGTCGTAACGTCTGGCGCGCCGATCTCAGCGAAAAATATGCGCAAATCAAAGATATCGTCGGCAAACGTGATCTGTGGGTGGCTTCTTCCTGCTCTCTGCTGCACAGCCCGATTGATTTGAGCGTGGAAACCCGGCTTGATGCGGAAGTGAAGAGCTGGTTTGCCTTCGCGCTGCAAAAATGCGGCGAGCTGGCGCTGTTGCGCGATGCGTTGAACAGCGGCGATACGGCGGCAATTGTGGAATGGAGCGCACCGATCCAGGCGCGTCGTCACTCTACCCGCGTACACAACGCCACAGTGGAAAAACGTCTGGCGGCGATCACCGCCCAGGACAGCCAACGCGCCAACGCTTACCCGGTTCGCGCCGAGGCACAGCGTGCCCGTTTTAATCTGCCGGCATGGCCGACCACGACTATCGGATCATTCCCGCAAACCACCGAAATTCGCGGTCTGCGTCTGGACTTCAAAAAAGGCAATCTTGATGCTGCCCACTATCGCACCGGTATTGCGGAGCATATCAAACAGGCGATTGTTGAGCAGGAACGTCTGGGGCTTGACGTGCTGGTACACGGTGAAGCCGAGCGTAATGACATGGTGGAATATTTTGGCGAACACCTGGACGGTTTCGTCTTTACCCAGAACGGTTGGGTGCAGAGCTACGGCTCTCGCTGCGTGAAGCCGCCGGTGGTGATTGGCGACGTCAGCCGCCCGGAAGCGATCACCGTGGAGTGGGCGAAGTACGCGCAGTCGCTGACCGACAAGCCGGTAAAAGGCATGTTGACCGGTCCGGTGACCATTCTCTGCTGGTCGTTCCCGCGTGAAGACGTGACGCGTGAAACCATCGCGAAGCAGATTGCGTTGGCGTTGCGTGACGAAGTGGCGGATCTGGAAGCGGCGGGTATCGGTATTATTCAGATTGATGAGCCGGCGCTGCGCGAAGGTCTACCGCTGCGTCGCAGCGACTGGGCCGCGTATCTGGCATGGGGGGTAGAAGCTTTCCGCATTAACGCGGCAGTGGCGAAGGATGAAACCCAGATCCATACCCACATGTGTTACTGCGAGTTCAACGACATCATGGATTCCATTGCCGCGCTGGACGCGGACGTGATCACCATTGAGACCTCGCGCTCGGATATGGAGCTGCTGGAATCGTTTGAGGAGTTCGACTATCCGAATGAAATCGGACCGGGTGTGTACGACATTCACTCGCCGAACGTCCCGAGCGTGGAGTGGATTGAGGCTCTGCTGAAGAAGGCCGAGCAGCGTATTCCGGCGGAACGTCTGTGGGTGAACCCGGACTGCGGCTTGAAAACCCGCGGCTGGCCGGAAACCCGTGCCGCGCTGGCTAACATGGTCAAAGCAGCGCAGAACTTGCGTCAGGCGTAAAAATAAAACGGAGGCTAACGCCTCCGTTTTGATGATCGGTTTGCCTGGCGATACTTACTTCTTCTCGCCGTATTGCGCGAACCACTCCAGCATTCTCTGCCAGCCGTCTTTGGCCGACTCTTCGTGGTAGCTCGGGCGGTAATCGGCATTAAATGCATGCCCGGCATCGGGATAAACCACAATTTCCGCTTTAGCATTGGCGGCGCGTAGTGCCTGACGCATCGTTTCGACGGTATCCTGTGGGATACTGGTGTCCTGACCACCATAAAGTCCCAGGACGGGGGCGTTAAGATCGGTGGCGATATCAACGGGATGTTTCGGCGAGTTGAGGGTCTTATCACCCACCAGTTTGCCATACCACGCTACCGCTGCTTTTAACTGCGGATTGTGTGCGGCATACAGCCAGGTGATGCGTCCACCCCAACAAAAACCAGTGATCATTAATCGATGAGCATCCCCACCGTTGCGGGAGGCCCAACTGGCGACGTGGTCCAGGTCGGCCAGTACCTGAGAGTCAGGCACTTTGGCGACAAGGCCGCTGAGCAGCGTGGGGATATCGGCAAAGTCATTGGGATCGCCTTCGCGGAAGTAGAGCTCTGGTGCAATAGCCAGATATCCTTCCAGGGCCAGACGGCGGCAAACATCACGAATGTGTTCATGAATGCCAAAAATCTCCTGCACGACAATAACCACGGGCAGGGGGCCATCGGTCTGTTTTGGTCGTGCGTGATACGCTGGCATATCATCGCCCTGTGAAGGTATGGACGTTACACCGGCGATAATTGCGTTATCCGGTGTGTGAACCGTGGTAGACGTCGGTGGAGATACAGCAGGTGCAAAGCCAGATTGTCGTGTCGTCATGGTATTCTCCGTACCCTTAAATATTCAGCCAAAAAGCGCATTATTAACTATAGACATATGCAACGTACCACATTGCCTTAAACGGTCTATCTTTTGTGCAAGGTGTCCTTACAACACGCTGTTTATGTGATATCCGTCACTATTTAATGGCAATCGAATGCAATTGATTTACATCATGGTGATGTCTGTCACGAAAATTTGTTTATACCTTCGGTAAAGTGTGTTTTTGCTTCTTCTGACAAAACCGATTCACAGAGGAGTTTTTATGTCTAAGTCTGATGTTTTTCATCTCGGCCTCACTAAGAACGATTTACAAGGGGCTACGCTTGCTATCGTCCCTGGCGACC
The DNA here is from genome assembly GCF_005281355.1 of Citrobacter sp. wls615. Taxonomy (NCBI): domain Bacteria; kingdom Pseudomonadati; phylum Pseudomonadota; class Gammaproteobacteria; order Enterobacterales; family Enterobacteriaceae; genus Citrobacter; species Citrobacter sp. wls615. The sequence goes on along the minus strand of NZ_SZXM01000065.1, from coordinate 20,697 downwards.
CGGAGCGTGTGGAAAAGATCGCCGCGCTGATGGATAAGCCGGTTAAGCTGGCATCCCATCGCGAGTTCACGACCTGGCGTGCTGAGCTGGATGGTAAAGCCGTGATCGTTTGCTCTACCGGTATCGGCGGCCCGTCCACCTCTATTGCCGTAGAAGAACTGGCGCAATTGGGCATTCGTACCTTCCTGCGTATCGGTACGACTGGCGCTATTCAGCCGCATATCAATGTGGGTGATGTGCTGGTCACCACTGCGTCTGTCCGTTTGGATGGCGCAAGCCTGCACTTCGCGCCAATGGAATTCCCGGCCGTTGCTGACTTCGAGTGCACCACTGCGCTGGTGGAAGCGGCGAAATCTATCGGTGCGACTACCCACGTGGGTGTCACCGCGTCTTCTGACACCTTCTACCCGGGCCAGGAGCGTTATGACACCTTCTCTGGTCGCGTAGTGAGCCGTTTCAAAGGCTCAATGGAAGAGTGGCAGTCCATGGGCGTCATGAACTACGAAATGGAATCCGCAACGTTGCTGACCATGTGCGCAAGCCAGGGCCTGCGTGCAGGTATGGTTGCTGGCGTTATCGTGAACCGTACTCAGCAAGAGATTCCTAATGCGGAAACGATGAAACAAACGGAAAGCCACGCTGTGAAAATCGTGGTGGAAGCTGCCCGCCGTTTACTGTAATTCTCCCGTCTGTTCAAAAAGGCCGACGCGTTCGGCCTTTTTATTTTGCGTAGTGCCTCGCAGGAAATTCCTTTTAAACTGGACGTTTATACAGCACAATTCTATTTTGTGCGGGTAAGCCGTTGCTGTAAGGGGGCGTTGTGGATATTACAATTATGATGAGTGCCGTGTTGGCATTAGCCGCAGGGCTGCTGGTGGGGTGGCTGGCGACAAAAGCGCGGGCCGATCAGCTCCGTGCCGACCTCATCGAAGAGCGACGTGAACTGGATATTGCGTTAAGCGCAGCCCGTCAACAGCTCTCGCAGGAAGCCCACTGGCGCGACGAGTGCGAACTACTCAACAACGAATTACGCAGCCTGCACAGCATCAACACCTCTCTGGAAGCCGATCTCCGTGAAGTCACTACCCGGCTGGAAGCGACGCAGCAGCATGCGGAAGATAAAATCCGCCAGATGATCAACAGCGAACAACGCCTGAGTGAACAGTTTGAAAACCTGGCGAATCGCATTTTTGAGCACAGCAACCGCCGCGTAGATGAGCAAAACCGTCAAAGTCTGAACAGCCTTCTGACACCGCTTCGCGAACAACTGGACGGTTTTCGACGTCAGGTTCAGGATAGCTTCGGTAAAGAGGCGCAAGAGCGCCATACCCTGGCGCACGAAATTCGTAATCTCCAGCAACTTAACGCGCAGATGGCGCAGGAAGCGGTAAACCTGACGCGGGCCTTAAAAGGCGATAATAAAACTCAAGGTAACTGGGGTGAGGTGGTACTGACGCGGGTACTTGAAGCCTCCGGTCTGCGTGAAGGTTATGAATACGAAACCCAGGTTAGCATTGAAAACGATGCCCGTTCGCGAATGCAACCCGATGTCATTGTCCGGCTACCGCAGGGTAAAGATGTGGTAATCGACGCAAAAATGACGTTGGTTGCCTATGAGCGCTATTTTAACGCGGAAGATGAATATACCCGCGAGACTGCGTTGCAGGAACATATCGCCTCGGTGCGAAACCATATTCGTCTGTTGGGCCGTAAAGATTATCAACAGCTTCCCGGGCTGCGTTCGCTTGACTATGTGCTGATGTTTATTCCCGTCGAGCCCGCTTTTTTGCTGGCGCTGGACAGACAACCCGAACTGATAACCGAGGCGCTTAAAAATAATATTATGCTGGTCAGTCCCACCACGTTGTTAGTGGCATTGCGCACGATCGCCAACCTGTGGCGCTACGAGCATCAGAGCCGTAATGCGCAACAAATTGCCGATCGGGCCAGCAAACTTTATGACAAGATGCGCTTGTTTGTGGATGATATGTCGGCGATTGGCCAAAGTCTGGATAAAGCCCAGGACAACTACCGCCAAGCGATGAAAAAACTCTCTTCAGGCCGTGGAAACGTCCTGTCACAGGCAGAGGCGTTTCGCAGTTTAGGTGTGGAAATTAAGCGCGAGATAAATCCTGAGCTGGCTGAACAAGCCACTACGCAGGATGAAGAGTACCGCTTGCGCGCGGTCCCTGAGACGCAACAGGATGAGCCTTACCCTGATGACAAAGCGGTAAATCAGCAATCAAACTAGTCCATTTGGGGTAGTTGAACCGGGCAGAAGGGTAGGGCAAATTGGCCCAATCTGTTACACTTCTTGAACATTTTTTGAATGAGCAGGCACTGAGATGGTGGATAATTCACAAGAAACGACGCACTTTGGCTTTCAGACCGTCGCTAAAGAGCAGAAAGCTGACATGGTGGCCCACGTTTTTCATTCTGTGGCCTCGAAATATGACGTTATGAATGACTTAATGTCATTTGGCATTCATCGTTTGTGGAAACGCTTCACCATTGATTGCAGTGGCGTGCGTCGCGGTCAAACCGTTCTGGATTTGGCAGGCGGTACGGGCGACCTGACGGCGAAATTCTCTCGCATGGTGGGTGAAACCGGTAAAGTCGTACTGGCGGATATCAATGACTCAATGCTCAAAATGGGTCGCGAAAAGCTGCGTAATATCGGCGTAGTGGGTAACGTTGAGTACGTTCAGGCGAATGCGGAAGCACTGCCTTTCCCTGACAACACGTTTGACTGCATTACCATTTCTTTCGGTCTGCGCAACGTAACGGATAAAGACAAAGCTTTACGATCCATGTATCGCGTGTTGAAGCCGGGCGGACGTTTACTGGTGCTGGAGTTCTCCAAACCGATTATCGAACCGCTGAGCAAGGCCTACGATGCTTATTCTTTCCATGTTCTGCCGCGCATAGGTTCCATGGTCGCAAGCGATGCGGACAGTTACCGCTATTTGGCGGAGTCCATTCGCATGCATCCCGATCAGGACACGCTAAAAGCAATGATGCAAGATGCCGGGTTCGAAAGCGTTGATTACTACAACCTGACGGCTGGTGTCGTTGCGCTGCATCGTGGTTACAAGTTCTGACAGGAGATTGGGGATGCCTTTAAAACCCTTAGTGACCGCAGGCGTTGAAAATCTGCTCAATACCTTTCTGTATCGTTCTCCTGCGCTGAAGTCAGCCAGAACACGTTTACAGAGCAAGGTGCTGCGTGTTGATCTTAAAGGATTTTCAACACCTTTAGTCCTGGTGTTTAGTGAACGCCAGGTCGATGTGCTGGGGGCATGGGAAGGCGAAGCCGATTGCACAGTAATCACGCATGCCAGCGTGTTGCCGAAATTACGCGACCGCCAGCAGCTTACCACGCTTATTCGCAGCGGTGAGCTGGAAGTTCAGGGTGATATCCAGGTGGTGCAGAATTTTGTTGCTCTGGCCGATCTGGCTGAGTTTGATCCCGCAGAATTGTTAGCGCCCTATACCGGCGATATCGTCGCGGAGGGGGTCAGCAAAGTCTTGCGTGGTGGCGCGAAGTTCTTGCGCCATAACATTCAGCGCCAGCAGCGCTATGTAGCCGAAGCGATCACCGAAGAGTGGCGTATGGCTCCCGGTCCGCTTGAGGTTGCATGGTTTGCAGAAGAAACGGCAGCCATTGAACGCGCGGTCGAATCTCTGGCCAAACGGCTGGAAAAACTGGAGGCCAAATGACGCCAGGTGAAGTACGGCGCCTTTATTTCATCATTCGCACTTTTTTAAGCTACGGTCTTGATGAACTCATCCCCAAAATGCGTATTACGCTGCCGCTTCGGTTGTGGCGTTACTCGTTGTTCTGGATGCCCAATCAGCATAAAGACAAACCGCTGGGAGAAAGGCTGAGACTGGCTTTACAGGAACTCGGCCCGGTGTGGATTAAATTTGGGCAAATGCTCTCCACTCGCCGTGACCTTTTCCCACCGCACATCGCCGATCAGCTTGCGCTATTGCAGGATCGCGTTGCCCCATTCGATGGGCAGCGAGCAAAAGAACAAATCGAAGAAGCCATGGGCGGGCTGCCCGTCGAGGAGTGGTTTGATGATTTTGAGATCACGCCGCTGGCATCTGCGTCTATTGCCCAGGTCCATACCGCGCGATTGAAATCCAATGGTAAAGAGGTGGTGATCAAAGTTATCCGCCCGGACATACTGCCGGTCATTAAAGCGGATTTAAAACTAATCTACCGCCTTGCGCGCTGGGTTCCTCGCCTGCTGCCGGATGGCCGTCGCCTGCGACCAACAGAAGTGGTCCGCGAGTATGAAAAAACGTTGATTGATGAGCTGAACCTACTGCGCGAATCGGCGAACGCAATTCAGTTGCGACGTAATTTTGAAGATAGCCCGATGCTGTACATCCCGGAAGTGTATTCCGACTATTGCAGTCAGAACATGATGGTGATGGAGCGCATATATGGTATCCCCGTATCGGATGTCGCAACGCTTGAGAAGAATGGCACCAACATGAAGTTGTTGGCTGAACGCGGTGTACAGGTCTTCTTTACTCAGGTCTTTCGCGATAGTTTTTTCCATGCGGACATGCATCCTGGGAATATTTTCGTCAGTTATGAGCACCCTGAAAACCCGAAGTACATTGGTATTGATTGCGGGATTGTGGGTTCTTTAAATAAAGAAGATAAGCGCTATCTGGCTGAAAACTTCATCGCGTTCTTTAACCGAGACTACCGCAAAGTTGCCGAATTGCACGTGGATTCAGGTTGGGTTCCGCCCGATACCAACGTTGAAGAGTTTGAATTCGCCATTCGTACCGTGTGCGAACCGATATTCGAAAAACCGCTGGCGGAGATTTCCTTTGGTCACGTGCTGTTGAATCTGTTTAACACCGCGCGTCGATTCAACATGGAAGTCCAGCCTCAGTTGGTTTTGCTCCAGAAGACGCTGCTGTATGTTGAAGGTGTCGGACGACAGCTCTACCCACAGTTAGATTTGTGGAAAACGGCTAAGCCGTTTCTCGAATCCTGGATTAAAGATCAGGTCGGTATTCCGGCGCTCGTCAGGGCATTTAAAGAAAAAGCCCCGTTCTGGGTCGAAAAAATGCCAGAAATACCTGAACTGGTGTATGACAGTTTGCGCCAGGGCAAATATTTACAGCACAGTGTTGATAAGATTGCCCGCGAGCTTCACGCGAATCATGTGCGTCAGGGACAATCCCGTTATTTATTGGGCATTGGCGCAACATTGTTGCTAAGTGGAACATTCCTGCTGGTAAGCCGTCCTGAGTGGGGGCTTATGCCAGGCTGGTTAATGGCGGGAGGCGTCATAGCCTGGCTAATCGGCTGGCGCAAAATGCGCTGAATTTTTCATCGCCCAAGGCAGGCCGTGTAACGTATACTACGGCCTTATTAATTCATCATCTATGACAGAGGAACATGTATGGGTGGTATCAGTATTTGGCAGTTGTTGATCATTGCCGTCATCGTTGTACTGCTATTTGGCACCAAGAAACTCGGCTCCATCGGTTCCGATCTTGGCGCGTCTATTAAAGGCTTCAAAAAAGCGATGGGTGATGATGAACCTAAGCAAGATAAAACCAGCCAGGATGCTGATTTTACTGCTAAATCCATCACCGATAAGCAGGGCGAAGTGAAAAAGGAAGACGCCAAAAGCCAAGATAAAGAGCAGGTATAATCCGTGTTTGATATCGGTTTTAGCGAGCTGTTATTGGTGTTCGTTATCGGCCTCATTGTCCTGGGGCCGCAGCGTTTACCCGTAGCGGTAAAAACGGTTGCTGGCTGGGTTCGCGCTTTGCGTTCCCTTGCGACTACTGTTCAGAACGAACTGACCCAGGAGCTTAAGCTTCAGGAATTCCAGGACAGCCTGAAGAAAGTAGAAAAAGCGAGCCTGACAAATCTGACCCCGGAGCTGAAAGCATCAATGGATGAGCTGCGTGAAGCGGCGGAGTCGATGAAGCGTTCTTATAGCGTGCACGATCCTGAGAAAGCCAGCGATGAAGCGCACACTATCCATAATCCGGTGGTGAAAGACGGTGAAGCACAGCGAGAAGGGGTCACCCCAGCTGCCGCTGAAAACCAGGCCAGTTCGCCGGAGCAAAAACCGGAATCCACGGGTGCTAAAAAGCCAGAGCCGACGGAAAACGCTTCCGCCACGTTGATGGATGCAGAAAAGAAAGCTGCCGCACCTGTTGTCGAATCCTCCCCCTCGTCGAGTGATAAACCGTAAACATGGCTGTAGAAGATACCCAACCGCTCATCACGCATCTTATTGAGCTGCGTAAGCGACTCCTGAACTGCATTATTGCGGTATTCGTGATCTTTCTGGCATTGGTGTACTTTGCCAACGACATTTACCATATGGTTGCGGCGCCGTTGATCAAACAGATGCCGCAGGGCGCAACGATGATCGCCACCGATGTGGCCTCGCCGTTCTTTACCCCGATAAAGTTAACCTTCATGGTGTCGCTGATTCTGTCAGCGCCAGTGATCCTCTACCAGGTCTGGGCATTCATTGCGCCTGCTTTGTACAAACATGAACGTCGCCTGGTTGTGCCGCTGCTGGTCTCCAGTTCGTTATTGTTCTACATCGGTATGGCATTCGCCTATTTTGTCGTCTTCCCGCTGGCGTTTGGTTTCCTTGCCAACACGGCTCCGCAAGGCGTACAGGTATCGACAGACATTGCCAGCTATCTCAGTTTCGTAATGGCGTTGTTTATGGCTTTCGGTGTCTCTTTTGAGGTTCCTGTCGCCATTGTGCTGCTATGCTGGATGGGCATTACGACGCCTGAAGACTTACGCAAGAAACGTCCTTACGTTGTAGTGGGCGCATTTGTCGTCGGGATGCTATTGACCCCGCCAGATGTCTTCTCGCAAACGCTGTTGGCGATACCGATGTACTGCCTGTTCGAGGTGGGTGTGTTCTTCTCTCGATTCTATGTCGGTAAGCGACGTACGCGAGATGAGGATAACGAGGCTGAAGAAGCAAAAGAAGCCGAAGCCGCCGAGAAAACTGAAGAATAAACGCAACCGCCCGTCAGGGCGGTTGTCATATGGGAGGAAGCATGTTTGATATTGGCGTTAATTTAACCAGTTCACAATTTGCGAAAGACCGGGATGAGGTCGTGGCGCGCGCCTTTGCTGCGGGCGTAAACGGTATGCTTCTGACCGGAACAAACCTGCACGAAAGCCAGCAGGCTTTAACGTTGGCGCAGCATTATCCACATTGCTGGTCCACGGCTGGTGTGCACCCGCATGACAGCAGCCAATGGCAGTCCTCAACAGAAGCAGAGATTATCGCACTGGCAAACCATTCGCAGGTGGTCGCTATTGGTGAGTGCGGCCTGGATTTCAATCGCAATTTCTCCACGCCGCAGGAGCAGGAGCGTGCTTTTGAGGCGCAACTGCGCATTGCTGCTGAACTGCAGATGCCGGTTTTCATGCATTGTCGGGATGCCCATGAGCGTTTTCTGACGTTGCTGGAGCCGTGGCTGGACAGCCTGCCTGGTGCGGTGCTGCACTGCTTTACTGGCTCGCGGCAGGAGATGCAGGACTGTGTAGACCGCGGGCTTTATATTGGTATCACCGGGTGGGTCTGTGATGAGCGCCGGGGCATGGAACTGCGTGAGCTGCTGCCCTTTATCCCGGTTGAGAGATTGCTGATCGAAACCGATGCGCCTTACTTACTTCCCCGGGATTTAACGCCTAAGCCAGCGTCACGGCGCAATGAACCTGCGCACCTTCCCCATATTCTTGAGCGTATTGCCCACTGGCGCGGCGAGGATCCTCAATGGTTGTCAGCAACCATTGATGCTAACGTCAGAACGCTGTTTGAAGTGACCTTCTAAGGCTATTTAAATTTTTCGAAAGCTGGTATTTTTCACGCTCTGCTTAACCTCTTTATTCAACAGGTTAAGCAGCAGCATGGAACGCGCTTCGCCATCGGGTTCGGTAAAGATCGCTTTCAACCCCTCAAACGCACCTTCAGTAATAATTACACTGTCCCCCGGATGAGGGGTTTCAGGGTCAACAATACCTTCAGGTTTGTAGATAGAAAGTTGATGAATGACGGGAGAAGGAACGGTCGCCGGCGTCGCACCGAAACGGACGAAATGGCTGACACCACGCGTGGCATTGATGGTGGTGGTGTGGATCACTTCCGGGTCAAACTCGACAAACATGTAATTAGGGAATAGGGGTTCACTGACTGTGGTACGTTTACCGCGCACCATTTTTTCCAGGGTGATCATAGGCGTCAGGCAGTTCACCGCCTGTCTTTCCAGGTGTTCCTGGGCTCGCTGAAGTTGCCCACGTTTGCAGTACAGTAAATACCAGGCTTGCATAATAACTCTTATCCGCTTGTTCTGAGCGTCAGCATAGCAAAAGCCATGAGTTAAGTTAATTATACCCGCCGCAAAGCAGGCTGAAACCCAATGGGTATATACTCCTGGGGCTTATATGTATCGCCAGAGTTCACGCTAATTTAACAAAAATACAGCATCACAATGATGAACGCCGTATAATGAAGCGCTTACGAAGAGGCCACAATGGACGCCATGAAATATCACGATTTACGCGACTTCCTGACGCTGCTTGAACAGCAGGGCGAGCTCAAACGCATTTCGCTTGAGGTGGATCCCCACCTGGAGATCACTGAAATTGCCGATCGCACTCTGCGTGCTGGTGGGCCTGCGTTACTGTTTGAAAATCCTAAAGGCTATTCAATGCCGGTGCTGTGTAACCTGTTTGGCACACCGAAGCGTGTGGCGATGGGGATGGGGCAAGAAGATGTCTCGGCGCTACGGGAAGTCGGTAAGCTGTTGGCGTTTTTGAAAGAGCCTGAGCCACCGAAAGGATTTCGCGATCTGTTTGATAAGCTGCCGCAGTTTAAGCAGGTGCTGAACATGCCGACTAAGCGGTTACGCGGTGCACCTTGCCAGCAAAAAATCTATTCAGGCGATGAAGTCGACTTAAACCGTATTCCGATTATGACCTGCTGGCCAGAGGATGCTGCGCCGCTGATTACCTGGGGGCTGACCGTTACGCGCGGCCCGCACAAAGAGCGGCAGAATCTCGGTATCTATCGTCAGCAACTGATTGGCAAAAACAAGCTTATTATGCGCTGGCTTTCCCATCGAGGCGGCGCGCTTGATTACCAGGAGTGGCGCGCGGCGCATCCTGGTGAACGGTTCCCGGTTTCTGTGGCCTTGGGAGCAGACCCGGCGACAATTCTGGGTGCTGTTACCCCTGTCCCGGATACGTTATCTGAATACGCATTTGCCGGGCTGTTGCGTGGCACCAAAACTGAAGTGGTCAAATGTATTTCCAACGATCTGGAAGTGCCTGCCAGTGCTGAAATTGTGCTGGAAGGCTATATCGAACCGGGTGAAATGGCCCCGGAAGGACCGTATGGCGATCATACCGGTTATTACAATGAAGTAGATAGCTTCCCGGTCTTTACCGTCACGCACATTACCCAGCGCGAAGATGCAATTTATCACTCGACTTATACCGGACGCCCACCGGATGAGCCCGCAGTGCTTGGCGTAGCGCTGAATGAAGTCTTCGTGCCTATTCTGCAAAAGCAGTTTCCGGAAATCGTCGACTTTTACCTGCCGCCGGAAGGCTGTTCATATCGTCTGGCCGTTGTGACGATAAAAAAACAGTACGCCGGTCATGCCAAACGCGTCATGATGGGGGTCTGGTCGTTTTTGCGTCAGTTTATGTACACCAAATTTGTTATTGTCTGTGATGATGACGTCAACGCACGCGACTGGAATGATGTGATTTGGGCGATTACGACTCGTATGGACCCGGCCCGGGATACTGTACTGGTAGAGAATACACCCATTGATTACCTGGACTTTGCCTCGCCGGTTTCCGGTCTTGGTTCAAAAATGGGGCTGGATGCCACCAATAAATGGCCGGGCGAAACCCAGCGCGAATGGGGACGTCCGATAAAAAAAGATCCTGAAGTCACTGCGCGCATTGACGCAATTTGGGATGAACTGGCCATCTTTAATGACGGCAAAAGCGCCTGAGGCGCGATCGTTTTGCCTATTGATCCGACAGAGAGAGCGCATGACAACCTTAAGCTGTAAAGTGACCTCGGTAGAAGCTATCACTGACACCGTATATCGCGTTCGTTTAGTGCCAGACGCGGCGTTTTCCTTTCGTGCCGGCCAGTACTTAATGGTCGTAATGGACGAACGAGATAAGCGTCCGTTCTCCATGGCATCTACGCCGGACGAGCAGGGGTTCATTGAACTGCACGTTGGCGCTTCTGAGCTAAATCTGTATGCCATGGCCGTAATGGACCGCATTCTGAAAGACCGGGAAATTAAGGTCGACATTCCGCATGGCGAAGCCTGGCTGCGTGATGAGGACGAACGTCCGTTGATCCTGATTGCCGGCGGGACGGGCTTCTCTTATGCGCGTTCCATTCTGCTTACCGCGCTGGCGCGTAACCCAAACCGCGATATCACCATTTACTGGGGCGGGCGCGAAGAGAAGCATCTCTACGATCTCTCTGAGCTGGAAGCACTGTCAGTAAATCACCCGAACCTGCGCGTTGAGCCAGTGGTGGAACAGCCTGAAGAAGGCTGGCGTGGCCGTACGGGCACCGTATTAACGGCAGTATTACAGGATTACGGTACCCTGGCGGAACACGATATCTACATTGCCGGACGTTTTGAAATGGCTAAAATCGCGCGCGATCTGTTCTGCAATGAACGCAGTGCGCGTGAAGATCGCCTGTTTGGTGACGCGTTCGCATTTATTTAAGCGCTGTGCGCCGGAGCCTTTCCGGCGCATCCATCACTCACTTTACTTCTACTAACAGGGTGCAAGCCCGGTCTCGTCGCCTCTCTTTTCTCACCGGTTTTTTAGTAAACATTTCTGGCTATCTATTAATCATAAAAATAAGCTTTTGTGACGGAACTCTTTTTGTTTAGTAAACAAAATGGGCAAGCTATGCAGTATCACATTACAAGGCGCAAACGAGGGAAACCATGAGGCTTGGCCTGGATATTGGCGGGACTAAAATCGAAGCGGTAGTGATTGATAATACGGGTGAAATTGTTTATCGCGAGCGATGCGCAACCCCAAAGCAGAGCTATGGCGATTTTTTCCAGGCCGTAACGGAGATGATTGCCAAGGCCAGGCAGGCCGTTAATCAGCCTTTCTCGGTTGGCGTTGGGGTGCCCGGTGCGGTGGATAGCGAAGGGTTAATCAAAAACTCCAACATTCTGGTGCTGAATCAGCAGGCCTTTGCGCAAGATCTTGAGCAAGCGTTAGGGATGGCTGTGCCCGTCACCAACGATGCTAACTGCTTTACGCTGTCAGAGGCGATGGACGGCAGCGGGTATGGACACAGCGTCGTTTTTGGCGTCATCCTCGGTACCGGTTGTGGCGGCGGTGTGTGTATCGATAACCGTCTGATTTCCGGTCCTAACGCATGCGCGGGCGAATGGGGGCATAATGCCTTGCCGCGTTATCATGAATCCCGGGATGGGGCCGCAGTGACATGCTATTGTGGGCAGTTGAACTGCATCGAGAGCTTTATTTCCGGCAGCGGCCTGGAACGCCAGTATTTGAATCACACCGCGCAACATGTGGGTGTGCCACAAATTATGCGACAGGTAGAATTGGGTGATGCAGACGCCTGTTTGTTATGGGAACGCTATTGCGATCAACTGGCGCGTGCGTTGGCAAGCGTGGTGAATACGCTCGATCCCGATGTCATTGTGTTGGGGGGCGGGGTATCTAATATCGATTTACTGTATTCTGGCTTGCAGGCGCGAGTAGCACAGTACGTATTTGGTAAACAGTGCCGCACACCGATCGTTCAGGCCCGACACGGTGACAGTAGCGGCGTCCGCGGTGCCGCCTGGCTGGGGGCACAACAAGCCAGCGTAGAATCAATGAGAGTGAAATGACGAAACCTGTACGTATCAGAGACATTGCCGAAGCGTGTGGGGTCTCAGTTGGCGCTGTTTCCCGTGCGTTAAAAGGGCAGCCGGGGCTGCGTGAAGATACCCGGTTGCGCATTATTTCTGTGGCGCAGCAGCAAGGTTATGATTTTTCCCGCCTGCGCAGCGACAAGATCAAACGAGTCCTGTTTTTGCTGCATCGTCAGCACAATATCAGCCACGCATTGCCGTTTTACTCTCAGTTGCTGTTAGGCATAGAAGATCTTTGTCGTGAGAACGGCATTGCGCTGAGCTTTCTGTCTATTGGTCCGGGTGATGTAGTGAGTGAGCAGGTGCTGCTGCACCAGCCGGATGCGCTGATCTGCGCCGGATTTTTTGAGCCTGAATTGCTTGGGCTGCTGCAACAGATGAAACTACCGTTGGTGCTGGTGGATCTCTGGGCGCCTGGCCTGCCTTGCGTCAATCCGGACAACACCCAGGGCGGCTATCTGGCCACGCAACACCTGATTGCGCAAGGTCGCAACCGCATCGCTTTTCTTGCCAGTACACTTTCTCACTACAGTATTCGCCAGCGTGAGAAGGGCTATCGTCAGGCATTGTATGAAGCCCGGTTGCTGATGCCACCAGAGTACGAAGCCATCGCGCCGCCGTTGCTGGATACCGAGCAATCTTTGGTAGAGGCGGTTAATGAGCTGCTCAAGTTGCCGGAGCCACCCGACGCCATTTTTGCCTATAACGATGCGGCAGCGATAGTTGTTCAAAGAGTGTGTGCGCAGCAGGGTATACGTATCCCGGAAGATCTTGCGCTGGTAGGGTTTGATGATATCGATGCCGCAGCCTGGTCACATCCGCCGCTGAGCACTATCGCGGTTGATAAGCAACAACTGGGTCGGGAAGCGCTGCATTTACTGCTGGAAGAGAAGCAGGAAGAGAATCTGCTGCTGCCGGTGCAGTTAGTGGTACGTGGTAGTTCAGGGAAATAAAAAACCCGCCCCTGACAGGCGGGAAGAACGGCAACTAAACCTTTCCCCGTCATAATTCACACTGCTTCTTTGTTGGCTGCCTTTGCTCACCCCGGTCACATAGTTATCTATGCTCCCGGGGATTCGCTCAGTTGCCGCCGCGATGCAGCGCGAATTATTTAGGGGAATTTATCTTTGATTAAACTCGCTCAAATACCGTCGCGATACCCTGACCTAACCCGATACACATCGTCGCCAGACCAAACTGTACGTCTTTGCGTTCCATCAGGTTGAGCAGGGTAGTGCTGATACGCGCGCCGGAACAGCCCAGCGGGTGACCCAATGCAATCGCCCCGCCGTTGAGGTTGATCTTCTCGTCGATCTGCTCCATCAGCCCCAGATCTTTAATACACGGCAGGATCTGGGCGGCAAAAGCTTCATTCATCTCAAACAAGCCGATGTCGCTGGTGGAGAGTCCCGCTTTTTTCAGCGCCAGCTTTGAAGCCGGAACCGGACCGTAACCCATGATGGAAGGGTCGCAGCCGACAACGGCCATTGAACGAATTCGGGCACGTGGCGTCAGACCCAGCTCACGGGCACGGCTTTCGCTCATGACCAGCATCGCGGCAGCACCATCGGAAAGCGCGGAGGAGGTACCGGCCGTCACTGTGCCGCTAACCGGATCGAATGCCGGGCGCAGGGTAGAAAGCGCTTCAACCGTGGTCTCCGGGCGGATAACTTCATCGTAGTTAAACTGCTTCAGCACGCCGTCTGCATCATGACCGCCAGTCGGGATGATTTCATTTTTAAATGCGCCAGACTGGGTCGCAGCCCAGGCGCGAGCGTGTGAACGTGCGGCGAAGGCGTCCTGCATTTCACGGCTAATACCGTGCATGCGGGAGAGCATTTCCGCCGTCAGGCCCATCATCCCCGCGGCTTTCGCCACGTTGCGGCTCATACCCGGGTGGAAATCAACCCCGTGACTCATCGGCACATGGCCCATATGTTCTACGCCGCCAATCAGGCACGCCTGAGCATCACCGGTCATGATCATGCGTGCTGCATCATGCAGCGCCTGCATGGATGAACCACACAGACGGTTAACGGTCACTGCCGGTACAGAATGCGGGATTTCCGCCAGTAGTGACGCGTTACGAGCGATGTTGAAGCCCTGCTCCAGCGTTTGCTGCACACAGCCCCAGTAAATATCATCAAGTGCGGATGGCTCCAGCGCCGGATTACGCGCCAGCAGGCTACGCATTAAATGTGCGGAGAGATCTTCTGCCCGCATGTTACGAAACGCGCCCCCTTTCGAACGGCCCATCGGGGTACGGATCGCATCAACAATTACAACCTGTTCCATTGTGACTCCTTAAGCCGTTTTCAGGCTGCCAACCGGGCGGGCAGGCTCAACCTGGGGATAATACGGTTCGTTATGGCGCGCTTTATCACGCAGACCGGTCGGAACTTCATACAGTGGGCCAAGGTGCTGGTACTGCTGAGCCATATCGAGATACTTCGCGCTGCCGAGCGTATCCAGCCAGCGGAACGCGCCGCCGTGGAACGGAGGGAAGCCCAGGCCATACACCAGCGCCATATCGGCTTCTGCCGGGCTGGCGATAATGCCTTCTTCCAGACAACGCACCACTTCGTTGACCATTGGGATCATCATGCGGGCGATAATCTCTTCATCGCTGAAGTCGCGTTTCGGCTGGCTGACCTCTGCCAGCAGACCATCAACGGCGGCATCTTCTTCTTTCTTCGGCTTGCCCTTGTTATCTTCTTTATAGCGCCAGAACCCGAGCCCATTTTTCTGTCCGAAACGGTTAGCATCAAACAGGGCGTCTATCGCATCGCGATAATCTTTCTGCATACGCTGTGGGAAGCCCGCAGACATCACCGCCTGTGCGTGATGCGCGGTATCAATCCCCACCACGTCCAGCAGATAAGCCGGGCCCATCGGCCAGCCAAACTGTTTTTCCATCACTTTGTCGACTTTGCGGAAATCCGCTCCGTCGCGCAGTAACTGGCTGAAACCGGCAAAATAGGGGAACAGCACGCGGTTGACGAAGAAGCCAGGGCAGTCGTTGACCACAATTGGCGTTTTGCCCATCTGGCTTGCCCAGGCGACAACCTTAGCGATGGTTTCATCTGAGCTTTTCTCGCCGCGAATGATCTCAACCAACGGCATGCGGTGCACCGGGTTAAAGAAGTGCATGCCACAGAAGTTTTCCGGGCGTTTGAGCACGCTGGCCAGTTCGTTGATTGGAATGGTTGAGGTATTCGAAGCCAGTACGGTGTCCGGGCGGACCTTATCTTCGGTTTCCGCCAGTACCGCTTTTTTCACTTTCGGGTTTTCCACGACCGCTTCGACCACCACGTCCACACGCTCGAAACCGCTATAGTCGAGGGTTGGATGAATAGTGGAAATCACGCCCGCCATTTTCAGACCGTCAATTTTGCCGCGCTCAAGCTGTTTGTTCAGCAGCTTGGCGGCCTCGGTCATGCCCAGCGTTAATGATTTGTCGTTGATATCTTTCATGACAACCGGCACGCCTTTCCAGGCCGACTGGTAAGCGATACCGCCGCCCATAATGCCCGCGCCCAGCACCGCCGCTTGCTTTGGCGTCTCAATATTTTTGATGAGCTTTTTGGCTTTGGCTTTCACGAACTGATCGTTAAGGAAGATCCCAACCAATGCGCGAGCTTCACTGGTGTGCGCCAGTGGAACAAAACTTTTGTTTTCCAGGTTCAGCGCTTCTTCACGGCCAAAGCGGGCTGCCGCCTCAATCGTTTTCACGGCAGTGATTGGTGCGGGATAATGCTTCCCAGCCGTCTGCGCCACCATCCCTTTGGCGATAGTAAAGCTCATCGCCGCTTCAATTTTGCTGAGTTTCAACGGTTCCAGTTTCGGCTGGCGTTTGGCTCTCCAGTCGAGATCGCCGTTAATCGCCTGACGTAATACCGCGATTGCGCCATCAAGCAGTTTCTCGTGTTTCACGACGCCATCGACCAGGCCGATTTTCAGCGCCTGCTCAGCACTAACATCTTTACCTGCAGCAATGATTTCCAGCGCGCTGTCCGCACCCAGCATACGTGGCATACGCACGGATCCGCCAAAGCCTGGCATAATGCCCAGCTTAGTTTCCGGCAGACCGATGCGCAGGTCCGGCGTTGCCAGACGGTAATCGGTCGCCAGCACACACTCGCAGCCGCCGCCCAGCGCATAGCCATTTACCGCTGAGAGGGTCGGAACAGGCAGATCTTCCAGACGATTAAAGACGCTATTGGCAAAGTGCAGCCACTGGCTCAACTGTTCTTCAGGCACGAGGAACAGTGAAAGGAATTCGGTGATATCGGCACCGACAATAAAGGCTGCTTTGTTAGAGCGCAGCAGCAACCCTTTTAAATTCGGTTGTTTTTCCAGCACGTCAAGCGCATGGCCCAGGCTGGCAACGGTGGCCGTGTCGAGTTTATTGACCGAACCAGGGGCATCGAACACCAGTTCGGCGATGCCATCTTCCAGCCAGTCGAGGTACAGGGTGTCGCCTTTGTAAAGCATGTCAGTCTCCTGAATCCGCAAGGTGATCTGGTCATACCAGATGAATCGAAGTGTGTGTTTTATGTTAAAAAAATGCAAATGAATGATTAAAGAAATGACGATTCGATCACGCTCGGTAGAAATCACGCACTCACAAAGCGATGTGCTAAGATGCGAAGTCTTGAGGTCAAAAACAGAAGGATAGAAAATGGAATCACTGGCCGCACTCTATAAAAATCATATTGTTACCTTACAAGAGCGGGCGCGCGACGCGCTGGAACGCTTCAAGCTGGATGCGTTACTTATTCACTCTGGCGAACTTGTTAACGTCTTTCTTGACGACCATCCGTACCCGTTTAAGGTCAATCCGCAATTCAAAGCCTGGGTACCTGTGACGCAGGTTCCTAACTGTTGGTTGCTGGTGGATGGTGTGAATAAGCCAAAATTGTGGTTCTATCTGCCGGTCGATTACTGGCATAACGTTGAGCCGCTGCCGACCTCATTCTGGACGGAAGAAATCGAGATCATCGCGCTGCCAAAAGCGGACGGTATCGGGAGCCAGCTGCCTGCTGCTCGCAGCAATATCGGTTATATCGGTCCGGTTCCGGAACGTGCGCTGCAACTGGACATCGCGGCCAGCAACATCAACCCGAAAGGGGTGATTGACTACCTGCATTATTACCGCGCCTTTAAAACGGATTACGAACTGGCCTGTATGCGCGAAGCGCAGAAAATGGCGGTGAATGGACACCGTGCCGCGGAAGAAGCATTCCGTTCCGGGATGAGCGAGTTTGACATCAACCTGGCATATCTGACCGCAACCGGTCACCGCGATACCGACGTGCCATACAGCAACATTGTTGCGCTTAATGAGCATGCGTCGGTTCTTCATTACACCAAACTGGATCATCAGGCCCCGTCTGAAATTCGCAGCTTCCTGCTGGACGCTGGTGCGGAATATAACGGCTATGCGGCAGATCTGACGCGTACCTGGTCGGCGAAAAGCGACAATGACTATGCGCATCTGGTGAAAGATGTTAACGACGAAGAGCTGGCGCTTATCGCTACCATGAAAGCGGGCACCAGCTACGTGGATTACCACATTCAGTTCCATCAGCGCATCGCGAAGCTGCTGCGTAAGCATCAAATCATCACCGATATGAGTGAAGAAGCGATGGTGGAAAACGATCTTACT
This sequence comes from Citrobacter sp. wls615, assembly GCF_005281355.1. Classification (NCBI taxonomy): domain Bacteria; kingdom Pseudomonadati; phylum Pseudomonadota; class Gammaproteobacteria; order Enterobacterales; family Enterobacteriaceae; genus Citrobacter; species Citrobacter sp. wls615. The sequence continues at coordinate 3,056 of NZ_SZXM01000065.1, read as the reverse complement.
GGACCGTTTATGCCGCATGGTATTGGTCACCCGTTGGGTCTGCAGGTGCATGATGTCGCTGGCTTTATGCAGGATGACAGCGGTACCCACCTTGCTGCTCCGTCGAAGTATCCTTACCTGCGCTGCACCCGCGTTCTGCAGCCGGGCATGGTTCTGACCATCGAACCGGGCATCTACTTTATTGAATCACTGCTGGCGCCGTGGCGTGAAGGGCAGTTCAGTAAACACTTCAACTGGCAGAAAATTGAAGCTCTGAAACCGTTCGGCGGTATTCGTATTGAAGACAACGTGGTAGTCCACGAGAACAATATCGAGAACATGACGCGGGATTTAAAACTGGCGTAATGGACAGTTGGTTAATCCCTGCGGCGCCGGTTAGCGTCGTTGAAGAGATCAAAAAAAGCCGCTTCATTACGCTGCTAGCTCATACGGACGGCGTAGAAGCGGCGAAAGCATTCGTTGAGTCCGTCAAAGCGGAACCCCCGGACGCCCGCCACCATTGCGTGGCATGGGTGGCGGGTGCGCCGAATGACTCGCAGCAGTTGGGCTTTTCAGACGATGGTGAACCGGCGGGAACGGCAGGCAAACCGATGCTCGCGCAGTTGATGGGCAGCGGTGTCGGTGAGATTACCGCGGTGGTGGTGCGCTACTACGGCGGTATCCTTCTCGGTACGGGTGGGCTGGTAAAAGCCTACGGTGGCGGTGTAAATCAGGCGTTGCGTCAGTTAACGACACAGCGCAAGACGCCATTAACCGAATATACTTTGCAGTGTGAGTACGGTCAGCTGGCAGGCATAGAAGCTTTGCTGGGTCAGTTTGACGGTAAAGTCGTTGCCAGTGATTACCAGGCTTTTGTTCGGCTCAGGGTGGCGCTTCCTTATGCCAAAGTGGATGAATTTTCGGCAAAACTGGCGGATTTTAGTCGTGGTTCATTGCAATTGTTAGCGATTGAAGAATAATCCCCACCTCATTTTAAAGAACTAAGGAAGCGGTAGAGATGCATTTTCGCGCCATTACCCGAATCGTTGGACTACTGGTCATCTTATTCTCGGGGACAATGATTATCCCCGGACTGGTGGCGCTCATCTATCGCGATGGGGCAGGGCGTGCATTTACCCAAACTTTCTTTGTCGCTCTGGCGATCGGCTCCATACTGTGGTGGCCGAACCGCAAAGAGAAAGGCGAGCTGAAATCTCGCGAAGGTTTTCTGATTGTCGTCTTGTTCTGGACCGTGCTGGGTAGCGTGGGTGCGCTGCCGTTCATCTTTGCGGAAAGCCCTAACCTGACGATTACCGATGCATTTTTTGAATCCTTTTCCGGATTGACCACCACCGGGGCAACAACGCTGGTGGGGCTGGATTCATTGCCACACGCTATCCTCTTTTATCGACAGATGCTGCAATGGTTCGGCGGGATGGGGATCATCGTGCTGGCGGTGGCTATTCTGCCTATTCTTGGCGTCGGCGGGATGCAGCTCTACCGGGCAGAAATGCCCGGGCCGCTGAAAGATAATAAAATGCGCCCGCGTATTGCCGAAACGGCGAAAACCCTGTGGCTTATCTATGTATTGCTGACGGTGGCATGTGCACTGGCGCTATGGTTTGCCGGGATGCCCGCGTTTGACGCCATTGGGCACAGCTTTGCCACGATTGCGATTGGCGGCTTTTCCACGCACGATGCCAGCGTGGGATATTTCGACAGTCCCACGATCAACACCATCATTGCTATCTTCTTACTGATCTCCGGCTGTAACTATGGCCTGCACTTCTCTTTATTAAGCGGCCGTAGTCTGAAGGTCTACTGGCGAGATCCGGAATTTCGCATGTTCATCGGTGTGCAGTTGACGCTGGTGGCTGTCTGTACGCTGGTGCTGTGGATACACAATACCTACGGTTCAGCGCTCACGACCATCAACCAGGCCTTTTTCCAGGTGGTATCAATGGCGACGACCGCCGGATTTACCACCGACAGCATTGCCCGCTGGCCGCTGTTCCTGCCAGTGCTGTTGTTGTGTTCTGCCTTTATCGGCGGCTGTGCCGGGTCTACGGGCGGTGGCTTGAAGGTGATTCGTATCCTGTTGCTGTTTAAGCAAGGTAACCGCGAGTTGAAACGTCTGGTTCACCCGAATGCGGTTTACAGTATCAAACTGGGTAACCGTGCGCTGCCGGAACGAATTCTTGAAGCCGTATGGGGGTTCTTTTCTGCCTATGCACTGGTCTTTATTATCAGTATGCTGGCGATTATTGCGACCGGTGTTGATGACTTCTCCGCGTTTGCCTCCGTGGTGGCGACGCTGAATAACCTCGGGCCAGGGCTGGGCGTTGTCGCCGACAACTTTGCCAGTATGAATCCCGTGGCGAAGTGGATCCTGATTGCCAATATGCTGTTTGGTCGTCTGGAGGTCTTTACTCTGCTGGTACTCTTTACCCCTACTTTCTGGCGTGAATAATGGAGTAACACGTGAAAACACTGATTCTTTTTTCTTCCCGGGACGGGCAAACGCGTGAAATCGCCGAGTATCTGGCTTCTGAACTCAAAGAGCTGGGCGTTTGGACGGATGTTGTTAATTTGCATCGTACCGCGGAGCCTGACTGGCAAAATTATGACAGCGTGGTGATTGGCGCCTCGATTCGCTATGGTCATTACCATGCTGCATTTCAGGAGTTTGTGAAAAAGCATGCCACGCGGCTGAATGCGATGCCGAGTGCGTTCTACTCCGTTAACCTGGTTGCTCGTAAACCGGAGAAGCGTACGCCGCAAACCAACAGCTATGCGCGTAAGTTCCTGATGAGTTCGCCGTGGCGGCCGGATCGCAGTGCGGTTATTGCCGGCGCTTTGCTGTATCCCCGCTATCGCTGGTATGACCGCGTGATGATCCAACTGATAATGAAGATGTCTGGCGGTGAAACGGATACGCATAAAGAAGTGGTGTATACCGATTGGGAGCAGGTCGCGGGTTTTGCGCGGGAAATTGCCCAATTAACCCACAAAACGTTGCCAAAATAAGCGTAAAGAATAAAAAATAATCACTCGGAAAATTATTTTAAATTTCCCCT
>NZ_SZXM01000056.1:0-70156 GCF_005281355.1 Citrobacter sp. wls615 | reverse complement strand
AAGAAATGACCTGCTTATTCGCACCTTCCTTAGCGTATCGCTATCGGCAACGTCATCGGCCTTAGCGACGAGGCTGAAACGGACGTTGTCACCCATCTGGCGGTTCAGCACCTGCCAGTGATGAAGTTGTTGAGTGTGCGCACGGCTGGCGGCGCTTTCGAAGTGGGCAGGTAGGTCATCCTGCAAATCACCGGCAAACAGAATACGGCTTTGTTCGAAATCATCACTGTGGCGCAGCAAGACTTCACTTGCCGGGGTAAAAGCAGACATGGAGTGCTCCTTAAATTGTACAGCCGGGGATTATAGTTGTTTGATGGCATGGATTCGACAAATTTGCTATATTTGCGCCCCTGATAGACAGGAGTGTTTCGCTATGACATCCCGACGAGACTGGCAGTTACAGCAACTGGGCATTACGCAGTGGTCGCTGCGTCGTCCTGGCGCACTGCAGGGCGAAATCGCGATCTCCATTCCTGCGCATATCCGTTTAGTGATGGTTGCTGCACAGCTACCCGCGCTAACCGAACCGTTAATGAGCGATATTTTACGCGCAATAACCGTCAGCCCGGATCAGGTTTTACAATTGACGCCTGACCGTGTCGCCATGCTACCGCAGGGCAGTCGCTGTAATAGCTGGCGGCTGGGAACCGAAGAGCCGCTGCTGCTGGAAGGCGCTCAGGTCGAGAGTCCTGCGTTTAATGAATTACGGGAAAACCCAGCGGCCCGTGCCGCGTTATGGCAACAAATCTGCGCATATGAACACGATTTCTTCCCTCGAACCGACTGATTTACCTGCAGCATTTCAGATTGAAAAACGCGCCCACGCTTTTCCGTGGAGTGAAAAAACATTTGCCAGCAACCAGGGCGATCGCTACCTCAATTTTCAGTTGAGGGTTGACGACGTGATGGCCGCCTTTGCGATTACGCAGGTGGTGCTGGATGAAGCTACGCTGTTCAATATCGCCGTCGATCCTGACTTTCAGCGCCAGGGCCTAGGGCGCGAGCTGCTGGAGCACCTGATCGATGAGCTGGAAAAGCGTGGCATTTTGACGCTGTGGCTGGAAGTGCGCGCCTCAAATGCTGCCGCTATCGCGCTGTATGAAAGCCTGGGCTTTAACGAGGCGACGATCCGGCGCAATTATTATCCGACGGCCGATGGTCATGAAGACGCCATTATCATGGCATTGCCAATCAGCATGTAAGACAAGGTGTAATGATGAAGAAGTGGGACTGGATTTTCTTTGATGCCGACGAAACGCTGTTTACGTTTGACTCGTTTACCGGCTTACAGCGGATGTTTCTCGACTATAGCATTACCTTTACCGCTGAAGATTTTCAGGACTACCAGGCCGTGAATAAACCGCTGTGGGTGGATTATCAAAACGGCGCGATTACGTCATTACAACTGCAGCATGCCCGTTTCCAGAGCTGGGCTGAACGCCTGAAGGTCGAACCAGGCCAGCTTAATGACGCATTTATCAATGCGATGGCGGAGATCTGCTCGCCGTTGCCTGGGGCGGTTTCTCTGCTCAATGCGATTCGTGATAAAACGAAAATCGGTATCATTACTAACGGCTTTACGGCGTTGCAGCAAATCCGCCTTGAGCGGACTGGGCTGCGCGACTATTTCGATCTGCTGGTGATTTCTGAGCAGGTTGGAGTGGCAAAACCCGATCCCCGTATTTTTGACCACGCGCTGGAGCAGGCGGGCAATCCTGATCGTTCCCGCGTGCTGATGGTGGGCGATACCGCAGAGTCCGATATTCTGGGCGGCATTAACGCCGGGCTATCCACCTGCTGGCTAAATACGCACCATCGCGAGCAGCCAGCAGGCATTCAGCCGACCTGGACGGTGGCGTCATTAAGCGAACTGGAGCAGCTCCTGTGTAAACACTGATTGCCTCCCCCCCGTTGATGGGTAAAATAGCCGCAATTTTTCGTATTCAACATGCGCGGCGCATTGCCGCGTTTACTAAGAAGATTGAATTATGACGTTGTCTCCTTATTTGCAGGAGGTGGCCAAGCGCCGCACTTTTGCCATTATTTCTCACCCGGATGCCGGTAAAACGACCATTACTGAAAAGGTGCTGTTATTCGGACAGGCGATTCAGACCGCCGGTACGGTAAAAGGCCGTGGCTCCAGCCAGCATGCAAAATCTGACTGGATGGAGATGGAAAAGCAGCGTGGTATCTCCATTACCACCTCTGTGATGCAGTTTCCGTATCACGACTGCCTGGTGAACCTGCTGGACACCCCGGGGCACGAAGACTTCTCCGAAGATACTTACCGTACTCTGACGGCGGTAGACTGCTGTCTGATGGTTATCGACGCCGCGAAAGGCGTTGAGGATCGTACCCGCAAGCTGATGGAAGTTACCCGTCTGCGCGATACGCCGATCCTGACTTTTATGAACAAACTCGACCGTGACATCCGTGACCCGATGGAGCTGCTGGATGAAGTCGAGAACGAGCTGAAAATCGGCTGTGCGCCGATCACCTGGCCGATTGGCTGCGGGAAGCTGTTCAAGGGCGTTTATCACCTTTATAAAGACGAAACTTACCTGTACCAGACGGGTAAAGGCCACACCATCCAGGAAGTGCGCATTGTTAAAGGGCTGAATAACCCGGATCTCGACGCCGCCGTGGGTGAAGATCTGGCGCAGCAGTTGCGCGACGAGCTTGAGTTGGTGCAGGGCGCGTCTAACGAGTTCGACCATGATCTGTTCCTCGCGGGCGAAATCACCCCGGTCTTCTTCGGTACCGCGCTGGGTAACTTCGGCGTTGACCATATGCTGGACGGCTTAGTGGAGTGGGCGCCTGCGCCGATGCCGCGTAAAACTGATACCCGCACCGTGGAAGCCTCAGAAGAGAAGTTCACCGGCTTCGTGTTTAAAATCCAGGCCAACATGGATCCGAAACACCGTGACCGCGTGGCGTTCATGCGCGTGGTTTCCGGCAAGTACGAGAAAGGCATGAAAATGCGCCAGGTGCGCATTGGTAAAGACGTGGTGATCTCTGATGCGCTGACCTTTATGGCCGGTGACCGTTCTCATGTGGAAGAAGCGTATCCGGGCGATATTCTCGGTCTGCACAACCATGGCACTATTCAGATCGGCGATACCTTCACCCAGGGTGAAATGATGAAGTTCACTGGTATTCCGAACTTCGCGCCGGAGCTGTTCCGTCGTATTCGCCTGAAAGATCCGTTGAAGCAGAAACAGCTGTTGAAAGGGCTGGTTCAGCTGTCGGAAGAGGGCGCGGTGCAGGTCTTCCGTCCAATTGCGAATAACGATCTGATCGTGGGCGCTGTTGGTGTGCTGCAGTTCGACGTGGTAGTTTCGCGTCTGAAGAGCGAGTACAACGTTGAAGCGATTTATGAATCGGTCAACGTGGCGACCGCGCGCTGGGTAGAATGTTCTGACGTGAAAAAATTCGAAGAATTTAAGCGTAAAAACGAAATTCAGCTGGCGCTGGATGGTGGCGATAACCTCACCTATATCGCACCGACCATGGTTAACCTGAATCTCACCCAGGAACGTTACCCTGACGTTCAGTTCCGCAAAACGCGCGAACACTAATCGCCTTCCAGGGCACGGTATCCGCCGTGCCCGGTAACTTTCCCTGTCTTTTAAAACCCTTGCGGAATGTTCTTAAAACCTCTCGTTTTTCTGTTGTTTGCCTGTTTTTTAGTCAATCCGGACTGCGATCACGAAATCCTGAACTATATTTAACAATGTGATGACATAAATATCGGCGTTAAATGCTTTTTAGGCTGCCTGTTGCAGCTTCTATTGCTGATATTTATTCCACTTACAAGATTAGTTGCTGGTTAACGCCGTTTACGGCAGACCATCGCTTTTAGCAAAACATACAGGAATACATCGATGACAATGACAGGACTTAAGATTTCTAAAACGCTGCTGGCCGTGATGCTGACCTCCGCTGTTGCAACGGGTTCTGCTTTTGCAGAAAACGCCACGACGGATAAAGCGCAATCTGGTGTCGAAAGTGCGGGGCAGAAAGTCGATAGCTCTATGAACAAAGTCGGTAATTTCATGGATGACAGCACTATCACAGCAAAAGTAAAAGCTGCGCTGGTGGATCACGAAAGCATCAAGAGCACCGATATTTCCGTGAAAACAGACCAGAAAGTGGTGACGTTAAGCGGGTTTGTTGAAAGCCAGACACAGGCTGAAGAAGCCGTGAAAGTGGCCAAAGGCGTTGAGGGCGTAACCTCAGTGAGCGACAAACTGCACGTACGCGATAGCAAAAGCACCTCAGTAAAAGGCTATGCGGGCGACACGGCAACCACCAGCGAAGTGAAAGCAAAACTGCTGGCTGATGACATTGTCCCTTCCCGTAAAGTGAAAGTAGAGACGACTGATGGAGTGGTTCAACTTTCCGGCACCGTTGACTCAAAAGCACAAAGCGATCGTGCTGAGAGCATCGCCAAAGCGGTTGATGGCGTGAAAAGCGTCAAAAACGACCTTAAAACTCAGTAATTCGACTTAATTCGTCCTCCTGACGTTTGTCGGGAGGCGTGTTGTGCACCACACTAAAAATATCGCCGATGAGCAGCCTGAGCGCTCATAACAAGCGGTGACATTAACTATGGTAAAGGAGAAGCGCATGTTTCGATGGGGCATCATATTTCTGGTTATCGCGTTAATTGCCGCCGCACTGGGTTTTGGTGGACTGGCTGGTACCGCTGCAGGCGCAGCGAAAATTGTTTTCGTGGTGGGGATCATTCTGTTTCTGGTCAGCCTGTTTACAGGGCGTAAACGACCCTAGTAAGTAAACCGTAAAGATAACTTGCTACCAAGCCAGTCCAGTGGACTGGCTTTTACGGTTTTAGCGTCAGGCAATTTGCGTTACTTTGTTGTTCTATTACAAAAACAACAGGAAGGCAGAGGTGGGGCAGAGAATACCCGTCACGCTCGGTAATATTGCGCCATTATCGTTACGTCCGTTCCAACCAGGCAGTATGGCGCTGGTGTGTGAGGGCGGGGGACAAAGAGGCATTTTCACTGCTGGCGTACTGGATGAATTCATGCGTGCGCAGTTTAATCCCTTTGACCTTTACTACGGGACGTCCGCCGGTGCGCAAAACCTTTCAGCCTATCTGTGTAACCAGCCTGGTTATGGCCGTAAAGTCATTATGCGTTACACCACCCGTCGTGAGTTTTTTGACCCGGTACGCTTTGTGCGCGGGGGAAACTTAATCGATCTCGACTGGCTGGTGGATTCGACCGCATCCCAGATGCCGCTGGCGATGGATAACGCCGAGCGTTTGTTTGCCGCAGGGAAAGCGTTTTATATGTGCGCCTGTCGGGGTGATGATTATACACCAGGTTATTTTTCGCCGAACCGACAAAACTGGCTCGATCTCATTCGCGCCTCCAGCGCTATTCCGGGATTCTACCGCACAGGTGTTGCGCTGGACGGTGTGAACTATCTGGACGGGGGAGTAAGCGATGCCATACCCGTGCAGGAGGCGGCGAAGCACGGCGCAAAAACGCTGGTGGTGATCCGCACTGTGCCTTCGCAAATGTACTACACCCCGCAGTGGTTTAAACGTATGGAGCGCTGGCTGGGCGAAAGCAGTCTGCAACCGTTGCTGAATTTGGTCCAGCACCATGAAACCAGCTATCGCGCGATCCAGAGCTTTATTGAAAAGCCGCCGGGTAAGCTGCGAATCTTTGAGATCTATCCGCCAAAACCGCTCCATAGCATGGCGCTGGGCAGCCGTATTCCGGCGCTGCGAGAAGACTATAAGACCGGGCGTTTGTGTGGTCGTTACTTCCTGGCCACCGTCGGCAAGTTGTTGGCGAAAAACGCGCCATTGCCTCGTCAGACGCCGAAGATTGTCGTGCCGGGACCGGTGGTGGTTCCTCCCGCACCGGTGGCCAACGATGCCCACGCGCCGGTGGTGACCAATGCGCCTCAGGCTAACGATACAACGTTTGATAACGAGGATCTGGCGTGAGTTTTCGCTTCATTGATACACATTGTCACTTTGATTTCCCGCCGTTTACTGACGATGAGCCCGCCAGCATTCAACGTGCTGCGGCGGTCGGTGTGAATTGCATCATTGTTCCGGCGACGCAGGCGGCAAACTTTTCCCGCGTACTGGCGTTAGCGGAAAAGTATCCGCCGTTGTTTGCTGCTTTGGGTCTGCATCCCATTGTTATTGAACAACATGGCGATGACAGTCTGGACCAACTGCAGCAGGCGCTGGATACGCGCCCGCAAAAGCTGGTAGCCGTAGGCGAGATTGGACTGGATCTTTACCGGGACGATCCGCAATTTGATAAACAAGAACGGGTGCTGGAAGCGCAGCTTAAACTGGCGAAGCGTTACGAACTGCCGGTGATCCTGCATTCGCGACGGACTCATGACAAATTGGCGATGCATCTGAAGCGCCATGATCTGCCACGAACCGGCGTGGTGCATGGTTTTTCCGGGAGTTTGCAGCAGGCGCAACGCTTTGTGCAACTGGGGTACAAAATTGGCGTTGGCGGCACTATTACCTATCCACGCGCCAGTAAAACCCGTGAGGTGATGGCGCAACTGCCGCTGGAATCACTCCTGCTGGAAACCGATGCGCCGGACATGCCGCTCAATGGTTTTCAGGGGCAGCCTAACCGCCCGGAGCAGGTAGTCAGAGTCTTTGACGTCTTATGCGAACTGCGCCCGGAACCTGCCGACGTGATCGCTGACGTGCTGTATCGTAATACCACGGCGTTGTTTAATATGTGATTGGATTGCGTACCCAGCCGACAAAAGTGTCCGCTTCGTAGGCCTGATAAGCAAAGCGCATCAGGCATATTTTTGCCGGATGGCGGCTGCGCCTTATCCGGCCTACAAAAGTATGCGCTCCGTAGGCCTGATAAGCGAAGCGCATCAGGCATAACTTCGTCGGATGGCAGCTGTGTTTTCTCCGGCCTGCAAATGATGTAGCTGCATCCGGCAATCACAGATACAGCGCCGGGAAAATCAGGTTATCTACTCCACGCTCGCGCAATCCTATCGCCAACTGCTCCACATCCTCTGGCGTTGCGCTCGGCCAGTCTTTTGCTTCGCCATACACCCCATGCGCATGAAAGGCATTCAGCCGCACCGGTACGTCGCCTGACTGCTTAATGAACGCTGCCAGCGCATCAATATGTTGCAAATAATCCACATGGTCGGGGATCACTAACAGGCGTAGCTCAGCAAGCTTTCCCTGCCTTGAAAGAAAGGTAATGCTTTGTTTAATCAGCGTATTATCTCTCCCGGTAAGCTGGCGATGGTACGTGCTATCCCACGCTTTTAAATCGAGCATTACGCCGTCGCACACCGGCAATAGTTTTTGCCAGCCGGTTTCGCTCAGCATGCCGTTACTGTCGACCATGCAGGTCAGATGTTGCAGCAGAGGATCGCTTTTGAGCGCGGTAAACAGCGCCACAATAAACGGTAACTGGGTAGTTGCTTCGCCACCGCTGACCGTAATTCCCTCAATAAACAGGACTGCCTTGCGAATATGCTGCAGCACCTGATCAACGCTCATGGTTTGCGCCATCGGCGTCGCCTGCTGCGGGCACAGGTGCAGGCAGGTGTCGCACTGCTGACACACATCGGACTGCCACCATACTTTCCCTGCACTCAGGCTTAGCGCCTCATGCGGGCAATGCAACACACATTCTCCGCAGTCGTTGCATCGCCCCATCGTCCATGGATTGTGGCAGTTTTTACAGCGCAGATTACACCCTTGCAGGAACAGAGCCAGGCGGCTGCCCGGTCCGTCGACGCAGGAGAAAGGGATCAGTTTACTTACTGAAGCGCATCTGCTGTTCATGGCTTATCACACGAGGTTGTCGTTCCAGAATACGCGTATTGCGTGCGGCCTCTTCACCAAGCCAGGTGGTATTAGTGCGAGATCCTTCGGCACGATATTTTTCCAGATCCGACTGGCGTACCATATAGCCCGTGACGCGGACCAGATCGTTGCCGCTCACGTTGGCGGTGAATTCACGCATTCCGGCTTTAAACGCGCCGAGGCACAGTTGCACCATCGCCTGTGGATTACGCTTGATGGTTTCATCCAGCGTCAGGATATCGCTGATCCCGGCGTGATAATATGCGTGATGCGGCGCGACGGTTTGCAGATGGGTGATCGGGTCAGGTTCATCACCATAAGGCAGACGCGCGCCGGGCGTGGTGCCGATGTCAGAACTGATCCCCGACTGCGCATGCAGCATCGCGCGCTGCTTCCAGCCATACTTCACCGGTGTGCGTTCGACAAACTCCGCCAGTTGGGCGCTAATGCGGTATCCGAGCTGATTGGCGAACGCATCTTTCCCATAGCGGGCGCTTTGTCCTGCCTTTTCACATAGCAGGTTTACCGCTTCCGCCAGACCATACATCCCGAACATCGGCACAAAACGTTCGGGATCAATCAACCCTTCCTGCACGAGGAAGCTATTCTCAAAGAAATGTGATTTCTCGTAGAGGAATTCACATCGTGAATCAATGATGGCGATTTGCTGCTGGCAGTAGTGCGGTAGGGTGCGCGTAAAGAAGTCATCGACAGAGGTGCTGCGCTCTGCGATGGCTTTCAGATTAAGCCTGACCAGCGTGCTGCCGCCTCCGGCGAGCGGTAAAGAGTTGTAACAACTCACGACGCCATACTGACCTTTTGTGAAAATTTTATCATTTTCGGGGCCGTTGGATATATGTGGCTTACTGCACTCGCAGATATTTTGCGCCACGTTGAGCAGCAGATCGTCAGGGGTGATTTGCGGATCATAAATAAATGTCAGATTCGGTGAAACCTGCTTTAGCTCTGCATCTGCGCGTAAAATTGCGCGGGTAACTGGCGTATCGGCGGGGCCGATATTGGCATGCATAAACGCGTCTGGCAGGGTCCTGTCGAGATAACGCCAGAAACGTTTTATTCGAATATCGATCTCATCTTGTGTTAGAATTCTAACATACGGTTGCAACAGGGCGTCGAGCTGACCGAGGTAGACCGGCATTGAGGTCACTGATGGAACGTGGTGGTACAGGATGGTGAGCAAGGACAACGCATCATCAAGGTCGCTGGCTCCTTCAATCTCCAGCCATGAGGAACCGTTGGCCAGAAAACGCGCATAGTCGGGTAAGACATAGCGCGGTTTGAACGGGGCATGACCCTCGTACATATCGCAGATCACCCCGTCATCCAGCGCCTGGCGGGCTTCAGCGGGCAGTTGCGGATAAGGCAGCGCGTTTTCAGCCTCCAGCGCCAGAAAGTGGCGTTTCTGCTCAGGACTGAGCGTCGGGCTGGTCACGATTTGTTGGCACCGCTGTTGCAGCGCGAATTCGCTTGAAGTGGGCATCGTTGGTTCCTTTATGTGCCGAAGGTATCGCGCCATTGTAGAAAGCAACAGCGCCCCAACCTTTGATCCGGATGCGCCTGATGCCACCCCATCGTGTCTGGAAAGGTGAATTATTTGAAGTAGATCTCATTAGAGTAATGCAAATCTGTATGTGGTTTTCATTAACTGTGATGTATATCGAAGTGTAATGGCGAGCGGATGTTAGAATACTAACAAACTCGCAAGGTGAAATTTTATACGGCGAAGCCGTTGGAGAATGTTATGACCGATTTAACAGCAAGCAGCCTGCGTGCCCTGAAACTGATGGACCTGACCACCCTGAATGACGACGACACCAATGAAAAAGTGATCGCGCTGTGTCATCAGGCGAAGACCCCGGTTGGCAACACGGCAGCAATTTGCATCTATCCACGTTTCATTCCTGTTGCGCGTAAGACTCTGAAAGAGCAGGGCACGCCGGATATCCGTATTGCCACCGTCACCAACTTCCCGCACGGCAATGACGACATCGAGATCGCGCTGGCTGAAACCCGCGCGGCGATTGCCTACGGTGCTGACGAAGTTGACGTGGTGTTCCCGTATCGTGCGCTGATCGCGGGTAACGAGCAGGTTGGTTTTGACCTGGTTAAAGCCTGTAAAGACGCCTGTGCTGCGGCAAACGTGCTGCTGAAAGTGATCATCGAAACTGGTGAGCTGAAAGAAGAAGCCCTGATTCGCAAAGCGTCTGAAATTTCTATCAAAGCGGGTGCTGATTTCATCAAAACGTCTACCGGTAAAGTCCCGGTCAATGCGACCCCTGAAAGCGCTCGCATCATGATGGAAGTGATCCGTGATATGGGCGTTTCTAAAACCGTTGGTTTCAAACCCGCTGGCGGCGTGCGTACTGCAGAAGATGCGCAGCAGTTCCTGGCGATTGCTGACGAACTGTTTGGCGCCGACTGGGCGGATTCTCGCCATTACCGCTTTGGCGCATCCAGCCTGTTGGCGAGCCTGCTAAAAGCGCTGGGTCACGGCGACGGTAAGAGCGCAAGCAGCTACTAAGTTTAAATTGCCCATCGTAGGCCGGATAAGGCGCTAGCCGCCATCTGGCATCAATACGACTTGCCGGGGAGCGCACTGCTTACCCGGCCCATAATCGGGAGGTTAACGTGTTTCTCGCACAAGAAATTATTCGTAAAAAACGTGATGGTCATGCGCTGAGCGATGAAGAAATTCGTTTCTTTATCAATGGGATTCGTGACAACACCATCTCTGAAGGGCAAATCGCCGCCCTGGCGATGACCATTTTCTTCCACGATATGACAATGCCCGAGCGTGTGTCGTTAACCATGGCAATGCGTGATTCAGGAACCGTGCTGGACTGGAAAAGCCTGCAACTGAACGGCCCGATTGTGGATAAACACTCTACCGGCGGCGTGGGTGACGTAACGTCCCTGATGTTAGGTCCGATGGTGGCTGCCTGCGGCGGCTATATTCCGATGATTTCAGGGCGCGGCCTGGGTCATACCGGCGGTACGCTCGATAAACTGGAAGCGATTCCTGGGTTTGACATCTTCCCGGACGACGCACGTTTCCGTGAAATTATTAAAGACGTGGGTGTGGCGATTATTGGGCAAACCAGCTCGCTCGCACCGGCGGATAAACGTTTTTATGCCACCCGCGATATTACCGCGACGGTGGATTCCATCCCGCTGATTACCGGCTCTATCCTGGCGAAAAAGCTGGCGGAAGGGCTGGATGCGCTGGTGATGGATGTGAAAGTAGGCAGCGGCGCGTTTATGCCGACCTATGAACTTTCTGAAGCCCTTGCCGAAGCGATTGTCGGCGTGGCGAACGGAGCGGGTGTACGAACGACAGCACTGTTAACCGATATGAACCAGGTGCTGGCTTCCAGCGCAGGTAACGCGGTAGAAGTCCGCGAGGCCGTCCAGTTCCTGACCGGTGAATACCGTAATCCACGTCTGTTAGACGTCACCATGGCGCTGTGTGTGGAAATGCTGATCTCCGGCAATCTGGCGAAAGATGACGCCGAAGCCCGCGCGAAATTGCAGGCGGTGCTGGACAACGGTAAAGCGGCGGAAATTTTTGGCCGTATGGTTGCGGCGCAAAAAGGCCCGACCGACTTCGTCGAAAACTATGCGAAGTATCTGCCGACGGCGATGCTCAGTAAAGCCGTCTATGCTGATACCGAAGGTTTCGTCAGCGCGATGGATACCCGTGCGCTGGGTATGGCAGTCGTTTCTATGGGCGGCGGACGCCGTCAGGCATCGGATACCATTGATTACAGCGTCGGCTTTAGTGACATGGCCCGTTTGGGCGACAGCGTAGACGGACAGCGTCCGCTGGCAGTGATCCACGCGCAAGATGAAGCCAGCTGGCAGGAAGCGGCGAAAGCGGTCAAAGCGGCAATCAGCCTTGACGATAAAGCGCCAGAAATTACACCGACAGTCTATCGTCGTATAACCGAATAACTGTATACTGATCTGATCGCTTTTTTGCGGCGCAGATGTATGGAGAACAAGATGAAACGTGCATTTATTATGGTGCTGGACTCCTTTGGTATTGGTGCGACTGAAGATGCGGATCGCTTTGGCGACGTAGGCTCAGACACTATGGGACACATTGCAGAAGCCTGTGCGAAAGGCGAAGCTGATAATGGTCGCAAAGGCCCACTGAATCTGCCTAACCTGACCCGTCTGGGCCTGGTGAAAGCTCACGAAGGTTCTACCGGTAAAATTGCTGCAGGTCAGGACGGTAACGCGGAAGTCATTGGCGCCTACGCCTGGGCGCATGAACTCTCTTCCGGGAAAGACACGCCGTCTGGCCACTGGGAAATCGCCGGTGTTCCGGTTCTGTTTGACTGGGGCTACTTCAGCGACCACGAAAACAGCTTCCCGCAGGAGCTACTGGATAAACTGGTTAAGCGTGCCAACCTGCCGGGTTACCTCGGTAACTGCCACTCTTCCGGTACTGTGATTCTGGATCAACTGGGCGAAGAACATATGAAAACCGGGAAGCCGATTTTCTATACCTCCGCTGACTCCGTGTTCCAGATTGCCTGTCATGAAGAGACCTTTGGCCTGGATAAACTCTACGAGCTGTGCGAAATCGCCCGTGAAGAGCTGACCGAAGGTGGTTACAACATCGGTCGTGTTATCGCGCGTCCGTTTATCGGTGATAAAGCCGGTAACTTCCAGCGTACCGGTAACCGTCACGACCTGGCCGTTGAGCCGCCAGCGCCGACCGTGCTGCAGAAACTGGTTGACGAGAAAAAAGGTCATGTTGTCTCTGTCGGTAAGATCGCGGACATTTACGCCAACTGCGGTATCACTAAAAAAGTGAAAGCGACCGGTCTGGATGCGCTGTTCGACGCCACCATCAAAGAGATGAAAGAAGCGGGTGACGAGACCATTGTCTTCACTAACTTTGTGGACTTCGACTCTTCCTGGGGCCACCGCCGCGACATCGCGGGCTATGCCGCAGGTCTGGAACTGTTTGACCGCCGTCTGCCGGAGCTGATGGAGCTGGTGGGTGAAGATGATATTCTGATCCTCACCGCCGACCACGGCTGCGACCCGAGCTGGACCGGTACCGACCATACCCGTGAGCACATTCCGGTGCTGATCTACGGCCCGAAAGTCAAACCGGGCTCTTTAGGTCACCGTGAAACCTTCGCGGATATCGGCCAGACGCTGGCGAGCTACTTTGGCACATCGCCGATGGACTACGGTAAAAACATGCTGTGATACCCGTTGCCGGATGGCGCTACGCTTATCCGGCCTACGAGGAACCGTTTTGTAGGCCTGATAAGGCGTAGCCGCCATCAGGCAATAACAACAAATTTAAAGGGAACTGAAGATGGCAACTCCACATATTAATGCAGAAATGGGTGATTTCGCTGACGTCGTATTGATGCCGGGCGACCCGCTGCGTGCAAAACATATTGCTGAAACTTTCCTCGAAGATGTTCGTGAAGTGAACAACGTTCGCGGCATGTTAGGTTTCACCGGTACTTACAAAGGCCGTAAGATCTCCGTGATGGGCCACGGTATGGGTATCCCATCCTGCTCCATCTACACCAAAGAGCTGATCACCGATTTCGGCGTGAAGAAAATCATTCGCGTTGGCTCCTGCGGCGCTGTGCGTATGGACGTCAAACTGCGCGACGTGGTGATCGGTATGGGCGCCTGCACCGACTCTAAAGTGAACCGTATCCGCTTTAAAGATCATGACTTTGCGGCTATCGCTGACTTTGACATGGTACGTAACGCAGTTGATGCGGCAAAAGCGCTGGGCGTTGACGCGCGCGTAGGCAACCTGTTCTCCGCTGACCTGTTCTACTCTCCGGACGGCGAAATGTTCGACGTGATGGAAAAATACGGCGTACTGGGCGTGGAAATGGAAGCGGCGGGCATCTATGGCGTTGCTGCTGAGTTTGGTGCGAAAGCGCTGACTATCTGCACCGTGTCCGACCATATCCGTACCCATGAGCAGACCACTGCCGCTGAGCGTCAGACGACCTTCAACGACATGATCAAAATCGCGCTGGAATCCGTACTGCTGGGCGATAAAGAGTAAGATTGTGCTGTGCCCGGTGGCGCTTCGCTTACCGGGCCTACAACGGCCTGCGGTTGTTACCGGATCGACTTGTAGGCTGGATAAGGCGTAGCCGCCATCCGGCAATCTGCTGTTTATACTGCGAGCCTCATTCCCGAATTACCCTCTCCGCATTGCCTTTTGCTATTAACCCGTTACGTTTGGATTTTGTTTAAGGAATGAACAAAATGTCGAACTATCGTCGTTATTACATTAACGGTGGCACCTGGTTTTTCACGGTTAATCTGAAAAACCGGAAAAGTGATTTACTTGTCCGCCAGATTGCGGAATTACGCTCTGCTATTCGCCGAGTGAAAAATACGAAGCCTTTTCAAATTGATGCTTTTGTCGTGTTGCCTGAGCATCTGCATTGCATCTGGACGCTTCCTGAGAACGATTGTGACTTTTCATCTCGCTGGCGGGAGCTTAAAAAGTTATTTACCAAATCGATAATGCGCCATGACGTGTGGCAGCCACGATTCTGGGAGCACGCGATTCGCGACGAAAAGGATTTTCGCCGACATGCCGATTACCTCTACTTCAACCCCGTGAAGCACGGTTGGGTAAGGCGGGTGCAGGACTGGCCGTTTTCGACCTTTCATCGTGATGTTCGCAATGGCGTTTACCCGGTTGATTGGGCGGGGGAGGTGAGGGATCTTGACGCTGGTGAGTGGCGGTAATGCCGGATGGCGCGTTGCTTATCCGGCCTACAGAAAGCACTCATTTGTAGGCCGGATAAGGCGTAGCTGCCATCTGGCAATTCTTTAACGCACGGCCCGTGCGACCCAATTCGCCAGTTCCCGCAACTCACTCTCCTGTTCCGGAAACGTCGCTATCAGCGCCTCGCACTCCTGTTGTAGCATATCCGCGCGGTACAAACACCCTTGCAGTCGCCCCGCCAGCGCTTCCAGCGGCGCGGGATTGAGGCTGTCGGTAAAGACCTGTGCACGGGTGATATGACCTTTTTCGACGTCGAAATGTAGCTCGACGCCGCCCCAGGTGAAACGTTCGTCCAGCAGATGGCTGAACGCCGGTGCCTGGCCGAAATTCCACTCCCAACTGCTCTGGCGCGCAAAGGTTTCGGCAAAATTCGGCAGATCCGGCGTTTTATCCGGGGATATCACCTCCGCTTCGACGCGTTCGCCGTAATGGGCGAAAAAGGCGTCCGTGACCGCCTGGCAGACCTGTTCATGGGTAATGCCCGGTAATAGCTCGGTAAGGTTGGCCACGCGGGAGCGAACGGAGGTAATCCCTTTCGCCGCGAGTTTCTTTTTATCCGGATTCAGATAGTTCGCCAGGCGGCTGAGGTCAGCATTCAGCAGCAGCGTACCGTGATGGAAGCCGCGATCTTTGGTTTCGCGATAGGCTGAACCAGAGACTTTGCGATCGCCGTCCGGCGTTTTCACCACCAGATCGTTGCGTCCCGAAGCATCGGCCATAACGCCCAATGAATTCAATGCGTTGAGTACGATAGCGGTAGAGATAGTTTTGTCGTATTCCGGTTTGCCGGCCATAAAGGTAAAGCAGGTATTGCCTAAATCATGAAACACCGCGCCGCCGCCGCTGCTGCGACGAGCGAGCCGCACGTGATCCTCTTCCATACGGCGGGTATTGCACTCTTTCCATGGGTTTTGCGCCCGGCCAATCACCACCGTATCGGCGTTACGCCATAAGAACAGAACGCGCTGCGTGGCGGGCATCTGGCGAAATATGCACTCTTCAACCGCCAGGTTAAACCACGGATCGTAAGAGTCTGAGATAAGCAGACGCAGGGTAGTCATAGCGATTTCCTTTTCTTAATCATCTTTATCTTCTTCCTGCACCGGTTTGTTGGCGGTAAGCAGGAACGGCGATTGTTGCCAGCGGGTGCGTTTACCTTGCAGTAAGGTCCGGGTCAGCACCACGCCAATCGCCAGTGACAGGAGCAGCATAAGGCGTAGAATGTTGGTGGTGTTATCCACCTGTTTGGCCTCGGTGGCGAGCGTGTGGGTATCCAGCGTCAGGCGCAGATAGCCCAGTGGACCATTTTTGCCTTGAATGGGTTCGACAATCTGCTGGTTGAAATATCCCCCGGCTTTTTTACCGTCCAGCGCCAGTCGGTCACGAACGTTAACGCTCTCACCGGTACGGGTAATCAGGTCACCCTGTTCATCGTACACGCCCGCATCCAGAATACGGCTACTTTCCGTCAACTGCGTGAGCACTGCTTTAATGCGTTTTTCATCCGGTGTTTCGGTATGCATCAGCGGTGCGACGTTTAATGCGACCTGACGTGCCAACGTACGGGCCAGCTCTTCCAGTTGCGGATTACGTTGTTGCTGGTGGCTTTGACTAAACCAGGATGCGCCCTGCATCAGGGCGACGAGTAGCGCCAGGCAGGACAATACAATCACTGCACGATGTAGTCGGAATTTCAGTTTTGTGCGAGCCATATTCCACCTGCTGAAAATTTGAGACTTAATGTTGCCAGAAGCGCTGGTTACAGGGTAGCCTCATGCGTTATTTTCCCCTGGATGATTCCGACCCGAACGATTTTACAGGAGCTTTAATGCCTAACATTACCTGGTGCGATCTACCTGAAGATGTCTCTCTGTGGCCAGGTCTGCCCCTCTCTTTAAGTGGCGATGAAGTCATGCCGCTGGATTACCACGCGGGCCGTAGTGGCTGGCTGCTGTATGGTCGCGGGCTGGATAAACAACGTCTCACGCAATACCAGAGCAAACTGGGCGCGGCGATGGTGATCGTGGCCGCCTGGTGCGTTGAGGATTA
Source organism: Citrobacter sp. wls615 (assembly GCF_005281355.1). Classification (NCBI taxonomy): domain Bacteria; kingdom Pseudomonadati; phylum Pseudomonadota; class Gammaproteobacteria; order Enterobacterales; family Enterobacteriaceae; genus Citrobacter; species Citrobacter sp. wls615. The sequence goes on along the minus strand of NZ_SZXM01000056.1, from coordinate 53,432 downwards.
TCAGGTGATTCGCCTGGCAGGTTCGTTAACGCCGCGTGCGGCAAAACTGGCGCATGATGCCAAACTGGATGTTGCGCCACTCGGCAAGATTCCACATCTGCGTACGCCGGGTTTGCTGGTGATGGATATGGATTCAACGGCGATCCAGATCGAGTGCATTGATGAAATCGCGAAGCTGGCCGGCACCGGTGAGATGGTTGCCGAAGTTACCGAACGTGCGATGCGCGGTGAGCTGGACTTTACCGCCAGCCTGCGCAGCCGTGTGGCAACGTTGAAAGGTGCGGATGCCAATATTCTGCATCAGGTACGCGAAAATTTACCGCTGATGCCTGGCCTGACTCAACTGGTGTTGAAGCTGGAAACGCTGGGTTGGAAAGTGGCCATCGCCTCCGGTGGGTTTACCTTCTTTGCGGATTATCTGCGTAATAAGTTACGTCTGACGGCGGCTGTAGCAAACGAGCTGGAGATCATGGACGGGAAATTTACCGGCAACGTGATTGGCGACATCGTCGATGCGCAGTACAAAGCCAATACCCTGACCTGTCTGGCGCAAGAGTATGAGATCCCGATGGCGCAGACGGTGGCGATCGGCGACGGCGCGAACGATCTGCCGATGATCAAAACCGCGGGGTTGGGCATTGCGTATCATGCCAAACCCAAAGTGAATGAAAAGACAGAGATTACTATCCGTCACGCCGATCTAATGGGGGTGTTCTGCATTCTCTCCGGCAGCATGAACCAGAAATAGTTTTGATGCCGGATAAGCGTCAGCGTCATCCGGCAAAAGCGTTAACGAAAGAGGTAAAACGTGGCAAAAGCTCCAAAACGCGCCTTTGTTTGTAATGAATGCGGGGCCGATTACCCGCGCTGGCAGGGGCAATGCAGCGCCTGTCAGGCCTGGAACACTATTACCGAGGTGCGCCTTGCCGCGTCGCCGACGGTGGCGCGTAACGAGCGGCTCAGCGGCTATGCCGGGAATGCGGGTGTCGCAAAAGTGCAGAAGCTGTCTGACATCAGCCTTGAGGAATTGCCGCGTTTTTCCACCGGATTTAAAGAGTTTGACCGCGTGCTGGGCGGTGGGGTGGTACCTGGCAGCGCTATTCTGATTGGCGGTAACCCTGGCGCGGGCAAATCGACGTTGCTGCTGCAAACGCTGTGCAAGCTCGCCGAGCAGATGAAAACGCTGTACGTCACCGGCGAAGAATCGCTACAGCAGGTGGCGATGCGCGCGCATCGGCTTGGCCTACCGACGGCGAATCTGAACATGCTGTCGGAAACCAGCATCGAACAAATTTGCCTGATTGCCGAAGAAGAACAGCCGAAGCTGATGGTGATCGACTCCATTCAGGTGATGCACATGGCGGATATTCAGTCTTCGCCGGGCAGCGTGGCGCAGGTGCGCGAAACGGCCGCTTACCTGACGCGCTTTGCCAAAACGCGCGGCGTGGCGATTGTGATGGTAGGTCATGTGACGAAAGACGGATCGCTGGCGGGGCCAAAAGTGCTGGAGCACTGTATCGACTGCTCGGTGCTGCTCGACGGCGATGCCGACTCCCGTTTCCGTACCCTGCGTAGCCATAAAAACCGCTTTGGCGCGGTGAATGAGCTGGGCGTCTTTGCCATGACCGAGCAGGGCCTGCGTGAAGTCAGCAATCCTTCCGCTATCTTTTTAAGCCGTGGCGATGAAGTTACTTCCGGTAGTTCGGTGATGGTGGTCTGGGAAGGTACGCGTCCGCTGCTGGTAGAGATTCAGGCGCTGGTCGATCACTCAATGATGGCGAACCCGCGTCGCGTGGCGGTCGGTCTGGAACAGAACCGTCTGGCGATTCTGCTGGCGGTGCTGCATCGTCACGGCGGCTTGCAGATGGCGGATCAGGATGTGTTCGTCAACGTGGTCGGTGGTGTCAAAGTCACCGAAACCAGCGCCGATCTGGCGCTGCTGCTGGCAATGGTCTCCAGCCTGCGTGACAGACCGCTACCGCAGGATTTGGTGGTCTTTGGCGAAGTGGGACTGGCGGGCGAGATTCGCCCGGTGCCGAGCGGCCAGGAGCGTATTTCTGAAGCGGCGAAGCATGGCTTCCGTCGGGCGATTGTGCCTGCCGCCAACGTCCCGAAAAAAGTGCCGGAAGGGATGCAGGTTTTTGGCGTTAAAAAGCTTGCAGATGCGTTAAGCGTGTTTGACGACTTATAATCCTCTGTATGCAGTGATGTTGTATAATTTGCCGGATGGCGACGCAATGCGTCTTATCCGGCCTACGGATTGATGTTGTAGGCCTGATAAGCGAAGCGCCATCAGGCAGTGTTACGCGATTTTTCCAGCAGGAGGCTCTTGTGTCATCATTCGACTATCTCAAAACCGCCATAAAGCAAAAGGGCTGTACCCTGCAACAGGTGGCGGATGCCAGTGGCATGACCAAGGGATATTTAAGCCAACTGCTGAATGCCAAAATCAAAAGCCCCAGCGCGCAAAAGCTGGAGGCATTGCACCGTTTTCTCGGGCTGGAGTTTCCGCGCCAGCAGAAAAATATCGGTGTGGTATTCGGTAAGTTTTATCCGCTGCACACCGGCCACATCTATTTGATCCAGCGCGCCTGTAGTCAGGTCGATGAGCTGCATATCATCATGGGGTATGACGATACGCGCGATCGCAGCCTGTTTGAAGACAGCGCCATGTCGCAACAGCCGACGGTGCCCGATCGTTTACGTTGGCTGCTACAAACATTTAAATATCAGAAAAATATCCGAATTCATGCCTTCAACGAAGAGGGTATGGAGCCGTATCCGCACGGTTGGGACGTGTGGAGCAACGGGATCAAAACGTTTATGCAGGAGAAAGGGATCCAGCCAAACTGGATCTACACCTCTGAAGAATCAGATGCCCCGCAGTATCTCGAACATTTGGGGATCGAAACCGTGCTGGTGGATCCCAAGCGGACGTTTATGAGCATTAGCGGTGGGCAAATCCGTGAAAACCCGTTTCGCTACTGGGAGTATATTCCGACCGAAGTGAAGCCGTTTTTCGTGCGCACCGTGGCGATCCTCGGCGGGGAGTCGAGCGGCAAATCGACGCTGGTGAACAAGCTTGCCAATATCTTTAACACCACCAGTGCGTGGGAATACGGCCGTGATTATGTCTTCTCCCATTTGGGCGGCGATGAGATGGCGTTACAGTATTCTGACTACGATAAAATCGCCCTGGGACAAGCGCAATACATTGATTTTGCTGTTAAGTATGCCAATAAAGTCGCGTTCATCGACACCGATTTCGTGACCACTCAGGCCTTCTGTAAAAAGTATGAAGGGCGAGAACATCCGTTTGTGCAGGCCCTGATTGACGAGTATCGCTTTGACCTGGTGATCCTGCTGGAAAACAACACCCCATGGGTGGCGGATGGCCTACGCAGCCTTGGAAGCTCAGTTGACAGAAAAGCGTTTCAGACGCTGCTGGTCGAGATGCTGCAGGAAAACAATATCAATTTTGTACACGTTAAGGAGCCTGACTACGACGGCCGCTTCCTGCGCTGTGTGGAGTTGGTGAAAGAATTGATGGGCGAGCAGAGGTAGGTTTTAATGCCGGATGGAGCTTCGCTTATTCGACCTACAAGTCGCACTAATCTCGTAGGCCGGATAAGGCGTAACGCCGCCATCCGGCGCTTAACGCTAATTACTTAGAAATACGCTTGTACTTAATACGTTTCGGCTCCAGCGCATCGGCGCCCAGCGTACGTTTCTTGTACTCTTCGTATTCGGTAAAGTTACCTTCGAAGAACTCAACCTTACCTTCGTCCTGGTAATCCAGAATGTGGGTGGCGATACGGTCAAGGAACCAACGGTCGTGCGAGATAACCATCGCGCAACCCGGGAACTCCAGCAGGGCGTTTTCCAGCGCGCGCAGGGTTTCGATATCCAGGTCGTTGGTTGGTTCATCGAGCAGCAGCATGTTGCCGCCAACCTGCAGCAGCTTCGCCAGGTGCAGACGACCACGCTCACCACCGGACAGCTCGCCGACGCGTTTGCCCTGATCCACACCTTTGAAGTTGAAGCGGCCCACGTAGGCACGGCTTGGCATCTCGGTGTTGCCAATGCGCATGATATCCAGCCCGCCGGAAACTTCTTCCCACACGGTTTTGCTGTTGTCCATGGCGTCACGGAACTGGTCAACGGAGGCCAGTTTGACGGTTTCACCCAGCGTGATGGTGCCGCTGTCAGGCTGTTCCTGGCCGGACATCATACGGAACAGGGTAGATTTACCCGCGCCGTTCGGACCGATGATGCCGACAATTGCGCCTTTCGGCACGGAGAAGCTCAGGTCGTCAATCAGCACGCGATCGCCGTAGGATTTACGCAGATTGGTGACTTCAACGACTTTATCGCCCAGACGTGCTCCAGGTGGAATAAACAGTTCGTTGGTTTCGTTACGTTTCTGGTATTCGGTGTTGTTCAGCTCTTCAAAGCGTGCCAGACGGGCTTTACCCTTAGACTGACGGCCTTTAGCGCCCTGACGCACCCACTCCAGCTCTTTCTCAATGGATTTACGGCGAGCCGCTTCCTGAGAGGCTTCCTGGGCCAGACGCTGATCTTTTTGCTCAAGCCAGGAAGAGTAGTTACCTTCCCACGGAATACCTTCGCCGCGGTCAAGCTCCAGGATCCAGCCGGCAACGTTGTCGAGGAAGTAACGGTCGTGGGTGATCGCCACCACGGTGCCTTCGAAGTCGTGCAGGAAGCGTTCCAGCCACGCGACGGATTCCGCATCCAGGTGGTTGGTCGGTTCGTCGAGCAGCAGCATGTCTGGTTTTTCCAGCAGCAGACGGCACAGCGCAACGCGGCGGCGTTCACCACCGGAGAGATTCTCAATTTTAGCGTCCCAGTCCGGCAGACGCAGGGCGTCAGCGGCGCGCTCAAGCTGCACGTTCAGGTTATGGCCGTCGTGCGCCTGGATAATTTCTTCAAACTTGCCCTGTTGTGCGGCCAGTTTATCGAAGTCGGCGTCCGGCTCGGCGTACTTGGCGTACACTTCATCCAGACCTTTCAGTGCACTAACCACTTCGGCAACCGCTTCTTCAACGGATTCTCGAACGGTATGTTCCGGGTTCAGTTTTGGTTCCTGCGGCAGGTAACCGATTTTAATGCCGGGCTGTGGGCGAGCTTCACCTTCGATATCGGTATCAATACCGGCCATGATGCGCAGCAGGGTAGATTTACCCGCACCGTTCAGACCGAGAACACCGATTTTGGCGCCAGGGAAGAAGCTCAGTGAGATGTTTTTAAGAATATGACGTTTCGGCGGAACGACTTTGCCGACACGATGCATGGTATAAACGAATTGAGCCACGTGGACTTCGCCTCTTTTATAGTGATGAATAGAGTTATCAAAGGCGAAGTGTAGCCTTTTTCATTGCCCAATCCCAGCCAGCAGATCTCACTCGCAACAAAAGTAAAAAAGTGTCCGTGACGTGGCGCATTCTGCAATGTCTGGTTAGCATGAATTAATTAAGCGGCATGATGCTGCACAGACGTAACATGAGAAGAGGAAGAGCTTGTGGACAAAGCCAATCAATTTACCTGGCGCCTGCTGGCAGCCAGCGTATGTCTGCTGACAGTCAGTCAAGTGGCGCGAGCCGATTCCCTGGATGAGCAGCGCAATCGCTATGCGCAAATTAAGCAAGCCTGGGACAACCGACAGATGGATGTCGTAGAGCAGATGATGCCCGGCCTGAAGAACTATCCTCTGTACCCGTATCTGGAATATCGTCAGATCACTGACGACCTGATGAATCAGCCCACGATTACTGTCACCAATTTTGTGCGCGCCAACCCGACGCTGCCTCCGGCGCGTACGTTGCAATCGCGTTTCGTGAATGAACTGGCGCGCCGCGAAGACTGGCGTGGACTGCTGGCGTTCAGCCCGGAAAAACCGGGTACCACGGAAGCGCAATGTAACTATTACTTCGCAAAATGGAGTACCGGACAAACCGAAGAAGCCTGGCAGGGCGCGAAAGAACTGTGGTTGACCGGGAAAAGTCAGCCGAACGCCTGTGACAAATTATTTGGCGTATGGCGCGCCTCAGGCACTCAGGATCCGCTGGCGTATCTGGAGCGTATTCGTCTGGCGATGAAAGCCGGGAATACCGGTCTGGTGACGGCGCTGGCCGGACAGATGCCCGCGCAATACCAAACCATTGCCTCTGCGATCATCTCGCTGGCCAACGATCCGAATTCGGTGATGACTTTTGCACGCACCACCGGTGCCACGGATTTCACCCGACAGATGGCGGCGGTCGCCTTTGCCAGCGTGGCGCGTCAGGATGTAGAAAACGCCCGCCTGATGATCCCGTCCCTGGTGCAGGCGCAACAGCTTAATGACGAGCAAACCCAGGAACTGCGCGACATTGTTGCCTGGCGTCTGATGGGCAATGACGTCACCGACGAGCAGGCCAAATGGCGTGATGATGCGATTATGCGCTCCAATTCCACTTCGCTTGTGGAGCGCCGCGTGCGCATGGCGCTGGGAACCGGCGATCGTCGAGGCCTGAATACCTGGCTGGCGCGTCTGCCAATGGAAGCAAAAGAAAAAGACGAGTGGCGCTACTGGCAGGCGGATCTGCTGCTGGAGCGCGGACGCGATGCGGAAGCCAAAGAGATCCTGCACCAGCTCATGCAGCAGCGTGGTTTCTATCCGATGGTGGCGGCACAGCGTCTGGGCGAAGAGTACGAGCTGAAAGTGGATAAAGCGCCAGAGAACGTTGATTCTGCGCTGACTCAAGGCCCGGAAATGGCGCGCGTGCGCGAGCTGATGTACTGGAACATGGATAATACCGCGCGCAGTGAATGGGCGAATCTGGTCACCAGCCGTACCAGGTCCGAGCAGGCTCAGTTGGCGCGTTACGCGTTCAACAATCACTGGTGGGATCTGAGCGTGCAGGCGACGATTGCCGGTAAGCTGTGGGATCATCTGGAAGAGCGCTTCCCGCTGGCCTACAAGGATCTGTTTACCCGCTACACCAGCGGCAAGGATATACAGCCGAGCTATGCGATGGCGATAGCGCGTCAGGAAAGCGCCTGGAACCCGAAAGTGAAATCGCCGGTCGGCGCCAGCGGGCTGATGCAGATTATGCCGGGCACGGCGACGCATACGGTGAAAATGTTCTCGATTCCGGGTTACAGCAGCCCGAGCCAGCTACTGGATCCTGATACCAACATCAACATCGGAACCAGCTATTTGCAGTATGTTTACCAGCAATTCGGTAATAACCGCATTTTTGCGTCGGCGGCCTATAACGCCGGTCCGGGGCGCGTTCGCACCTGGCTTGGCAATAGCGCTGGCCGCATTGATGCCGTCGCGTTTGTCGAAAGTATTCCGTTCTCAGAGACGCGTGGCTACGTGAAGAATGTGCTGGCTTACGATGCGTACTATCGCTATTTCCTCGGCGATAAACCGGAGTTGATGAGCGACGCAGAATGGCAACGTCGTTACTGATCGTATCGATTGTGTTATGCTATCGTACTCGTTAAAGAGTACAAAAGGGGGAGGCAAGCGCGCTTCCCCCCGCAACGATGGCGATATCTTATGACTCAGCAATCACCCTATTCAGCAGAGATGGCAGAACAACGTCACCAGGAGTGGTTACGTTTTGTCGATCTGCTTAAACACGCCTACGAACAAGATTTACACCTGCCACTGCTCAATTTGATGTTAACGCCGGATGAGCGTGAAGCGTTGGGTACGCGTGTGCGTATCATTGAAGAGCTGTTGCGCGGCGAGATGAGCCAGCGTGAGCTTAAAAACGAGCTCGGGGCGGGGATTGCCACTATTACGCGAGGGTCGAACAGCCTCAAATCCGCACCGGTGGATCTGCGTCAGTGGCTGGAGCAGGTGTTGCTCGGGAAAAATTGATCCGCCGGATGCGGCTTTGCCTTATCCGGCCTACGATTGAACATCCGGCACAATGCTATAAATACACCGCGTTATGAAACGGGCTGAGCGCCAAAATTACCGCCTGGTGATAGACGCTTGAGCGCGTCAGCTTGCCCGCGGTAAAGACGCCGATTGCGCCCTCTTTACGGCCAATCTCATCAATACCTGTATAGTCCGACATCACCGGGCCGAGCGCTTCACCTTTGCGGACTCTGTCGAGAATGACAGTAGGCAATGGCAGCGTGGCTGAACGGGCTTCACCACGCTGAATGCCGTTATCAATCACCACCCAACTAAAGGTGGCGTCATCGTCAATTCCTGCTTCAATGGCGACCCAGAAATCAGCCTGCGGGTGCAGGCGGCGAGCGTTATCAACGCGATTTCGTGCGCCAGTGCGCGTTTCCTGGTTTCCGAAAGGTTGTTCCGGCACGCCACTCTCGACGGCGACGGGTTCAATATGGCAGGATCCTTCCCCGAAAATCTCTTCAAATGCCCGCAGAATTGCCTGAATTTTGGCAGGATTGGTGGTCGCAGAGATAACCTTGTGCATAATTAAGCTCAGTTTGAAAATTCATCGCAGAGTCTACTCAAAGTATGACGAGTATATAACGGAAAAAAAGCATGTTACAGGTATACCTTGTTCGCCATGGCGAAACGCAGTGGAACGCCGAGCGACGTATTCAAGGCCAGTCAGACAGCCCACTAACCGCTAAAGGTGAACAACAAGCCATGCAGGTGGGTGAACGCGCCCGCTCGTTTGGTATTACGCATGTCATCAGTAGCGATCTCGGTCGTACACGACGCACCGCAGAAATCATCGCCCAGGCCTGTGGCTGTGATATCACCTATGACTCCCGCCTGCGCGAGCTAAATATGGGTGTGCTGGAAAAACGTCACATCGATACGCTGACGCCAGAGGAAGAGGGCTGGCGTCGCCAGTTGGTGAACGGCACGGTGGATGGGCGTATCCCGGAAGGGGAATCGATGCAGGAATTGAGCGATCGCGTCAACGCGGCGCTGGCATCCTGTCTGGAATTGCCGCCGGGAAGTCGTCCGCTGCTGGTCAGTCACGGTATCGCGCTGGGTTGCCTGGTGAGTACGATTCTGGGATTACCGGCATGGGCTGAACGTCGCTTGCGTCTGCGCAACTGTTCTATTTCTCGCGTTGATTACCAGGAAAGCTTATGGCTGGCGCCGGGATGGGTCGTTGAAACGGCAGGGGACATCTCACATCTGGACGCCCCTGCGTTGGATGAACTGCAGCGCTAGCGGCGAATTGGAATCAGGAATTCGCAGCGCAGGTTGATCGGGCGATCTCCCGCTTTGGCATCTTCTGCCGGGTAGTATCGCTCGATATCCTGTCCTTTACGGCGCGTCAGGTTCAGCATCGGCATGCATGTGCCGTAAACCGTCAGGATAAACTCTTGCACGCCGGTTCCCAGCCCTTCGTAGGTAAACATCACGTACTCGCCACCTTGTAACAGGATAGGCTGCGCCGATTGCACATAACCATTGGCCTGTTCCGGCGTCAGTGCTGTGGTGTAAAACACTTCCTGTTCGTCATCTTTTTCAATGCTTGGACGCGTTTCGTTAAGCCCGTACAGCACTGGCGGGATCGCAGGAGCCTGAGCAAGGAAGTCGCGCCAGAACTGAATACGCATTTCATGACGGAAATCTGAAATCTGTTCCAGCGAGCAGGAATAGCTTTGTGTGGTGCCGAGCAGTTGCGTATCTTCAAGCGTGACAAACTCGTGCGCAGGCATAGCAAATTCACCCAGTCGCATTGGCGGGCGAATACCAAACGCACTCCATTCCGGGGAGCGACGATACAGCGCAGGCGTTTGGGAAAACTGTTTCTTGAACGCGCGAGTAAAGGTTTGTTGAGAGTCGAAGCGGTATTGCAGGGCAATATCCAAAATAGGGCGCGCAGTCAGGCGAAGCGCCACTGCGGATTTCGATAAACGACGGGCGCGGATATAGGCGCCAATAGCATGGCCCGTCACGTCCTTAAACATTCTCTGCAGGTGCCACTTGGAATAGCCTGCTTTTGCCGCCACATTGTCAAGCGACAAAGGCTGATCCAGATGACCTTCCAGCCAGATTAATAGGTCGCGAATAATGCCAGCCTGATCCATAAAATATCCTCATCCTTTCAACAACGAGTACCTGACGTCAGGTATGAGGATAATAGCATTTTTTGTTGTTTTAGCATTCAGTGTTTTTTTTGCTCATAAATGCTTTTTTTGGACATTCGAAAGCGTGATTATTGTAATCCTGTGATCTGTATACGTTTTATCTTAGAATGTCGAATAATTACTCAGAGTAACTTTTAAGAATGGTAACAATATGAAATATAAGAGCTTAGCCATTTCCTCAATTTTGCTGATGTTGGCGCAGGTCGCCCATGCGGAGCAGATTGGATCTGTCGATACGGTGTTCAAAATGTTTGGGCCGGACCATAAAATTGTGGTCGAGGCGTTTGACGATCCGGATGTAACCAATGTGACCTGCTACGTGAGTCGTGCCAAGACCGGCGGCATCAAAGGTGGGCTGGGGCTGGCTGAGGATACCTCTGATGCCGCCATCTCCTGCCAGCAGGTGGGACCGGTGGAACTGAGCGACAGAATCAAGAACGGTAAAGCGCAAGGCGAAGTGGTGTTTAAAAAACGGACCTCGCTGGTGTTTAAATCCTTACAGGTCGTACGTTTTTATGACGCAAAACGTAATGCGCTGGCCTATCTGGCCTATTCAGATAAAGTGGTTGATGGATCGCCCAAAAATGCCATCAGCGCTGTGCCCATTATGCCGTGGCGGCAATAACAAGGAAGCAAAATGCAACAGCCGTTGATCTGGTTGGTTGAGGATGAGCAGGGAATCGCCGATACGCTTATCTATATGCTGCAGCAGGAAGGTTTTAGCGTAGAAGCGTTCGAGCGCGGGCTACCGGTGCTGGAAAATGCGCGCCAGAGATGTCCCGATGCGATAATTCTGGACGTCGGCCTGCCGGATATCAGCGGTTTTGAACTGTGTCGACGTTTACTTGAACGCCATCCGGCATTGCCGATCCTCTTTCTCACCGCGCGCAGCGATGAAGTGGATCGTCTGCTGGGGCTGGAAATCGGCGCGGATGATTATGTTGCCAAACCCTTCTCTCCGCGCGAGGTGTGCGCCCGCGTCCGCACGCTGCTGCGGCGGGTGCAAAAATTCGCCTCTCCTTCCTCAACGACGCGCTGCGGGGATTTTGAGCTTAATGAGCTGGCCGCGCAGATTACCTGGTTCGGTATACCGTTAACTCTGACGCGCTATGAATTCCTGTTGCTGAAAACGCTGCTGATGTCGCCGGGGCGCATTTACTCTCGCCAGCAATTGATGGATTTAGTCTGGGCCGATGCGCAGGACACCTTCGACAGAACGGTCGATACCCACATCAAAACGCTGCGCGCCAAGCTGCGCGCCATCAACCCCGAGTTTTCCCCTATTAATACGCATCGCGGTATGGGATACAGCCTGAGGAGCGTCTGATGCGCATTGGTATGCGTTTGCTGCTCGGCTATTTCCTGATTGTCGCCGTTGCCGCCTGGTTCGTGTTGTCGATCTTTGTGCAGGAAATTAAGCCTGGCGTCCGCCGGGCGACTGAAGGCACATTGATTGATACCGCCACGCTGCTGGCTGCGCTGGCGCGTGATGATTTACTCTCTGACGCTCCCGCCAACGGTAAGCTGGCGCAGGCATTTTCCCAACTGCATAACCGCCCATTCCATGCCAATATCAGCGGCATTAACAAAGTGCGTAATGAATACCATGTCTACATGACGGACGCGCAGGGCAAGGTGCTGTTTGATTCCGCTAACCAGGCGGTCGGCCAGGACTACTCCCGTTGGAATGATGTGTGGTTAACGTTGCGTGGGCAGTATGGTGCCCGCAGTACGTTGCAGAATCCGAACGATCCGGAAAGTTCGGTGATGTACGTTGCCGCGCCGATCGTTGACGGCGGGCGTATTATTGGGGTGCTTAGCGTCGGCAAACCCAATGCGGCGATGGCGCCGGTGATTAAACGCAGTGAACGGCGGATGCTGTGGGCCAGCGCCGTATTGCTGGGGATCGCCTTAGTGATTGGCGCCGGAATGGTATGGTGGATCAACCGTTCCATTGCCCGGCTGGCGCGTTATGCCGACTCTGTGACCGAGAACCGCCCCGTCGCACTGCCTGATTTAGGCAGCAGCGAGTTACGTAAACTGGCGCAGGCGCTGGAAAGTATGCGTCTGAAGCTGGAGGGCAAGAATTATATTGAGCAATACGTTTATGCATTAACGCACGAACTCAAAAGCCCGCTGGCGGCCATTCGCGGCGCGGCGGAAATTTTGCGCGAAGGCCCGCCGCCGAACGTGGTTGCGCGTTTTACTGATAATATTCTGACGCAAAATGCGCGCATGCAGGCGCTGGTTGAAACCTTGTTACGCCAGGCGCGACTGGAGAATCGACAGGACATTACGTTGACGCCAGTGGCGGTAGATGCGCTGTTTGCCCAGCTCAAAGAGGTCCGGAGCGTGCAGCTGGCGGCAAAAAACATCACGCTGACCATTATGCCTTCATCGCTTAGCGTTGATGCCGATCCCGCGCTGCTGGAGCAGGCATTGGGGAATTTGCTCGACAACGCTATCGATTTTACGCCACCGGACGGGACGATTGTGCTGAGTGCGCATCAGCACGAAGAGCAGATCATATTGCAGGTTACCGACAGCGGCAGCGGGATCCCTGATTTTGCGTTGCCGCGTATTTTTGAACGCTTCTACTCGCTGCCCCGTGAAAATGGGCTTAAGAGCAGCGGATTGGGACTGGCGTTTGTCAGTGAGGTTGCGCGACTGCATGCAGGCTCGGTGACCTTACGCAATCGACCGGAAGGCGGCGCACAGGCTTCGTTTACGCTTCACCGTCACTTCACATAACTTCAAATTCCCCGCACATAGTTGTTCTACCTTGCTGGTATTGCAAAGGAGAACGCTATGTTGAAATCACCCCTGTTCTGGAAAATCGTCACCTTAGGCGGCGCTATGCTGCTGTTGTTAATTCCCCTGACAATGGTCAGGCAGATAATCGTTGAGCGATCGGACTATCGCAATGATGTTGAAGATGCAATCCGCCAGAGCACCAGCGGACCGCAAAAGATGGTCGGCCCGTTGATTGCCATTCCGGTGACGGAACTTTATACCGAGCTGGAGGAGGGTAAAGAGGTCCAGCGTAAGCGCAGCTATATCCATTTCTGGTTACCGGAATCGTTGGTCGTTGAGGGAAGCCAAAACGTTGAAGCGCGTAAAATTGGTATTTATGAAGGCCAGGTCTGGCATAACGATTTGGCGGTGAAAGCTGAGTTTAACGCTGAACGTTTGAGTGATTTAAACCATCCCAATGTCAGCCTGGGCAAACCGTTTATTGTGGTGGGCGTGGGTGATGCGCGTGGGATCGGCGTGGTGAAAGCCCCCCTGGTTAACGGCATGTCGCTGGCCGTTGAGCCTGGAACGGGGCTGGCTGGTCGTGCTCAGGGGATCCATATTCCGCTGCCCGACGCGAGCTGGACGGCGCAAAATCTCAGCATGGCGCTGTCGCTTAATTTGAGCGGCACCGGCGACTTTTCCGTCGTTCCGGTTGGCCGAAACAGTGAAATGACCTTAACCAGCAATTGGCCGCATCCCAACTTTCTTGGAGATTTTCTTCCGGCGAAGCGCGAAATCAGTGAGTCTGGATTCAATGCCCAGTGGCAAAGCAGTTGGTTTGCCAATAACCTCGGCGAACGCTTTGATGGTGAAAAGATTGGCTGGGAGGGAATGCCTGCATTTAGCGTTGCTGTCGCCACGCCTGCGGATCAATATCAACTGACGGACAGGGCGACAAAATATGCCATTTTGCTGATTGTGCTGACCTTTATGTCTTTTTTTGTGCTTGAAAGCATGACCAGCCTTCGACTGCACCCGATGCAGTACCTGCTGGTGGGGTTATCGCTGGTGATGTTTTATCTGTTGCTGCTGGCGTTGTCAGAACACATTGGTTTTACCGCCGCGTGGATAACGGCAAGCCTTGTGGGCGCATTGATGAACGGTGTGTATCTGCAGGCGATATTGCAGAGCTGGCGGAACAGTATTTTGTTTACCGTGGCGCTACTGGCGCTGGATGGCGTGATGTGGGTGCTGCTACGTTCACAGGACAGCTCTTTACTGTTGGGAACCGGCGTGCTGTTGGTCGCGTTGTGTGGCGTGATGTTCCTGACGCGTCATCTTGACTGGCACTCGCTGGCACAGCCAAAACCAAAGCCGACAGAAATTCCGGAGCCTCAGCCTGCACAGAGTGACGCGTTTCGCTTGTGGAAATAGGGCGGTGGTGAAATGAAAAACGGCGCATAACGCGCCGTTTTTTTACCAGTGAGGATTGAATTAATCCTGCAGGTCGCCGCAGAAACGGTAGCCTTCACCGTGAATGGTGGCGATGATTTCTGGCGTATCCGGCGTTGATTCGAAATGTTTACGAATGCGGCGGATAGTCACGTCAACGGTACGGTCATGCGGCTTCAGTTCGCGACCGGTCATTTTTTTCAGCAGTTCTGCGCGAGACTGGATTTTGCCCGGGTTCTCACAGAAGTGAAGCATGGCACGGAATTCGCTGCGTGGCAGTTTATACTGCTCGCCGTCAGGACCAATCAGAGAGCGGCTGTTGATGTCCAGCTCCCAGCCGTTGAACTTGTAGCTTTCGACGCTACGGCGTTCTTCGCTGACAGTACCCAAGTTCATGGTACGGGACAGCAGGTTACGAGCACGGATAGTCAGTTCGCGCGGGTTAAACGGCTTGGTGATGTAATCGTCTGCGCCGATTTCGAGGCCGAGAATTTTATCGACTTCGTTATCACGGCCCGTCAGGAACATCAGCGCAACGTTAGCTTGTTCGCGAAGTTCGCGCGCTAACAGGAGGCCATTTTTCCCAGGCAGATTGATATCCATAATCACAAGGTTGATGTCATATTCAGAGAGAATCTGATGCATTTCCGCGCCATCTGTCGCTTCGAATACATCATAGCCTTCTGCTTCGAAAATGCTTTTCAACGTGTTGCGTGTTACTAACTCGTCTTCAACGATAAGAATGTGCGGGGTCTGCATGTTTGCTACCTAAATTGCCAACTAAATCGAAACAGGAAGTACAAAAGTCCCTGACCTGCCTGATGCATGCCGTAAATTAACATGATCGGCGTAACATGACTAAAGTACGTAATTGCGTTCTTGATGCACTTTCCATCAACGTCAACAACATCATTAGCTTGGTCGTGGGTAGTTTCCCTCTGGACCCGACAGTGTCAAAAACGGCTGTCATCCTAACCATTTTAACAGCAACATAACAGGCTAAGACATGCCGGACACCCAATAAAACTACGCTTCGTTGACATATATCAAGTTCAATTGTAGCACGTTAACAGTTTGATGAAATCAACGTATCCAAATGTTTGCTTTCATCACAAAATTGCAATATTACAACTAGTTGCACGAGCTAATTAATAAATGTAATGAATCCAACCAATGCGATCCATTTTAAAATAAATTATCATGGATAAACAGAGGGATATACAACTTTTGTTAACATAAAAAGCAATAGTACAGTTTGGAAATAGTTTAGCATTTTTTATCGGATGCGAAATCCTTTTTCAGTGACTTCTGTTAAAAAAATGTAAATTTGCGCTGCGTAATATGTTGACGTGCGTCACATTATTACTCGCAGACTGACCAAAAAGAGTATCGAAATGCGTTTAACAATTATTCTGGTTGCCCCTGCCAGAGCGGAAAATATTGGTGCGGCTGCCCGTGCGATGAAGACCATGGGATTCACTCAATTACGGATCGTTGATAGCGAGGCTCACCTGGAACCCGCCACGCGATGGGTCGCGCATGGTTCGGGCGACATTATTGATAATATTAACGTTTTTCCAACGTTGGCCGAGGCGCTTCACGACGTTGATTTTACCGTTGCGACCACCGCGCGTAGCCGGGCGAAGTTCCATTATTACGCCACCCCGGTCGAACTGGTTCCCCTGTTACAGGAGAAATCAGCGTGGATGGATCACGCGGCGCTGGTGTTTGGTCGTGAAGATTCGGGGCTGACCAATGAAGAATTAGCGCTGGCAGATGTACTCACTGCTGTACCGATGGTCGCTGACTATCCTTCACTCAATTTGGGGCAGGCGGTGATGGTGTATTGCTATCAATTAGCAGGTTTAATACAACAACCGGCCAAAAAAAGTGAAGTGACGGATGAACTTCAGCTCCAGGCATTGCGCGAACGCGTTATGCGTTTATTAGCCACGCTGAACGTTTCTGACGACATTAAACTCACGGACTGGTTGCAACAGCGAATGGGTCTGTTGGGGCAGCGAGACACGGCAATGTTGCACCGTTTTTTACATGATATTGAAAAAAACATCACAAAATAAAATTTTGAACAGTTTTTGTTGTGTAGTGTTTTGTTCTTGGTTCAAGTGGGCTGGACATGCTGTATTGGTTGAAAGTAAAAGGGCAAGCAGTTGCTCGTGAACAAGTTTCGGAATGTGATCAATTTAAAAATTTATTGACTTAGGTCAGCAGATACTTTAACCCTAAAAGAATACAAGACAGACAGATAATAATTACAGAGCACACAACATCATGAAACGCATCAGCATCACTATTACCACAACCATCACCATTACCACAGGTAACGGTGCGGGCTGACGCGTACAGGAAACACAAGAAAAAGCCCGCACCTAAACAGTGCGGGCTTTTTTTTCGACCAAAGGCAATGAGGTAAACCATGCGAGTGTTGAAGTTCGGCGGTACATCAGTGGCAAATGCAGAGCGCTTTCTGCGGGTTGCCGATATTCTGGAAAGCAATGCCAGACAGGGGCAGGTCGCGACCGTTCTCTCTGCCCCCGCAAAAATTACCAACCATCTGGTGGCAATGATTGAGAAGACCATCGGTGGTCAGGATGCTTTAGCCAATATCAGCGACGCCGAACGTATTTTCTCTGAGCTGCTGGTGGGGCTTGCCGCCGCACAGCCGGGTTTCCCGCTGGCGCAGCTCAAAGCCTTTGTTGAACAAGAATTTGCCCAGATTAAGCACGTCCTGCACGGCATCAGCCTGCTGGGACAGTGCCCGGACAGCATCAATGCCGCGCTTATCTGCCGTGGTGAAAAAATGTCGATTGCTATCATGGCCGGCCTGCTGGAAGCACGCGGGCATAACGTGACGGTCATCGACCCGGTGGAGAAATTGCTGGCAGTCGGCCATTACCTCGAATCTACTGTTGATATTGCCGAATCTACGCGCCGCATTGCCGCCAGCCGTATTCCTGCGGACCACATGATTCTGATGGCAGGGTTTACCGCCGGAAATGAAAAAGGTGAGTTAGTGGTGCTGGGGCGAAATGGTTCTGACTACTCTGCCGCTGTACTGGCCGCCTGTTTGCGCGCTGATTGTTGTGAGATCTGGACCGATGTTGACGGTGTATATACCTGCGATCCACGTCAGGTACCCGACGCCCGACTGCTGAAGTCGATGTCTTATCAGGAAGCGATGGAGCTTTCTTACTTCGGCGCCAAAGTGCTGCACCCGCGCACCATTACCCCTATTGCCCAGTTCCAGATCCCGTGCCTGATTAAAAATACCGGCAATCCACAAGCGCCCGGTACGCTGATCGGTGCCAGCAGTGATGACGATGATTTGCCGGTAAAAGGTATTTCTAACCTTAATAACATGGCGATGTTTAGCGTCTCCGGCCCTGGAATGAAAGGCATGGTGGGCATGGCGGCGCGCGTTTTTGCTGCAATGTCGCGTGCGGGCATCTCGGTAGTGCTGATCACCCAATCCTCTTCTGAATACAGCATCAGCTTCTGCGTCCCGCAGGGCGACTGTGCGCGTGCGCAACGCGCCATGCAGGATGAATTCTATCTCGAACTGAAAGAAGGCCTGCTGGAGCCGCTGGCGGTGACTGAGCGTCTGGCCATCATCTCGGTCGTTGGCGATGGTATGCGCACCCTGCGCGGCATCTCGGCGAAGTTCTTTGCCGCGCTGGCTCGTGCGAACATCAATATTGTAGCGATCGCCCAGGGCTCGTCTGAGCGTTCTATTTCGGTGGTGGTGAATAACGATGACGCGACCACCGGCGTACGCGTGACCCATCAAATGCTGTTCAACACCGACCAGGTGATTGAAGTGTTTGTGATTGGCGTAGGCGGCGTGGGCGGTGCGCTGCTGGAGCAGCTTAAACGTCAGCAAACCTGGCTCAAAAAGAAGCATATCGATCTGCGCGTGTGCGGCGTGGCGAACTCGAAGGCCCTGCTGACCAACGTCCACGGTCTGAATCTGGAAAACTGGCAGTCGGGGCTGGAGAGCGCGAAAGAGCCTTTCAATCTTGGGCGCTTAATTCGTCTGGTGAAAGAATACCATCTGCTCAATCCGGTGATTGTCGACTGTACGTCAAGCCAGGCGGTAGCAGACCAGTATGCCGACTTTTTGCGCGAAGGCTTCCATGTGGTTACGCCGAACAAAAAGGCCAACACGTCGTCGATGGATTACTACCATCAGCTGCGTTTTGCCGCCGCGAAGTCTCGTCGTAAATTCCTGTACGACACCAACGTGGGCGCGGGCTTGCCGGTTATTGAAAACCTGCAAAATCTGCTCAGCGCGGGCGATGAACTGCAACGATTCTCAGGCATTCTTTCTGGCTCATTGTCGTTTATTTTCGGCAAGCTGGATGAAGGCATGAGCTTCTCGCAGGCCACAACCCTGGCGCGTGAGATGGGCTATACCGAACCCGATCCGCGTGACGATCTTTCTGGTATGGATGTGGCTCGTAAGCTGCTGATCCTGGCCCGTGAAACCGGTCGTGAGCTGGAGCTTTCTGACATTGTCATTGAGCCGGTTCTGCCAAAAGAGTTTGATGATTCCGGTGATGTTTCCGCGTTTATGGCGAAATTGTCGCAGCTGGATGACGCCTTTGCCGCGCGCGTGGCGAAAGCCCGTGATGAGGGGAAAGTATTGCGCTATGTTGGCAATATTGAAGAGGACGGCGTCTGTCGCGTGAAAATAGAGGCAGTAGACGGCAACGATCCGCTGTTCAAAGTGAAAAACGGTGAAAACGCGTTGGCGTTTTACAGCCACTATTATCAGCCGTTACCGTTGGTTCTGCGCGGATATGGCGCGGGTAACGATGTGACGGCGGCGGGCGTCTTTGCCGACCTGCTACGCACCCTTTCATGGAAGTTAGGAGTCTGACATGGTGAGAGTTTATGCCCCGGCTTCCAGTGCCAATATGAGCGTCGGGTTTGATGTGCTCGGTGCGGCGGTAACTCCGGTGGATGGTTCGCTGTTGGGCGATGTGGTGTCCGTTGAGGCGGCCGACCATTTTAGTCTGAACAACCTCGGCCGTTTTGCCAACAAGCTGCCGTCTGAGCCGCGAGAAAACATTGTCTACCAGTGCTGGGAGCGATTCTGTCAGGAGCTGGGTAAAAGCGTTCCGGTGGCGATGACGCTGGAAAAAAATATGCCGATTGGCTCCGGGTTAGGCTCCAGCGCCTGTTCCGTCGTGGCGGCGTTAGTCGCTATGAACGAACACTGCGGTAAGCCACTCAACGATACGCGCCTGTTGGCGATAATGGGCGAGCTTGAAGGGCGTATCTCCGGCAGTATTCATTACGATAACGTTGCCCCGTGCTTTTTGGGCGGCATGCAGTTAATGATTGAAGAAAACGGCATTATTAGCCAGCAGGTGCCAGGCTTTGATGAGTGGCTGTGGGTACTGGCGTATCCGGGGATTAAAGTGTCGACGGCAGAAGCGCGGGCGATTCTCCCAGCGCAGTATCGTCGTCAGGACTGTATCGCTCACGGGCGGCATCTGGCTGGGTTCATTCATGCCTGCTATTCCCGTCAGCCTCTTCTGGCCGCGAAGCTGATGAAAGACGTCATTGCTGAGCCGTATCGTACCCGCTTGCTGCCAGGCTTTAGCCAGGCGCGTCAGGCGGTAGCCGAAATTGGCGCACTGGCCAGCGGTATATCTGGCTCAGGGCCGACGCTGTTCGCCTTGTGCGATAAACCGGATACGGCGCAGCGCGTAGCAGACTGGCTGGGTAAAAATTACCTGCAAAATCAGGAAGGCTTTGTTCATATTTGCCGGCTGGACACGGCGGGCGCACGGGTACTGGGATAATCAATGAAACTGTATAATCTGAAAGATCACAACGAACAGGTCAGCTTTGCACAGGCCGTCACGCAAGGGCTTGGCAAGAATCAGGGATTGTTTTTTCCGCATGATTTGCCGGAATTCAATCTGACAGAAGTCGATGAGATGCTGAACCAGGACTTTGTTAGCCGCAGCGCTAAGATCCTGTCCGCATTTATTGGTGACGAGATCCCTCAGGAAATTCTGGAAGAGCGCGTGCGTGCGGCATTTGCCTTTCCGGCACCGGTTGCTCAGGTTGCCACGGATGTCGGCTGTCTGGAACTGTTCCACGGCCCAACGCTTGCATTTAAAGACTTTGGCGGGCGCTTTATGGCGCAGATGCTGACGCACATCAGCGGCGACAAACCGGTCACCATTCTGACGGCGACCTCCGGGGATACAGGTGCGGCGGTTGCACATGCCTTTTATGGCCTGAAAAATGTACGCGTGGTGATCCTCTACCCGAATGGCAAGATCAGCCCATTACAGGAAAAACTGTTCTGTACGCTGGGCGGTAACATTGAAACTGTGGCGATTGATGGCGATTTTGATGCCTGCCAGGCGCTGGTGAAACAGGCGTTTGATGATGAAGAGCTGAAGGTGGCTCTGGGACTGAACTCGGCTAACTCAATTAACATCAGCCGTCTGCTGGCGCAAATCTGTTACTACTTTGAGGCGGTGGCCCAACTGCCGCAAGAGGCGCGTAATCAACTGGTGATTTCCGTTCCCAGCGGTAACTTTGGCGATCTGACCGCCGGGCTGCTGGCGAAATCACTGGGCTTGCCGGTGAAGCGTTTTATCGCGGCGACTAACGTTAACGATACGGTTCCGCGTTTCCTTGCAGAAGGTGAGTGGGCGCCGAAAGCGACCCAGGCAACGTTGTCGAATGCGATGGATGTCAGCCAGCCGAACAACTGGCCGCGCGTGGAGGAACTGTTCCGCCGTAAAATCTGGCGTCTGAATGAACTGGGTTATGCCGCTGTCGACGATGCGACGACCCAGGACACAATGCGTGAGTTACATGAGATAGGCTACACCTCAGAGCCGCATGCGGCAGTGGCTTACCGCGCGCTGCGTGATCAGCTAAACCCTGGCGAATACGGCCTGTTCCTTGGTACTGCGCATCCGGCGAAGTTTAAAGAAAGCGTTGAAGAGATTCTTGACCTGACGCTGGCGTTGCCAAAAGAACTGGCGGAACGTGCGGACCTGCCGCTGCTTTCTCACCACCTGCCTGCTGATTTTGCTGCGCTGCGTAAGCTGATGATGACCCGCGGATAACGGTTGTGCCCGCTGGCGCTTTGCTTAGCGGGCCTACAAATCTGCATGCCGGATAAGGCGTTAGCCGTCATCCGGCATGTAAATTATTGCTCGTGGCGTTTAAATACCAGTTCGCCATTCCCTGATGCTTCTTCATCAAAGAAATAGCCTTCACTGTTAAATGCAGTCAGTTGCTCCGGCTGCGTTAAGCGGTTCTCAATAATGTAGCGAGTCATCAGGCCGCGCGCTTTTTTGGCGTAGAAGCTGATGACTTTGAACTTGCCGTTTTTCTCATCAAGGAAGACCGGTTTGATAAGCTCAGCATTGAGCTTTTTCGGTTTCACAGATTTAAAATACTCATCCGAAGCGAGGTTGATCACCACGCTGTCGCCTTGCGCTTCAAGTGCTTCGTTAAGTTTATCGGTGATGGTATCTCCCCAGAACTGGTAGAGATCTTTACCCTTCGCATTAGCCAGACGAATGCCCATCTCCAGACGGTAAGGCTGCATCAAATCCAGCGGACGTAAAACGCCGTACAGCCCGGACAACATTCGTAAATGCTGTTGAGCGAAGTCGAAATCCGCCTCGCTGAAGGTTTCAGCCTGCAGCCCGGTATACACGTCGCCTTTAAACGCCAGAATGGCCTGACGTGCATTGTCCGGCGTGAAGTCAGGCTGCCAGTCATGGAAACGGGTGGCGTTCAGATCCGCCAGCTTGTCGCTAATCCCCATCAGCTTGCCAATCTGCGGTGCAGAGAGCTGGCGCGCCACGTGAATAAGCTGCTGGGAGTGATCCAGCAACTCGGGCAACGTATGACGTGTCGTTGCCAGCGGGCTTTGGTAGTCGAGCGTTTTTGCAGGTGAAATCAGAATCAGCATATCCAGTCCTTGCAGGAAATTTACTGCGACTTTAGCAAAAAAAACGACTGAATTGATCGATGGTTGCGATTGCCGCGCTATTCGCGCGGCGTTTCATCCCAGCTATCGGGCGCAAGCTGTTGTCTGATATCAGGATAACGGCGCGGATCGAATTCCGGGCGCACCCCGAGTTTACGCTGGCGCAGATAATCGCTGGCGATGGTATGGACAACCGGAGAAAGCAGCAGAATCGCCGTCAGGTTAGTAATGGCCATACAAGCCATAATGATGTCGGCCAACTGCCAGACGAGTGGGAAGCTGACTAACGTTCCCCCAACAACGGTACTCACGGTAGCGATACGTAATAGCCAGATGACGCGCATGTTGTCCAGCTTCAGGAAAATGAGGTTGTTTTCCGCATAGATGTAGTTGGCGACGATAGAGCTAAAGGCAAACAGAATCACAATAAAAGCCACGAATCCGGCTCCCCATTCACCCGTGAGCGTTACCATAGCTCTTTGCAGCAACTGGATGCCTTCCATTGGTACATAAGTGGTGCCATTACCCGCCAGTAAAATGATCATTGCGCTGGCCGTACAGATAATCAGCGTGTCACCTAACACACCGATCATTTGCACAATGCCTTGTGCCGCAGGATGCGGTGGCCAGGATGCTGCCGACGCGGCTGCGTTCGGGGTCGAGCCCATTCCGGCTTCATTCGAGAACATACCGCGTTGAAAGCCGCTGGCTATGGCCTGGCTGAGCGTATACCCGGCGGCACCGGCCGCGGCCTCCTGCCAGCCAAAGGCGCTTTTAATGATGGTCATGATAATGCCGGGGAGCTGTCCAAAATGCCAAAGGCAGATGGCGATACTGCAACCAACCCACAGCAGCGCCATCATCGGAACAAACCATTGCATCAGGCGAGCAACGCCTTTAATGCCGCCGACGATGACCAGTAATGACGCGATTGCCAGTGCGATACCGGATAAGAGGGGAGGGATGTCAAAAGCAAAGGTCAACGCACGAGAGACCGAGTTCGCCTGAACGCTGTTAAAAATCAGGCCATAGGCAATGAGCAAAAAGATGGCAAACAGCACGCCCATCCAGCGCATGCCCAGCCCACGGGCCATATACCATGCAGGACCGCCGCGAAACTGTCCCTTGCTGTCGCGTTCTTTGTACAGTTGGGCAAGCGAGCACTCAGCGAATGACGTTGCCATACCAATGACCGCCGAGACCCACATCCAGAAAATGGCTCCCGCGCCGCCGGCGGCGATCGCCAACGCCACACCTGCCAGATTTCCGCTACCGACGCGCGCGGCAAGACTGGTGCACAAAGCCTGAAAGGAAGTTAAACCACCCGGTTGCGGGCTGATGCTGTTTTTAAGACTTTTGCCAAACTGGCGAATGTAGCGGAACTGCACGAACCCTGTACGCCAGGTGAACCAACATCCTGCGCCAAGCAGGAGGTAGATCATCACCGAACCCCAGAGTATTTCATTAATAAATGAGAAAAAATCAGGCATTAACATCCCTCTTGTTGATGCCGGTAAGCGCGAATAATCCCGTGTAAGCGCTACCAATTATCGACCAGTATATACCTTATAAGCAGATTGATTGCGGGAGTTTATCATAACAATCGTTATATCCTTAATTGCGCATCACGGGCTGTGAGATGCGTAATCAGGGCTGAGCGGCTGGTCGGACAATCCAGGCGGTTGCGCTGAGAGTGCGTCGTGCTATCATCAGGGAAGATCGGTTACATCCCCCTAACAAGCTGTTTAAAGAGAATCGCTATCATGACGGACAAATTGACCTCCCTTCGTCAGTTCACCACAGTAGTGGCCGACACCGGAGACATCGCGGCAATGAAGCTGTATCAGCCTCAGGATGCCACAACTAACCCTTCTCTCATTCTTAACGCAGCGCAGATCCCAGAATACCGCAAGCTGATTGATGACGCTGTAGCCTGGGCTAAGCAGCAGAGCAATGACCGCGCGCAGCAGATCGTCGACGCGACCGACAAACTGGCAGTAAATATCGGTCTGGAGATCCTGAAACTGGTCCCGGGTCGTATCTCTACTGAAGTTGACGCTCGTCTGTCCTACGACACCGACGCGTCCATCGCGAAAGCAAAACGTCTGATCAAAATGTACAACGATGCTGGCATCAGCAACGATCGCATTCTGATCAAACTGGCTTCAACCTGGCAGGGCATTCGTGCCGCTGAGCAGCTGGAAAAAGAAGGCATCAACTGTAACCTGACTCTGCTGTTCTCCTTCGCGCAGGCGCGTGCATGTGCCGAAGCAGGCGTATACCTGATTTCTCCGTTTGTTGGTCGTATTCTGGACTGGTACAAAGCTAACACCGACAAGAAAGAGTATGCACCGGCAGAAGATCCGGGTGTGGTTTCCGTAACCGAAATCTACGAGTACTACAAACAGCACGGTTATGAAACCGTGGTGATGGGGGCGAGCTTCCGTAACGTCGGCGAAGTCATTGAGCTGGCAGGCTGCGATCGTCTGACGATTGCACCGGCACTGCTGAAAGAGCTGGCGGAAAGCGAAGGTACTATCGAACGTAAACTGTCCTTCTCTGGCGAAGTGAAAGCGCGTCCTGCACGCATCACCGAAGCTGAGTTCCTGTGGCAGCACAACCAGGATCCGATGGCTGTAGACAAACTGGCGGACGGTATCCGTAAGTTTGCTGTAGACCAGGGTAAACTGGAAAAAATGATCGGCGATCTGCTGTAATCATTAACGCGTGGCCCTGACAGGGGTCACGCTACCTCTTCTGAAACCTGTCTGTCCTTCCCTTCGCAGTGTATCATTCTGTTTAACGAGACTGTTTAAACGGAATAATCATGAATACTTTACGCATTGGCCTGGTTTCCATTTCTGACCGTGCTTCCAGCGGCGTTTACCAGGATAAAGGCATCCCGGCCCTTGAAGAGTGGCTGGCATCTGCCCTTACCACCCCTTTTGAGCTGCTAACGCGGTTGATCCCGGATGAACAGGCGATCATCGAACAGACCTTATGTGAGCTGGTTGATGAAATGAGCTGTCATCTGGTGCTGACTACCGGCGGAACGGGTCCGGCCCGCCGCGATGTAACGCCTGATGCCACGCTTGCCGTAGCCGACCGCCAGATGCCGGGCTTTGGCGAGCAGATGCGCCAGATAAGCCTGCACTTTGTGCCAACGGCTATTCTCTCCCGCCAGGTTGGTGTGATTCGTAAACAGGCGCTGATCCTGAACCTACCTGGCCAGCCGAAATCGATCAAAGAAACGCTGGAAGGCGTGAAAGATGCCGACGGTAAGGTTATCGTGCCGGGTATTTTTGCAAGTGTACCGTATTGTATACAGTTGCTGGATGGGCCGTATGTGGAAACCGCACCGGCTGTTGTAGCATCTTTTCGTCCTAAAAGCGCAATTCGCGATACAAACGCCTGAAAGTAGCCCGATCGTGACATAAGTGCCAATGACGGTGGAGTATTGAATTGTTTACGATATAGTAATTTTTGCTTTACATTTATCGACAGACAGATTCAATAACTCCACTGACTCATGGTTTGCTATGTCACAACACACTCGACCGCTGAATCGCCAGGATTATAAAACTCTTACGCTTGCTGCTCTCGGCGGTGCGCTTGAGTTTTATGATTTCATTATCTTCGTCTTCTTTGCCGCTGTTGTTGGCGAACTCTTCTTCCCGGCAGACATTCCTGAATGGCTACGTCAGGTGCAAACCTTCGGCATTTTTGCCGCCGGATATCTGGCGCGTCCGCTGGGTGGCATCATCATGGCGCACTTTGGCGATCTGGTCGGGCGTAAAAAAATGTTCACCCTGAGCATTTTGCTGATGGCGATACCGACGCTGGCGATTGGTCTTTTGCCTACCTACGCCTCAATGGGGATCCTCGCTCCGCTGCTATTACTGCTGATGCGCATTTTGCAAGGCGCAGCCATCGGCGGAGAAGTGCCGGGCGCGTGGGTGTTCGTGGCGGAACACGTACCGGAGCGCCGCATCGGCATTGCCTGTGGCACGCTGACCGCCGGGCTGACGGTGGGGATTCTGCTGGGATCGGTGGTCGCAACTCTGGTGAATACCAGCCTGACGCAGCAGGCGGTGCATGACTACGGCTGGCGTATCCCGTTCCTGCTGGGGGGCGTGTTTGGTCTGGTGGCGATGTACCTGCGTCGTTGGTTGCAGGAAACGCCTATCTTCCTCGAAATGCAGCAGCGTAAAGCGCTGGCGCAAGAGCTACCGGTGAAGTCGGTGGTGAGCAAACATAAAAAAGCGGTGGTCATTTCCATGCTGCTGACCTGGCTGTTATCGGCCGGGATAGTGGTGGTGATCCTGATGTCGCCAGTCTGGTTGCAGAAGCAGTATGGCTTTGCACCCGCGCTAACGTTACAGGCCAACAGTGTCGCCACCATTATGCTGTGCGTCGGGTGTTTGCTGGCCGGGTTTATTGTCGACCGGGTCGGCGCCAGCAAAACCTTTATTGTCGGCAGCCTGCTGCTGGCCTGTTCAAGCTGGTTTTTTTATCACCTGACCGGCAGCCACCCTCAGCACTTGTTCTTGTTATACGGGCTGGTAGGGTTGTGCGTTGG
Organism: Citrobacter sp. wls615; assembly: GCF_005281355.1. NCBI lineage: Bacteria > Pseudomonadati > Pseudomonadota > Gammaproteobacteria > Enterobacterales > Enterobacteriaceae > Citrobacter > Citrobacter sp. wls615. Next base: position 26,559 of record NZ_SZXM01000056.1, on the reverse strand, counting down.
TGTGGTGGGAGCAGTGCCTTATGTGATGGTGCGGGCGTTTCCGGCAGAGGTCCGCTTTACCGGAATCTCCTTTTCTTACAACGTGTCGTACGCCATTTTTGGTGGTCTGACACCAATCGCCGTGACGATGTTAATGAGCGTGTCGCCAATGGCTCCGGCCTGGTATGTGCTGGCGTTATCGCTGGTGGGGTTAGGTCTGGGGATTTGGCTGCGACAGGATATTTATCATCGCGATACGAGCGTACAGGGAGAGTTACAGCGCTTGTAGGGAATATCCCCCCGTTCGGGGGGATAGCGTCAGATTAGTGCGCTTCACCGATCGGCAGGATGGTACGGCCAAACTGTTCGTTCAGCACTTCACCCATCGCCAGGTAAATGGCGCTTGCGCCACACACTAAGCCAATCCAGCCAGCAACGTGAATGATCGCTTCGTTACCTGCAATGTTGCCAACCGCCAGCAGTGCGAACAGCACTGTCAGGCTCAGGAAGACAAACTGCAACGCGCGGTTAGCTTTCAGCGTGCCAAAGAACATGAACAGTGTGAACACGCCCCACAGACCCAGGTACACGCCCAGGAACTGACCATTGGTTGCATCCGCCAGGCCCATTTTCGGCATGATCAGGATTGCAACCAGCGTCAGCCAGAACGAACCGTAGGAGGTAAAGGCGGTTAAACCGAAGGTGTTGCCTTTTTTATATTCCAGCAGACCGGCAAAAATTTGCGCGATTCCGCCGTAGAAAATGCCCATCGCCAGAATAATAACGTCAAAGGCGAAGAAACCCGCGTTGTGCAGGTTAAGCAGAATGGTGGTCATGCCAAAGCCCATCAGGCCCAGCGGTGCCGGATTAGCCAACTTAGTGTTGCCCATAATTCCTCAAAATCATCATTGATTGAATGGTGAAATAGTTTCCCCAAATAACGATCACTGTCTTTGGGGCGCGGCATGATAATCAGGGGAGAGGGCACTGTCTATGATCTAACGAAGGGAAAATGAAATATTTTCCCTGTGATGGGCATCACGCTTGCGCGTGGTTGATCATTCTGCGCAGACAGGCGATTTGTAGTACTACCGGGATCGTCACGCGATAGGCGCTGCCGCTCACTGCTTTAACCCCGTTTAAAGCCGCGCCGACCGGGCCGCCAAGCCCAGCACCGCGTAGCAATCCATGCCCAATGACGCTCACTGCGGCATGGGTACGCAGGATCTGAGTGAGTTGGCTGGAGAGCAGGTGAGAAACGCCAGTCGCCAGATGGCGATCCTTCATCAATAGCGGCAGTAACTCTTCCAGTTCAGAGACTTTTGCATCAACCGCCTGCAGAAATTCCTGCTTATGCCCGGCATCCATTTTTTGCCAGGCATTCCGTAGAAAGTGTTCCAGCAAATACTGTTCAATTTCGTACGTGGACATCGCTTTGTCGGCTTTAAGCTTCAAGCGCTTCGAAACATCCAGCAAAATCGCCCGATACAGCTTTCCATGGCCACGAAGTTTATTGGCAATGCTGTCGCCACCATAATGCTGAAGTTCGCCAGCGATCAGTTGCCAGTTGCGGCGGTGCTGTTCCGGGTGTCCTTCCATCGATTTAAATAATTCGTTGTGGCTCAGAACGCTCGACAGACGAGCTTTGCCTTTTTCATTATGCGTTAACAGGCGAGTAATCGTGGCGAGTTGTTCCTCACTGCAATGCTGCAGAAAGTCGAGGTCGTCGTCATGCAAATACGTGACATTCATGTTTTCTATGGCTTCTGAATAAAAGGGCGGAATTAGTCGTCGCCGATGACTTTAAGCGTCGCCATGTCAGAGGAGTTTACCGACTGGCCTGAAAAAGTAATTTTGGATACGCAGCGTTTGTTGTCGTTGTCGCTATTAATGTTGATCCAATTGGTGGTTTGTCCCTCTTTAATGGAAGACGGGACATTCAGGCTTTGGCTGGAGGTGCGCGCAGCTTTGAAGTAAACGGATGCGCCGTTAAGGTTAATATCGCCTCTATCGGCGGTGAGTTGAATACGTTTCACCACCCGACAAACGGGAATTTTGAGCGTGAGATCGTTGGTTGCATTGCGGGGCATAGCAATCATCCCCAGAACTTTATGATCGTTAGCGTGCGCGGCGCTGCTCAGCAGCAGGCCCATAAGCAGGCTGGCGGAAAGGGTTAAAACGGATTTCATGGAATTTCTCTTTGACGGCTGCAAAAGTGTGTGGCTTCGCGCTATTTTACCGCCGACATAAAAACGATTCATTCACGTAATCTTTTCTTTTTATTACAATTTTTGCGTGAATGACAGCACCGTATTAATCGGTTTTATGAATTTATTTTGATTGGCGATTATTCATTTTTTGTAGTTTTGTGCCTTTTTTCGGCAAATTTATTGCTTCTGCGCTAAAAAAATTTTTCATGCCCCCCTTGATGAAGTGGGTTACGACCCCACTTAGTAGTCAACCGCAGTGGTGAGTCTGAAAAAAAACGATTCAGGGTAGTTGAAACCGCACGTTTCGCCCTTATTACAGATTCACAACCACATGATGACCGAATTTTTAGTGGAGACGTTTAGATGGGTAAAATTATTGGTATCGACCTGGGTACTACCAACTCTTGTGTAGCGATTATGGATGGCACTACTGCACGTGTGCTGGAGAACGCCGAGGGCGATCGCACCACGCCTTCTATCATTGCTTATACCCAGGATGGTGAAACTCTGGTTGGTCAGCCGGCTAAACGTCAGGCAGTGACAAACCCGCAAAACACCCTGTTTGCGATTAAACGCCTGATTGGCCGCCGCTTCCAGGACGAAGAAGTACAGCGTGATGAAGCGATCATGCCGTACAAAATCATCGGTGCTGACAACGGTGATGCATGGATTGACGTAAAAGGTCAGAAAATGGCACCGCCGCAGATCTCTGCAGAAGTGCTGAAAAAAATGAAGAAAACGGCTGAAGATTACCTGGGTGAACCGGTAACTGAAGCGGTTATCACCGTTCCTGCATACTTTAACGATGCTCAGCGTCAGGCAACCAAAGACGCCGGTCGTATCGCAGGTCTGGAAGTAAAACGTATCATCAACGAACCAACCGCAGCTGCGCTGGCTTACGGTCTGGATAAAGAAGTCGGCAACCGTACTATCGCGGTGTATGACCTCGGTGGTGGTACTTTCGATATCTCTATTATCGAAATCGACGAAGTTGACGGCGAAAAAACCTTCGAAGTTCTGGCAACCAACGGTGATACCCACCTGGGTGGTGAAGACTTCGACAGCCGTATGATCAACTACCTGGTTGACGAGTTTAAGAAAGATCAGGGTATCGACCTGCGTAATGACCCGCTGGCGATGCAGCGTCTGAAAGAAGCCGCTGAGAAAGCGAAGATCGAGCTGTCTTCCGCTCAGCAGACCGACGTGAACCTGCCGTACATCACTGCAGACGCGACTGGTCCGAAACACATGAACATCAAAGTGACCCGTGCGAAACTGGAAAGCCTGGTTGAAGACCTGGTTAACCGTTCTATCGAGCCGCTGAAAGTTGCTCTGCAGGACGCCGGCCTGTCTGTTTCTGATATCAACGACGTTATTCTCGTTGGTGGTCAGACGCGTATGCCGATGGTCCAGAAGAAAGTTGCTGAGTTCTTCGGCAAAGAGCCGCGTAAAGACGTTAACCCGGACGAAGCTGTAGCAATCGGTGCTGCCGTTCAGGGTGGTGTATTGACTGGTGATGTGAAAGACGTACTGCTGCTGGACGTTACCCCGCTGTCTCTGGGGATCGAAACCATGGGCGGCGTGATGACGCCACTGATCGCGAAAAACACCACTATCCCGACCAAGCACAGCCAGGTGTTCTCTACCGCTGAAGACAACCAGTCTGCGGTAACCATCCACGTGCTGCAGGGTGAACGTAAACGTGCTGCCGATAACAAAGATCTGGGTCAGTTTAACCTGGATGGTATCAGCCCGGCTCCGCGCGGTATGCCGCAGATCGAAGTAACTTTTGACATCGATGCCGACGGTATCCTGCACGTTTCCGCGAAAGATAAAAACAGCGGTAAAGAGCAGAAGATCACCATCAAGGCTTCTTCTGGTCTGAACGAAGAAGAAATCCAGAAAATGGTTCGCGAAGCAGAAGCGAACGCAGAATCTGACCGTAAGTTTGAAGAGCTGGTTCAGACCCGTAACCAGGGTGACCATCTGCTGCACAGCACTCGTAAGCAGGTTGAAGAAGCAGGCGACCAACTGCCGGCTGACGACAAAACTGCCATCGAGTCTGCACTGACCGCGCTGGAAACTTCTCTGAAAGGTGAAGACAAAGCGGATATCGAAGCGAAAATGCAGGCGCTGGCACAGGTTTCCCAGAAACTGATGGAAATCGCTCAGCAGCAGCACGCACAGCAGCAGGCTGGTGCAGCAGGCGCTGATGCTTCTGCAAACAACGCGAAAGATGACGACGTTGTCGACGCTGAGTTTGAAGAAGTGAAAGACAAAAAATAATCGCCCTTTGAACGGGTAATTACTGGCACGGGCGAAGAGGTTTCCTCTCCGCCCGTGCACGCATGTTAGGGGCAGATAAAAAGAGATGGCTAAGCAAGACTATTACGAGATTTTAGGCGTTTCCAAATCAGCGGAAGAGCGTGAAATCAAAAAGGCCTACAAGCGCCTGGCCATGAAATATCACCCGGACCGTAACCAGGGTGATAAAGAGGCCGAAGCCAAGTTCAAAGAGATCAAAGAAGCCTACGAGATCCTGACCGATGCGCAAAAACGTGCAGCTTACGATCAGTACGGTCATGCTGCGTTTGAGCAAGGCGGTATGGGCGGCGGCGGCGGTTTTGGCGGCGGGGCTGACTTCAGCGATATCTTTGGTGACGTGTTTGGCGATATCTTTGGCGGCGGTCGTGGTCGTCAGCGCGCCTCACGTGGTGCTGATTTACGTTACAACATGGATCTCACTCTGGAAGAAGCCGTGCGTGGCGTCACCAAAGAGATCCGTATTCCGACGCTGGAAGAGTGTGACGTCTGCCATGGCAGCGGTGCGAAGGCAGGTACTCAACCGCAGACCTGTCCAACCTGTCACGGTTCCGGCCAGGTGCAGATGCGCCAGGGCTTTTTTGCCGTACAGCAGACCTGTCCACATTGTCAGGGGCGCGGTACGCTGATTAAAGATCCGTGCAACAAATGTCACGGTCATGGTCGCGTTGAGAAAAGCAAAACGCTGTCCGTTAAAATCCCGGCAGGCGTTGACACCGGCGATCGTATTCGTCTGTCTGGCGAAGGTGAAGCCGGTGAGCATGGCGCGCCAGCAGGCGATTTATACGTTCAGGTGCAGGTAAAACAGCACCCAATTTTTGAGCGTGAAGGCAACAACCTGTACTGTGAAGTGCCGATTAACTTTGCGATGGCAGCGCTGGGCGGCGAGATTGAAGTCCCGACGCTGGACGGTCGCGTGAAGTTAAAAATTCCGGGCGAAACGCAGACTGGCAAACTGTTCCGCATGCGCGGGAAAGGTGTGAAGTCGGTTCGCGGTGGCGCTCAGGGCGATCTGCTGTGCCGTGTAGTTGTTGAAACCCCGGTAGGTCTGAACGACAAGCAGAAGCAGTTGCTGAAAGATCTGCAGGAAAGCTTCGGCGGTCCTACCGGCGAAAACAACAGCCCGCGTTCAAAAAGCTTCTTCGACGGTGTGAAGAAGTTCTTTGACGATCTGACGCGCTAACGACAAGCTGAAAAGCTTTCTCGTTTGAAAAAACCGGTATTCTCCTTGGAGAGAATACCGGTTTTTTATTGTCAAGGATAAAAGTGAGTTGGATGGCCTTGAATGTGAGTTTTCTAACATGTCAGGTAAATATATCAGAGGTGATTTAGTAAGAAGATATTGACGTGTTTATTAATAAATATGAACTTATCATATCTCTAGCAACATTATTGGACACATTATTTTAAGCAACTTTTATCTATCCTGATGTGAGATTTACATCACTATCTTGTAATTACATTTGTTTAATATCTCTCCACACAGCAAACCTTCATTCATTGATGAATAAATTATAATTATGGAGAATAAATTCAATGCCTCGGATAAAGAAAATACTATTGGTCAGCCTTGTATTAGCCACTCCAGCCCTTTTTAGCCAAAATATACAGGCTCTGGAATATAAAAACTCTTTTGGATCAATTAATGCTGGTTATGCCGACTGGAATAGCGGTTTTGTGAATGTACACCGTGGTGAGGTTTGGAAAGCAACGGCTGATTTTGGTGTTAACTTCAGAGAGGCTGAATTCTATTCTTTTATTGAAAGCAACGTATTGAACCATGCAGTGGCGGGCCGTAACCATACCGTCTCTGCTATGACCCATGTGCGTCTTTTTGATTCTGACTATACCTTCTTTGGCAAGATATACGGTCAATGGGACAACTCTTGGGGTGACGATCTGGATATGTTTTATGGACTTGGTTATCTGGGGTGGAGCGGAGATTGGGGTTTCTTTAAACCTTATATCGGCTTGCATAACCAATCAGGTGACTATGTATCACCGAAATATGGACAGACCAGTGGATGGAATGGATATGTTGTTGGTTGGACTGCTGTTTATAACTTCTCTTTATTTGGTGAAAGCTTTGTTTTATCTGACTGGAATGAAGTCGAGATTGATAGAAATGATGCTTACACGGAGCAGCAATTCGGTAGGAATGGTTTAAATGGAGGGTTAACGTTGGCATGGAAGTTTTATCCACGATGGAAGGCATCTGTAACGTATCGTTATTTTGAGAACAAATTAGGTTATGACGGATATGGGGATCAGATGATTTATATGGTCGGATATTCATTTTAATTAAAATTAAAGGAACTGAAATGAAAAAAACAGTCGTTGCCAGCATGATTGGGTTGGCACTGTGCGCCGGGAGCACATTACAAACAGTTCAGGCCGCTACGGATAAGCGTCCTAACTTGGTCATCATCCTTACGGATGATTTGGGATATGGCGATCTGGCGGCTTATGGTCATCAAATCGTTAAAACACCTAATATTGATAAATTAGCTCAGGAAGGGGTGAAATTTACCGACTACTATGCGCCAGCCCCGCTGTGTTCACCTTCTCGTGCTGGTTTGCTCACTGGACGTATGCCGTTCCGTACGGGGATCCGTTCCTGGATCCCTGAAGGGAAAGATGTGGCATTGGGCCGTAATGAGCTGACGATTGCTAATCTGCTAAAAGCGCAAGGCTACGACACGGCGATGATGGGGAAATTACATCTGAATGCTGGAGGAGATCGCACCGATCAGCCACAGGCGAAAGATATGGGATTCGACTATTCCCTGGTGAATGCTGCAGGGTTTGTGACCGATTCCACTTTAGATAACGCGAAAGAGCGCCCACGCTATGGCACCGTGCATCCGACCGGATTCGTGCGTAATGGTAAACCGATTGGTAGAGCAGAAACATTTAGCGGTGAACTGGTTAGTTCAGAAGTTGTTAACTGGCTGGATAACAAGAAAGACGATAAACCGTTCTTCTTATACGTTGCATTTACTGAGGTCCATAGCCCGCTGGCCTCACCGAAAAAATACCTCGATATGTATTCGCAATACATGAGTGCCTACCAGAAACAGCATCCGGATCTGTTCTACGGTGATTGGGCTGATAAACCTTGGCGTGGCACAGGTGAGTATTATGCCAACATCAGTTATATGGATGCTCAGGTTGGTAAAGTAATGGATAAGATAAAGGCAATGGGTGAAGAAGATAACACCATTGTTATCTTTACCAGTGATAACGGACCTGTCACTCGTGAAGCGCGTAAAGTGTATGAGTTAAACCTGGCGGGTGAAACGGATGGGCTTCGCGGTCGTAAAGATAATCTGTGGGAGGGCGGAATCCGCGTTCCGGCAATCATCAAGTATGGTAAACATATTCCGCAGGGAATGGTAACGGATACGCCGGTTTATGGCCTTGACTGGTTGCCGACATTAGCAAACATGATGGATTTTAAACTGCCAACAGATCGTACCTACGATGGGCAGTCTCTGGTTCCATTACTGGAACAGAAAACGTTAGTACGTCAGAAACCACTCATTTTTGGTATTGATATGCCATTCCAGGACGATCCTACTGATGAATGGGCTATTCGGGATGGTGACTGGAAGATGATCATCGATCGTGAAAATAAACCTAAATATCTCTATAACCTGAAAAAGGATCGTTTTGAAACCCTTAATCAGATTGGCAAGCAGCCTGATATAGAAAAACAGCTGTACGGTAAATTCCTGAAGTACAAAAAGGATATTGATAACGATTCATTAATGAAAGCTCGAGGTGAAAAACCAACTCCGGTAACCTGGGGTTAATTGGATAACAATAAAAATATAGAGTATGCCACTTAGGGCTCTGCCCGCCTGATTCAGCACCTTGGTACTGAATCAGGTTCTTTTATTTATGGATCTAAATTAAATGCAGAGAAAAAGTTGTCAGGTCATGATTAAACCGACGGGTTCGGTATGCAATCTGGATTGTAAATACTGTTTTTACCTGGAGAAAGAGAAGCTCTATCCGCAGAGAAAAGCCAATTACAGGATGTCTGAAGATACGCTTGAATTGTTTATCAAACAGCATATCGCCGCGCAGGATGTGGATGAGGTGATTTTTGCCTGGCAAGGAGGGGAGCCAACGTTGATGGGGCTGCCATTTTTTCGACGGGCGGTCGAACTTCAGCAGATATACGCGGGTGAAAAGACAATAATCAATACTTTCCAGACCAACGGTATTTTGATTGATAACGAGTGGGCGATGTTTTTTAAGCAGCATCACGTCCTGGTTGGGGTTTCCATTGACGGTGATGCAGCTTTGCATGATGAATGGCGCGTTACACGTTCAGGAAAGCCGACACACGAAAAGGTTGAACAAGCCATTAAATGTCTGGTACGTCACGGTGTCGAGTTTAATACTCTGACGGTCGTTAACCATACAAATATGCGTTATCCGCTACGGGTCTATGAATATCTGAAAAGCATTGGCAGCCGTTATATGCAGTTTATTCCGCTGGTTGAGAGAAGTGGTGACACAGGATTGGCACATCCTGTTGATAAACAAACTGCAATGATGCCTTGGTCTGTCGATCCTATCGAGTTTGGCCATTTTCTTAATGCAATCTTTGATGTCTGGATCCGTAACGACATTGGCGATGTAGGTGTACAGATTTTTGAGCAAACTTTAGCGGCCTGGTGTGGATTTCCGCCACAGGTATGTGTATTTGCGCCAACCTGTGGTAGTGCGTTTGCGTTGGAAATGAATGGCGACGTTTATAATTGCGATCATTTTGTTTACCCACAGTACAAACTGGGAAATATCCAGGATATGACATTGCGCGCAATAAACAACAGCGAACAAAATCGACAGTTTGGCGAAGATAAGCGCCAAAAAATGGCGCAGGAATGTTATGCCTGTCAGTGGCAGTTTGCCTGTTATGGTGGTTGCCCTAAGCATCGTTTTTTACCTTCAGTTTCTGGTTCTTCGAATCAAAACTACCTGTGCGCGGGTTATCAGGCTTTTTTTGCCCATACCAGCCCAACGATGAATGCGATGAAAACGCTCTATGAAAATGGATTTTCACCCGCAGAGATAAAATCAATATTTGTGTGATAGCAATATTCGCAGGGAGTGAATATGTTTTCTCGAATCAATGTAGATGTGTGTAAAACACCCGATTGTAAAAACCTTGGGGTCTTTAATAGCCCTGATTACTTGGCACAGGGGAAAAATATCCTGTGCCGGGAATGTGGCTTTTTTTTCCCTATCATTTCTGAACGCTCTCTTAACCTATTTCGTCAGTCGGTAAACCAGTCATGGAAGGGGTTGGTTAAGGTTTGCCCAACCTGCGGCAGTACCTCATTAAAAAAGTATGGTTTTTCCGCTCAGGGGGAACCGCGAGTCTATTGCCTGCAATGTCATAAAACGTTTATTTCTCCTGTCAGGCATAAAGACGACCCTCGTCTGGAAGATCTTGCCAGGCTTATCCTGGAGGGTGCTTCACTGGTTGATATTCGTTCGGCGCTGTCTGTTGACAGCACGGGCCTGAACCGCGTTCTACTAAAATTATCCCGTAAGGCAAATCAGGCTGAACGTGAGTTTGTTATTCCGAAATTCGACCTGGTGATGAGTACACGTGCTTTTCGGATAAAATTTAACGGTAGTGACAATAGTCTGTATGTTCTGGTCACTGTTGAGGAGAATAGTGGCCGGCTTATTGCTGTTTCGACTAATTATTCAACCCAGCCTGTTGAGGATGAGTACCAGTATACTTCCTACTACGAAGAACGTTTACCCTCCGGAACGTTAGCGCATCTTGTCCAGCGCAAGGAACTGATGACAATGCGACGGAATATCTTGTTTGATGTGGATTATGGTCCCGCAACGCTATACAGAAATGACTCCGGGATGCTGGTAAAACCTGTCCTGCCAGCTTATCGGCATTTTGAATTAGTCAAAACACTTACTGATGAACGCTCCCTCAATGTTCAGCATTACATTGACCATGAGTGCTTCATATTAGGTGGTTGTATGATGGCTAATTTACAACACGTCCAGCAAGGGCGCTGCCATATCTCGTTTGTAAAGGAAAGAGGGGACAGGCCTGCGCAAAGTGGTATTCCGTACCGCATGTTTCAAAGTGGAGGGATTCGTAATAATGTCTGGCGTACCTATTCCACCCAAGATTATGCGATAGCAGTATGTAGCCTAACGGGTAATAAAAAAACGGGCATGCTGCGCCATGCTACGCTTGCCGGAGCAACGGAGTTTATTACGTACATCAATAGACACCCGTTTTTGACACAAATTAATCATATGTCACCCAGCAATGTCGTTTCAACGCTGGATTATCTCCGCTATGCCTTCAATGCCCGCCACATCGAATGACATGACTGCTAAGGTTAAATACTGATTTTCAGCAGTTACCTCCTGGATATATGGTTCGTAAAAACCGATCTATTCATCATAAATAATCTAATTTTAACGAGCTTTTTGAGGGTGTAAGATAGTATTTACGAAGTATTCACCTAATAGAGAGAATAAAAGTGAAACATCTGCATCGTTTTTTTAGTAGTGACGCCTCGGGGGGCATCATCCTGATCATCGCAGCCGTCGTCGCTATGTTGATGGCAAATATCGGGATCACCAGTGGATGGTACCACGCCTTTCTGGAAACGCCCGTTCAACTGCGGGTTGGCGCGCTTGAGATCAACAAAAATATGCTGCTGTGGATCAATGACGCGTTGATGGCGGTGTTCTTCCTGTTGATTGGTCTGGAGGTAAAGCGCGAGTTGATGCAGGGGTCGCTGGCCAGTCTGCGTCAGGCTGCATTTCCGATCATTGCCGCTATCGGGGGGATGATTGTCCCGGCGCTACTGTATCTGGCATTTAACTATGCTGACCCTATCACTCGTGAAGGGTGGGCGATCCCGGCTGCAACGGATATCGCTTTTGCATTAGGCGTGCTGGCACTGTTGGGCAGTCGTGTTCCGTTGGCGCTGAAAATCTTTCTCATGGCGCTGGCGATTATCGATGATCTTGGCGCTATCGTGATCATTGCGCTGTTCTACACCAGCGATCTCTCGCTGCTGTCGCTGGGCGTTGCCGCGTGTGCCATTCTCGTCCTGGCAGCCTTGAATCTGTGTGGCGTGAGACGTACCGGGATTTATATTCTGGTGGGCGTGGTGCTATGGACTGCGGTACTGAAGTCTGGCGTGCATGCGACGCTGGCTGGCGTGATCGTCGGTTTCTTCATTCCGTTAAAGGAAAAACACGGACGTTCACCGGCAAAGCGTCTGGAGCATGTTTTGCATCCGTGGGTGGCATACCTGATCCTGCCGCTGTTTGCCTTCGCCAACGCAGGCGTTTCACTGCAGGGCGTCACTATTGATGGACTGACCTCTGTATTACCGTTGGGGATTATTGCAGGTCTGTTGATTGGTAAACCTCTGGGTATCAGCCTGTTTTGCTGGCTGGCGTTACGCTTAAAGCTGGCGCAATTACCTGAAGGAACGAATTTCCAGCAGATCATGGCGGTCGGGATTCTGTGCGGTATTGGCTTTACGATGTCGATTTTCATCGCCAGCCTGGCGTTTGGTAATGTCGATCCTGAGCTGATTAACTGGGCGAAACTGGGGATCCTGATTGGCTCCTTGCTGTCGGCGGTAATTGGTTACTGCTGGTTACGCACCCGGTTAAACGCATCCGCCTGACAGGATAACCCTTTCGTGACAATTTTCAGGGAGAGAGTATGTCTCATATAAATTACAACCACCTGTATTACTTTTGGCATGTCTATAAAGAAGGGTCGGTGGTTGGTGCAGCAGAAGCGCTTTATCTGACACCGCAGACCATTACCGGGCAGATCAAAGCGCTTGAAGAACGTTTACAGGGAAAGTTGTTCAAGCGGAAGGGGCGTGGGCTGGAGCCAAGCGAGTTGGGCGAGTTAGTCTTTCGTTATGCGGATAAAATGTTCACGTTAAGCCAGGAAATGCTGGATATCGTGAACTACCGCAAAGAGTCTAACTTGCTGTTTGATGTCGGTGTGGCGGATGCACTATCCAAACAGCTGGTCAGCCGTGTGTTGGATGCCGCGGTGGTGGAAGATGAACAAATCCATCTGCGTTGTTTTGAATCAACGCACGAGATGCTGCTGGACCAACTCAGCCAGCATAAGCTGGATATGATTATCTCTGACTGTCCGATTGATTCTACGCAACAGGAAGGGTTGTTCTCGGTGCGCATAGGCGAATGCGGCGTGAGTTTTTGGTGCATCCAGCCTTTGCCTGAGAAGCCGTTTCCGGCCTGTCTGGAAGAGCGTCGATTACTGATTCCTGGACGACGTTCGATGCTCGGTCGTAAGCTGTTGAACTGGATTAACTCACAAGGCTTGAACGTTGAAATCCTCGGCGAGTTTGATGACGCAGCGCTGATGAAAGCTTTTGGTGCAACGCATAACGCTATTTTCGTTGCCCCGACGCTCTATTCGAACAACTTCTATGCCGATGATTCGATTGTTGAGATTGGGCGCGTGGAGAATGTGATGGAGGAGTACCACGCTATATTTGCGGAAAGGATGATCCAGCATCCGGCGGTGCAGCGTATTTGTAATGCGGACTACTCGGCGCTCTTTACGCCAATGAACAAATGACAGCCATAAAAAAACCCGCTTGCGCGGGTTTTTTTACAAAGCGACAACAAGCAGGCGATTAAGCCAGTTTGTTGATCTGTGCAGTCAGGTTTGCTTTATGACGTGCAGCTTTGTTTTTGTGGATCAGACCTTTAGCAGCCTGACGGTCCACGATTGGTTGCATTTCGTTAAATGCTTTCAGTGCAGTAGCTTTGTCGCCAGCTTCGATAGCTGCGTATACTTTCTTGATGAAAGTACGCATCATAGAGCGACGGCTAGCGTTGTGCTTGCGGGCCTTTTCAGACTGAACGGCGCGCTTCTTAGCTGATTTGATATTAGCCAAGGTCCAACTCCCAAATGTGTTCTATATGGACAATTCAAAGGCCGAGGAATATGCCCTTTTAGCCTTCTTTTGTCAATGGATTTGTGCAAATAAGCGCCGTTTAAATTACAGCACTCGTTGCGTAGTGATGGCGCAGGATTCTACCAGCTTGCGTGCTGTGAATACAGCTTTTCGACGAGAAAAATTGCATTGGCGTGCCCATGGAGGTCTGCAATTTGTTTCATAACAATGAAAACAATCCTCTTTCTGTTTCGTAGAAACAATCGCCGGTTAACGTTGACCGCGGTACAGGGTATACTTTCACGATTTTCACTGTTTTGAGCCAGACATGAAGCTGATACGAGGCATACATAATCTCAGCCAGGCCCCGCATGGGTGTGTGCTGACTATTGGTAATTTCGACGGCGTGCACCGTGGCCACCGTGCGTTGCTGCAAGGCTTACGGGAAGAAGGGCGCAAACGCAATTTACCGGTGGTGGTGATGATTTTCGAACCACAGCCGCTGGAACTGTTTGCGACGGAGAAGTCACCTGCGCGCCTTACCCGCCTGCGGGAAAAACTGCGTTATCTGGCGGAATGCGGCGTGGACTACGTGCTGTGCGTGCGTTTTGACAGGCGCTTTGCGGCATTAACGGCGCAGACCTTCATCAGCGATCTGCTGGTTAAGCGCCTTGGTGTACAATTTCTTGCCGTTGGCGATGATTTCCGCTTTGGCGCTAGCCGTGCGGGCGATTTCTTGTTATTACAGGAAGCGGGCGCTGAGTATGGTTTTGATATCACCAGCACCCAAACCTTCTGCGAAGGCGGTGTGCGCATTAGCAGCACCGCGGTACGTCAGGCGCTGGCAGAAGATAACCTGCAACTGGCCGAAAGCCTACTTGGGCATCCTTTTACTATCTCAGGACGTGTCGTTCACGGTGATGAATTAGGGCGCACCATCGGTTTTCCGACGGCAAACTTACCGCTGCGTCGCCAGGTTTCTCCGGTGAAAGGGGTTTATGCGGTTGAAGTGATGGGACTGGGTGACAAACCGTTGCCCGGCGTCGCCAACATCGGCACCCGCCCGACGGTAGCAGGCGTACGCCAACAGTTGGAAGTGCATCTATTGGACGTTGTAATGGACCTGTATGGTCGCCATATAGATGTAGTACTGCGTAAAAAAATACGCAGCGAACAGCGATTCGCCTCGCTGGATGAGCTAAAAGCGCAGATTGCGCGTGATGAGTTGACTGCCCGTGAATTTTTTGGGCTAACAAAACCGGCTTAATGCCTATACGAGTTTTAAATACGGAACCGAGAATCTGATGAGTGACTATAAATCAACCCTGAATTTGCCGGAAACAGGGTTCCCGATGCGCGGCGATCTCGCCAAGCGCGAACCGGGAATGCTGGCGCGTTGGACTGATGATGACCTGTACGGCATCATTCGTGCGGCCAAAAAAGGCAAAAAAACCTTCATTCTGCATGATGGCCCTCCTTATGCGAATGGCAGCATTCATATTGGTCACTCGGTTAACAAGATTCTGAAAGACATTATCGTGAAGTCCAAAGGACTCACGGGTTATGACTCGCCTTACGTTCCGGGCTGGGACTGCCACGGTCTGCCGATCGAGCTGAAAGTAGAGCAGGAATACGGCAAACCGGGCGAGAAGTTTACCGCCGCTGAGTTCCGTGCCAAGTGCCGCGAATACGCAGCGACCCAGGTTGACGGTCAGCGTAAAGACTTTATCCGTCTTGGCGTACTGGGCGACTGGTCGCATCCGTACCTGACCATGGACTTCAAAACCGAAGCCAACATCATTCGTGCGCTGGGTAAAATCATCGGTAACGGTCACCTGCACAAAGGTGCGAAGCCGGTGCACTGGTGCGTTGACTGCCGTTCCGCGCTGGCGGAAGCGGAAGTTGAGTATTATGACAAAACCTCTCCGTCCATTTATGTAGCATTTGAGGCCGCGGATCCTGATGCTGTAAAAGCTAAATTTGGGGCAACCTCTGTTGATGGACCGGTGTCTTTAGTTATCTGGACAACTACACCTTGGACGCTGCCTGCGAATAGAGCCATTACATTGGGCCCTGATTTTGATTATGTGATGTGCAATTTTGAAGGGAAGAATTTCATTGTTGCTCAGGACCTGTATG
The DNA here is from genome assembly GCF_005281355.1 of Citrobacter sp. wls615. Classification (NCBI taxonomy): domain Bacteria; kingdom Pseudomonadati; phylum Pseudomonadota; class Gammaproteobacteria; order Enterobacterales; family Enterobacteriaceae; genus Citrobacter; species Citrobacter sp. wls615. The sequence goes on along the minus strand of NZ_SZXM01000056.1, from coordinate 10,943 downwards.
GTACTTTCCTCGAAGTTATGACGAAAGAAAATCCTGACTCTAAAGGTATGTCTGAGTGGTCTAACACCGTTAAAGGCGCAGAGCTGGAACTGCTGCGCTTTACTCACCCATTCATGGGCTTTGACGTGCCGGCTATCCTTGGCGATCACGTTACGCTGGACGCGGGTACCGGTGCGGTCCATACCGCTGGCGGCCACGGTCCGGATGACTACGTCATCAGCCAGAAGTACGGTCTGGAAATCGCTAACCCGGTTGGTCCGGACGGCGCATACCTGGCGGGTACCTATCCGGATCTGGACGGTGTGAACGTCTTTAAAGCCAACGACAAAATCGTTGCGCTGCTGAGCGAAAAAGGCGCGCTGCTGCATGTTGAGAAGATGCAGCACAGCTACCCATGCTGCTGGCGTCACAAGTCACCGATCATCTTCCGTGCGACGCCACAGTGGTTCGTCAGCATGGACCAGAAAGGCCTGCGCGCTCAGTCGCTGAAAGAAATCAAAGGCGTGCAGTGGATCCCAGACTGGGGTCAGGCGCGTATTGAATCGATGGTTGCCAACCGTCCTGACTGGTGTATCTCCCGTCAGCGTACGTGGGGCGTGCCGATGTCTCTGTTTGTTCACAAAGATACCGAAGAGCTGCATCCGCGCGCTATCGAACTGATGGAAGAAGTCGCCAAACGCGTTGAAGTTGACGGCATCCAGGCGTGGTGGGATCTCGATCCGAAAGATATCCTCGGCGACGAAGCTGACCAGTATGTCAAAGTCCCGGATACGCTGGACGTGTGGTTCGACTCCGGTTCAACCCACTCATCCGTCGTGGACGTGCGCCCTGAGTTTGCAGGCCATGCGGCCGATATGTATCTGGAAGGTTCTGACCAGCACCGTGGCTGGTTCATGTCTTCCCTGATGATCTCCACCGCTATGAAAGGCAAAGCACCTTATCGCCAGGTACTGACCCACGGTTTCACCGTTGATGGTCAGGGCCGTAAGATGTCCAAATCTATCGGTAACACCGTTTCTCCGCAGGACGTGATGAACAAACTGGGCGCGGATATTCTGCGTCTGTGGGTTGCTTCTACCGACTATACTGGCGAAATGGCCGTTTCTGACGAAATCCTGAAACGTGCTGCCGACAGCTATCGTCGTATCCGTAACACCGCGCGCTTCCTGCTGGCGAACCTGAACGGGTTCGATCCAGTGAAAGACATGGTGAAACCGGAAGATATGGTGGTGCTGGATCGTTGGGCGGTAGGTTGTGCGCAAGCTGCACAGGAAGAGATCCTGAAAGCTTACGAAGCCTATGATTTCCACGAAGTGGTACAGCGCCTGATGCGCTTCTGCTCTGTAGAAATGGGCTCGTTCTACCTCGACATCATCAAAGACCGTCAGTACACCGCGAAAGCGGACAGCGTGGCGCGTCGTAGCTGCCAGACTGCGCTGTTCCATATCGCTGAAGCGCTGGTTCGTTGGATGGCGCCGATCATGTCCTTCACCGCCGATGAAATCTGGGGCTACCTGCCGGGCGATCGTGAGAAGTACGTCTTTACCGGTGAATGGTACGAAGGTCTGTTTGGCTTAGGCGAAACCGAAGCGATGAACGATGCCTACTGGGACGAGCTGCTGAAAGTGCGCGGCGAAGTGAACAAGGTCATCGAGCAGGCGCGTGCGGATAAGAAAGTCGGTGGTTCTCTGGAAGCGGCAGTGACCCTGTACGCTGAACCCGAACTGGCGGCGAAACTGACCGCGCTGGGCGAAGAGTTGCGCTTTGTTCTGCTGACCTCCGGTGCGACGGTTGCGGATTATGCAGCGGCTCCTGCTGATGCTCAGCAGAGCGAACTGCTCAAAGGTCTGAAAATCGTACTGAGCAAGGCCGAAGGTGAGAAATGCCCGCGCTGCTGGCATTACACTACCGACGTCGGTCAGGTGGCGGAACATGCAGATATCTGCGGACGCTGTGTCAGCAACATCGCCGGTGATGGCGAACAACGTAAGTTTGCCTGATGAGTAAGCCTCTTTGTTCAACAGGACTACGCTGGCTGTGGCTGGTGGTAGTCGTGCTGATTATCGATTTAGGCAGCAAATACCTGATCCTCCAGAACTTTGCTCTGGGGGATACGGTGTCGCTGTTTCCGTCGCTTAATCTGCACTACGCGCGTAACTACGGTGCGGCGTTTAGCTTCTTAGCTGACAGCGGTGGCTGGCAACGTTGGTTCTTTGCCGGCATCGCCATCGGTATTTGCGTCATTCTGATGGTGATGATGTATCGCTCGAAGGCGACGCAGAAGCTGAACAACATCGCGTATGCGTTAATCATTGGCGGTGCGCTGGGCAACCTGTTCGACCGCCTGTGGCACGGCTTCGTGGTTGATATGATTGACTTTTACGTCGGTGACTGGCATTTCGCGACCTTCAATCTGGCCGATACAGCTATCTGTATCGGGGCGGCATTGATTGTCCTCGAAGGCTTCTTACCGTCGAAAGAGAAAAAAGCCGCATAAAAAAATGCCGGATGGCGCTATGCTAATCCGGCCTACAATTTACTGCGATCCTTGTAGGCCCGGTAAGCGTAGCGCCACCGGGCAAACAGGCGGCAGCAATTTTAAAGAGCAACCTGCATGTCTAAATCAGTACAGAGTAACAGTGCGGTGCTGGTGCACTTCACCCTTAAGCTCGACGATGGCTCCACCGCAGAGTCAACCCGCAATAACGGCAAGCCTGCGCTGTTTCGCCTGGGCGACGGTTCTCTGTCTGAAGGACTGGAACAACACCTGCTGGGGCTAAAAGAAGGTGATAAAACCACTTTTGCTCTGGAACCGGATGCCGCCTTTGGCGTGTCAAGTCCGGATTTAATTCAGTATTTCTCGCGTCGGGAATTTATGGACGCGGGCGAGCCAGAAATTGGCGCTATCATGCTCTTTACCGCAATGGACGGCAGTGAGATGCCTGGCGTGATCCGCGAAATCAACGGTGACTCGATCACGGTTGATTTCAACCATCCGCTGGCCGGGCATACCGTTCATTTTGATATTGAAGTGCTGGAAGTCGAACCGGCACTGGAGGCGTAAAATGCAGATCCTGTTGGCCAACCCGCGCGGTTTTTGCGCTGGCGTAGACCGCGCTATCAGCATTGTGGAAAACGCGCTGGCTATTTATGGCGCGCCGATTTATGTCCGTCACGAGGTGGTGCATAACCGCTATGTGGTGGATAGCCTGCGCGAGCGCGGCGCTATTTTTATCGAGCAAATCAGCGAAGTGCCGGATGGCGCGATCCTGATTTTCTCCGCTCATGGCGTGTCTCAGGCGGTGCGTAACGAAGCCAAAGGCCGTGATCTCACGGTTTTTGATGCGACCTGCCCGCTGGTCACGAAAGTGCATATGGAAGTTGCCCGCGCCAGCCGTCGTGGCGAAGAATCCATTCTGATTGGTCACGCCGGGCACCCGGAAGTCGAAGGCACGATGGGCCAGTACAGCAACCCGCAAGGGGGAATGTATCTGGTTGAATCACCAGATGATGTGCTGAAACTGAATGTGAAAAATGAAGGCAAATTATCCTTCATGACGCAGACAACGCTTTCCGTTGACGACACTTCTGACGTTATTGATGCTCTGCGTCAACGTTTCCCGAAAATTGTCGGGCCGCGCAAAGACGATATCTGTTATGCCACCACCAACCGTCAGGAAGCGGTTCGCGCGCTGGCGGAACAGGCTGATGTTGTGCTGGTGGTCGGCTCGAAGAACTCCTCTAACTCCAACCGTCTGGCTGAACTGGCCCAGCGAATGGGGAAAGCGGCGTATTTGATTGACGATGCGACCGACATCCAGGAAGCGTGGGTGAAAGAGGCGCAGTGCGTAGGCGTGACGGCCGGAGCCTCGGCGCCGGATATCCTGGTGCAAAACGTGATTGCTCGCCTGCAGGAGCTTGGCGGTGGGGAAGCTATTCCGCTGGAAGGCCGCGAAGAGAACATCGTTTTCGAAGTGCCGAAAGAGCTGCGTGTGGATGTTCGTGAAGTAGAGTAAGTCTTTCCGGTTACGATTATGAGAAGATGCCAGACTTAACGTCTGGCATTTTTTTATGGAGAAACCATGCGCTTACCGATCATTCTTGATACCGATCCCGGCATTGATGATGCCGCCGCCATTGCCGCCGCGCTGTTTGCCCCTGAGCTGGATCTGCAACTGATGACCACGGTAGCAGGCAATGTGTCGGTGGAAAAAACCACTCGCAATGCGTTGCAACTGCTGCACTTCTGGAATGCGGATGTTCCACTGGCGCAGGGAGCATCGATGCCGCTGGTGCGACCGCTGCGTGATGCCGCTTCCGTGCACGGCGAGTCCGGTATGGAAGGGTATGAATTTGTCGAACACGACCGCCAGGCGATGGTAAAACCCGCCTTCCAGGCGATTCGCGATGCGCTGATGCATGCCCCGCAGCCCGTGACGTTGGTGGCGATTGGCCCACTGACCAACATTGCGCTGCTGCTGACCCATTATCCTGAATGCGTATTTAACATTCACCGTCTGGTGATTATGGGCGGCTCTGCCGGGCGCGGGAACTTCACACCCAACGCCGAGTTTAATATTGCTATCGATCCCGAGGCCGCAGCGAAAGTCTTCCAGAGCGGGCTGGAGATTGTGATGTGTGGGTTGGATGTCACTAATCAGGCCATGCTCGCCCCGGACTATCTGGCGACGTTGCCTCAGCTTAACCAGACGGGAAAAATGCTGCACGCGCTGTTTAGCCATTACCGTAGCGGCAGTATGAATACGGGGCTGCGAATGCACGATCTGTGCGCCATTGCCTGGCTGGTGCGCCCGGAACTGTTTACCCTGCAGTCGTGTTTCGTGGCGGTTGAAACCCAGGGCGAATATACCTCGGGTACGACGGTGGTGGACATCGAAGGACGTTTGGGGCATCCGGCAAATGCGCAGGTTGCGCTGGGCCTGAACGTGGAAGGTTTCCAGCAGTGGGTGGCAGAGGTGCTGGCACTGGCCCCCTGATCTCCACTCTGATATAACGATATGACGCTGCTTATTCCGTGGCGTCATGCCTTTTACTGATATCTCTGCCTGTTTATCATTAAATTCTAATTATCGACGTTTTCGGCTGGCGGCGCAGCGTTGTGCTGGTTAATCTGAAAACGATTTACGTAAAATTAACAAAAGAGAATAGCTATGCATGATGCACAAATCCGCGTTGCCATCGCGGGAGCCGGAGGACGCATGGGGCGTCAGTTGATTCAGGCCACTCTCGGCATGGAAGGCGTACAGCTTGGTGCGGCGTTAGAGCGCGAAGGCTCATCCTTACTGGGAAGCGATGCCGGAGAGTTAGCGGGAGCCGGGAAAACGGGCGTTACCGTGCAAAGCAGTCTTGAAGCTGTGAAAGATGATTTCGATGTTTTCATCGATTTTACCCGCCCGGAAGGCACGCTGACGCATCTGGCGTTTTGCCGCCAGCACGGTAAAGGGATGGTGATTGGCACCACCGGCTTTGATGACGCCGGTAAACAGGCTATTCGCGATGCTGCGCAGGAGATTGCTATCGTTTTCGCCGCGAACTTTAGCGTTGGCGTTAACGTCATGCTTAAGCTGTTGGAGAAAGCGGCGAAAGTGATGGGCGATTACACCGATATTGAGATTATTGAAGCCCACCACCGCCATAAAGTTGATGCGCCGTCAGGCACTGCGCTGGCGATGGGCGAGGCAATTGCCGGGGCGCTGGATAAAGATTTAAAAGAGTGCGCTGTCTATTCGCGTGAAGGTTACACCGGTGAGCGCGTACCGGGCACGATCGGTTTTGCCACGGTGCGGGCGGGGGATATCGTCGGGGAGCATACCGCGATGTTTGCTGATATTGGCGAGCGTATTGAGATCACGCATAAAGCGTCCAGCCGCATGACTTTTGCCAATGGCGCAGTGCGATCGGCGATTTGGCTAAAATCAAAGTCAAATGGTCTTTTTGATATGAAAGATGTGCTTGATTTACGCAGTTTATAGCTTTCATTACCCTTCGTGATGTGGTTATTGTAATCATAATTATTTGATTACATAGGGCAATATTTTATTGCCCTTTTATTTTTCGCTTTTTAGTATGTTTTTTCTTTCAGATTGGTGTTTTTATATGTTTTGTTGGGTGTTTTTGTTATCTCAATGTAAATTTTGACCAAATGGTCCACTTTTTTCTCTCTTACATTCTGTTTTTACACTCTTTGCCTGCCGCAAGCGTTTTCCACCCTGAGTTAGCTGATCTTTTTGCCTGTTAAATCGTGTGATTTATCCCAATGGCGTAAAATAATAATAAAAATTACCCTTTTGGGTAGACTTTTACGTGGGCTATCTCTAGAATGCCGCCGTTTGCCAGAAATCCATAGGTAAGCAAATTTGCATTGATTCATGAGGTGTTAATGAATTAATATGCAAATAAAGTGAGTGAATATTCTCTGGAGGGTGTTTTGATTAAGTCAGCGCTATTGGTTCTGGAAGACGGAACCCAGTTTCACGGTCGGGCCATAGGGGCAACAGGTTCGGCGGTTGGGGAAGTCGTTTTCAATACTTCAATGACCGGTTATCAAGAAATCCTCACTGATCCTTCCTATTCCCGCCAAATCGTCACTCTTACTTATCCTCATATCGGTAATGTCGGCACCAATGAAGCCGATGCAGAATCTTCTCAGGTACATGCGCAAGGCCTGGTCATCCGCGACCTGCCGCTGATTGCCAGCAACTTCCGCGATACCGAAGACCTCTCTTCTTACCTCAAGCGCCATAACATTGTGGCGATTGCTGATATCGATACCCGTAAGCTGACGCGTTTGCTGCGTGAAAAGGGTGCTCAGAACGGCTGCATCATCGCGGACGATAACCCGGATGCGGCGCTGGCACTGGAAAAAGCAAAAGCTTTCCCAGGCCTGAACGGTATGGATCTGGCGAAAGAAGTGACCACCGCGGAGCCTTATAGCTGGACGCAGGGGAGCTGGACGCTGGCCGGTGACCTGCCGGAAGCAAAATCCGCCGATGAACTGCCGTTCCACGTTGTGGCTTACGATTTCGGTGCCAAACGTAACATCCTGCGTATGTTAGCGGACCGCGGCTGCCGCCTGACGGTTGTACCGGCGAAAACCTCTGCAGAAGAAGCCCTGAAGATGAATCCGGACGGTATCTTCCTGTCCAACGGCCCTGGCGACCCGGCGCCGTGCGACTACGCAATTACCGCGATTCAGAAATTCCTCGAAACCGATATTCCGGTATTTGGCATCTGCCTCGGCCATCAGCTGCTGGCGCTGGCGAGCGGTGCGAAGACCATTAAGATGAAGTTTGGCCACCACGGCGGCAACCATCCGGTAAAAGATATTGATAACAACACCGTGATGATCACCGCGCAGAACCACGGTTTTGCGGTCGATGAAGCGTCGATGCCAGCCAACCTGCGCGTGACTCACAAGTCACTGTTCGATGGCACCCTGCAGGGGATTCATCGTACCGACAAACCGGCGTTTAGCTTCCAGGGGCATCCTGAAGCGAGTCCGGGTCCGCACGACGCTGCACCGCTGTTCGACCACTTTATCGAGTTAATTGAGCAATACCGTCAGTCCGCGAAATAATCAGGAGTAAAAGAGCCATGCCAAAACGTACAGACATAAAAAGTATCCTGATTCTGGGCGCGGGTCCGATTGTTATCGGTCAGGCGTGTGAGTTTGACTATTCCGGCGCGCAGGCGTGTAAAGCCCTGCGTGAAGAGGGTTACCGCGTTATTCTGGTGAACTCAAACCCGGCAACCATCATGACCGACCCGGAAATGGCCGATGCCACCTACATCGAGCCGATTCACTGGGAAGTAGTACGCAAAATTATTGAGAAAGAACGCCCGGATGCGGTGCTGCCAACCATGGGCGGTCAGACAGCGCTGAACTGTGCACTGGAACTGGAACGCCAGGGCGTACTGGCTGAGTTCGGCGTGACCATGATTGGCGCAACGGCGGATGCCATTGATAAAGCGGAAGACCGTCGTCGCTTCGATATCGCGATGAAGAAGATTGGTCTCGACACCGCGCGTTCAGGCATCGCTCACACCATGGAAGAAGCGCTGGCGGTTGCCGCTGACGTTGGCTTCCCGTGCATTATCCGTCCTAGCTTCACCATGGGCGGCACCGGTGGCGGTATCGCCTACAACCGCGAAGAGTTCGAAGAAATCTGCGAACGCGGTCTGGATCTTTCCCCAACCAACGAGCTGCTGATTGATGAATCACTGATTGGCTGGAAAGAGTACGAGATGGAAGTGGTGCGTGATAAAAACGACAACTGCATCATCGTCTGCTCCATCGAAAACTTCGATGCGATGGGCATCCATACCGGTGACTCCATCACCGTAGCACCAGCCCAGACGCTGACCGACAAAGAATACCAAATCATGCGTAACGCCTCGATGGCGGTACTGCGTGAAATCGGCGTAGAAACTGGCGGTTCTAACGTCCAGTTTGCGGTAAACCCGAAAAACGGTCGCCTGATTGTCATCGAAATGAACCCTCGCGTATCCCGCTCCTCGGCGCTGGCGTCCAAAGCTACCGGCTTCCCGATTGCGAAAGTCGCCGCCAAGCTGGCCGTAGGTTACACCCTCGACGAACTGATGAACGACATCACCGGTGGCCGTACTCCGGCCTCGTTTGAGCCGTCCATCGACTACGTTGTGACGAAAATTCCACGCTTCAACTTCGAGAAATTCGTTGGCGCTAACGACCGTCTGACCACGCAGATGAAATCTGTCGGTGAAGTGATGGCGATTGGCCGCACCCAGCAGGAATCGCTGCAGAAAGCGCTGCGCGGTCTGGAAGTGGGCGCGACCGGTTTCGACCCGAAAGTAAGCCTGGACGACCCGGAAGCACTGACTAAAATCCGTCGCGAGCTGAAAGACGCTGGCGCTGAGCGCATCTGGTACATCGCCGATGCCTTCCGTGCTGGCCTGTCCGTCGATGGCGTGTTCAACCTGACCAACATCGACCGCTGGTTCCTGGTGCAGATTGAAGAACTGGTGCGTCTGGAAGAAAAAGTCACCGACCTTGGCATCAACGGCCTCGACGCTGACTTCCTGCGCGTACTGAAGCGCAAAGGTTTCGCCGATGCGCGTCTGGCGAAACTGGCTGGCGTTCGCGAAGCGGAAATCCGCAAGCTGCGTGACCAGTATAACCTGCATCCGGTTTACAAACGCGTGGATACCTGTGCGGCAGAATTTGCCACCGACACCGCTTACATGTACTCCACCTATGAAGATGAGTGCGAAGCGAACCCGTCCGTTGACCGCGATAAAATCATGGTGCTGGGCGGTGGTCCAAACCGTATCGGTCAGGGCATTGAGTTCGACTACTGCTGCGTACACGCCTCGCTGGCGCTGCGTGAAGACGGTTACGAGACCATCATGGTCAACTGTAACCCGGAAACGGTTTCAACCGATTACGACACCTCCGACCGCCTGTACTTCGAGCCGGTCACGCTGGAAGACGTACTGGAAATCGTGCGTATCGAGAAGCCGAAAGGCGTCATCGTACAGTACGGCGGCCAGACCCCGCTGAAGCTGGCGCGTGCGCTGGAAGCGGCAGGTGTGCCGGTTATTGGTACCAGCCCGGATGCCATCGACCGTGCGGAAGACCGCGAGCGTTTCCAGCAGGCGGTTGACCGTCTGAAGCTGAAACAACCGGCGAACGCTACCGTAACCGCCATTGAGATGGCCGTTGAGAAGGCGAAAGAGATTGGCTACCCGCTGGTGGTGCGTCCATCGTATGTTCTCGGTGGTCGCGCGATGGAAATCGTCTACGACGAAGCCGACCTGCGTCGCTACTTCCAGACCGCGGTCAGCGTTTCTAACGATGCGCCGGTATTGCTGGACCGTTTCCTTGACGATGCGGTTGAAGTGGACGTGGACGCTATCTGCGACGGCGAAATGGTGCTGATTGGCGGCATCATGGAGCACATTGAACAGGCGGGCGTACACTCCGGTGACTCCGCATGTTCTCTGCCAGCGTACACCCTGAGCCAGGAAATTCAGGATGTGATGCGCCAACAGGTGCAGAAACTGGCTTTCGAACTGCAGGTTCGCGGTCTGATGAACGTACAGTTTGCGGTGAAGAATAACGAAGTTTACCTGATTGAAGTGAACCCGCGTGCGGCGCGTACCGTTCCGTTCGTCTCCAAGGCAACTGGCGTACCGCTGGCGAAAGTCGCGGCGCGCGTGATGGCCGGGAAAACGCTGGCACAGCAGGGCGTAACCAAAGAAGTAATCCCGCCGTACTACTCGGTAAAAGAAGTGGTGCTGCCGTTCAACAAATTCCCGGGTGTTGACCCGCTGTTAGGGCCAGAAATGCGCTCTACCGGGGAAGTGATGGGCGTGGGCCGTACCTTCGCGGAAGCGTTCGCCAAGGCACAGTTGGGCAGTAGCTCCACCATGAAAAAACAAGGTCGTGCGCTGCTCTCCGTTCGTGAAGGCGATAAAGAGCGCGTGGTTGACCTTGCGGCGAAACTGCTGAAGTTTGGCTTCGAGCTGGATGCGACGCACGGGACCGCGATTGTTCTGGGTGAAGCGGGTATCAATCCACGTCTGGTGAACAAGGTGCATGAAGGTCGTCCGCACATTCAGGACCGTATTAAGAATGGCGAATATACCTACATCATCAATACCACCGAAGGTCGTCAGGCGATTGAAGACTCCAAGCTGATTCGCCGCAGCGCGCTGCAGTACAAAGTGCACTACGACACTACCCTGAACGGCGGCTTCGCCACCGCGATGGCGCTGAACGCGGACGCTACCGAGAAAGTAACCTCGGTGCAGGAAATGCACGCGCAGATCAAAAAGTAATAAACTGAAGATATCGGTGATATTGCCGTTAATTGGATCTGCAATATAAATTAGAAACGGTTCTTGTAAAGGAACCGTTTTTTTTGTGCACAGAAAACCCCCAG
>NZ_SZXM01000057.1:0-89474 GCF_005281355.1 Citrobacter sp. wls615 | reverse complement strand
TCTGTCACCTATGTATCCGGTCATACATAATGCTTACCGGGCCTACACGTTTTTCCACTGTAGGAAGCGTTAGCGCCATCCGGCAACAATCGCTAGATCAGCGTGCCGTAAATCGTCAACAGCGCAATAATCACCACCACCACAAACGAGGTCTTCTTCGCCATTGAAACAGCCGCTTTTGGCGTTTCGACTTTATCAGTATGCGGTTCACGCGCCAGAGAGAACTGCGCCAAACGAGTAAGCACCTGATATTGCGAAGTATGCAGATCCGCCAGTGAGGCAAACCAGGCCGGCAGCGCTTTCTCGCCGTGTCCCAGCAGCGCATAGACTACGCCAGCCAAACGAACCGGGATCCAGTCCAGCACATGCAGGATCGCATCAATACCCGATTGCAGACGCTGATGCGGCGTCTGATAGCGCGCCAGCCAGGACTGCCAGGCGCGTAAAAAGGCATAACCAACCAGCGTCACCGGTCCCCACGGACCACCAATGATCAACCAGAATAACGGCGCCAGATAAAAGCGGAAGTTGTTCCATAACAACGCGTTCTGCAGTTCACGCAGGAACTCACGCTCATCACAGTCCGGCGGAACACCATGGATAAGCGTCAGCTCGCTGGCCATCGCCTCACGAGCATGTACATCATCACGAGATGCCGCCTGTAAATAGGCGTGATAGTGGAGACGCGCCTTGCCTGCTCCAATGCACAGCAAGCCAATTAAGATCCACGCCACCAGTAACGGAACGTTAAACAGCAGCCCATGAACCGCGCGCAGCAGCAGGAATGTCAGCCCCATTGCAATCAGGGTCATGCCCACCGTACGCATCATCGAGAAGTGCTTAATTCGGCGGAAAAAAGCTTCCACCCGATGATCAAGCTGCCAGTGCTCACCCAGCTTAAACAGGCGTTCAACAATCAACACCATTAATGTTGTAAACAACGTCATGTCATCTCCTTGTGCGACGAGGGGGTGACCAGGGCGCGAAATTTTGCCCAGTCAAAAGACGGCCCGGGATCGGTCTTACGCTCGGGGGCAATGTTGCAGTGTCCAGTTATATTGCTGGCAATGGTCGGATAACGCGTAATCAGTGCATTCGTCACGGCGGCCAGTTGCTTATACTGTGCATCGGTATAGGCCAGCGTATCCGTTCCTTCCAGCTCGATACCAATTGAAAAATCATTACAGCGCTCACGCCCCTGATAATTTGACACGCCCGCATGCCAGGCTCGTTTATCAAAAGGGACGTACTGCACAATCTCACCATCACGGCGGATCAAACAATGGGCTGAGACGCGCAAATGGGCGATCTCAGCAAAAAAAGGATGGGCCTTGGGATCAATCGTGCCGGTAAACAACGCGTCTATCCACGGGCCGCCAAACTCGCCGGGCGGCAGGCTGATATTATGCACCACCAGCAGAGAAGGGGTTTCGTCATCCGGGCGGCAATCGTAATGAGGAGAGGGAACGCGTCGCGCCTCTGCCAGCCAGCCCTCGTCTAACAACATGCAGAATCTCCTTATTGGTGGTGCTCATATCAGGTTCAGGGTAGCATGTTTCCACCTTATGATTCGTTAGCAATTTGGAGTTTTATCATGCCGCCTCGCCGCTATAACCCTGACTACCGACGTGACGCGCTGTTGGAACGCATAAATCTGGATATCCCTGCCGCTGTAGCTCAGGCACTGCGCGAAGATTTAGGCGGAGAAGTTGATGCCAATAACGATATCACCGCACAGCTTTTACCCGAAGACATGCGCTCCCACGCCACCGTGATCACCCGAGAAAATGGCGTTTTTTGCGGGAAACGTTGGGTGGAAGAGGTCTTTATTCAATTGGCTGGCGATGATGTCAACATCACCTGGCATGTCGAGGATGGCGACAGCATTAAAGCTAATCAACCGCTGTTTGAGCTGGACGGACCTTCCCGCGTACTGCTGACCGGCGAACGTACCGCGCTTAATTTTGTGCAGACGCTTTCGGGTGTGGCGAGCGAGGTGCGTAAATACGTCGATCTGCTGGCAGGGACAAAAACCCAACTACTGGATACACGTAAAACGCTGCCAGGGCTGCGTACTGCCCTGAAATACGCCGTGTTATGCGGCGGCGGCGCAAATCATCGTCTGGGGCTTTCTGACGCCTTCCTGATTAAAGAAAACCATATTATTGCTTCTGGTTCGGTACGCCAGGCCGTTGAAAAAGCCTTCTGGTTGCATCCGGATGTACCCGTTGAAGTTGAAGTTGAAAGCCTGGAAGAACTGGACGACGCGCTGAAAGCCGGGGCGGACATCATCATGCTCGATAACTTCGAAACTGAGCAAATGCGCGAAGCGGTAAAACGCACCAACGGCCAGGCGCGTCTGGAAGTCTCGGGTAACGTCACCCATGAAACACTGCGAGAATTTGCCGAAACCGGTGTGGACTTTATCTCCGTTGGCGCACTGACCAAGCACGTCCGCGCGCTCGATCTCTCCATGCGTTTTCGTTAATTTCTAATAGCAAGGCCCGATGGCGCTTCGCTTATCGGGCATCCCCCCAGCCGGATAAGACATTTACGCCGTCATCCGGCAGTTTCTTCGAGCCCCTTCGCAAATACGTTGTCTGATGCTGTAATTTCGTAAAAATCCTCTGAACCCGCCTTCCCGTTCTGTTTTTTGTCTCTCGCCTAAGATCCGTTCGATTTGCCAAAGTAGCGCCAGCTAACTCCAGGAGCGAATCAACAATGGACAAACAACGAGGCTTCACGCTTATCGAACTAATGGTGGTCATTGGCATCATTGCCATTCTTAGCGCCATCGGTATTCCGGCTTATCAAAACTATCTACGCAAAGCCGCCCTGACAGACATGCTGCAAACCTTTGTCCCCTATCGCACCGCGGTCGAACTCTGTGCGCTGGAGCATGGTGGAACGGAGACTTGCGATGCCGGGACCAATGGCATCCCCTCCCCCACAACCACCCGTTATGTCTCAGGCATGAGTGTTGAAAAAGGCGTTGTCAGTCTCACAGGCCAGGAAAGCCTGAACGGGCTAAGCATCACGATGACGCCGGGTTGGGATAATGCCAACGGTATTACCGGCTGGAGCCGTAACTGCGCCATTCAAAATGACAGCGCACTGCAACAGGCTTGCGAAGACGTTTTCCGCTTCGATACCTACTAAGGAAAAGAGATGAATACCACGCAACTTACGGCGCTATGCCAACGTTATCAGGGAATATTACTCGATGCAGACAATGAAGTAGTACACATCGCCGTGGTGGATGCACCATCCCATGAGCTGCTGGATGCCCTGCATTTTGCCACCACCCGACGTATCGACATTGTTTGCTGGACGCGCCAGCAAATGGAAGGGCACACGCATACGCCACAGAAAATGTTACCGGTCGTAGTGTCTGAAAGCAGCGCTACCGCAGCCGGGGTGCTGAATCAGACGTTTCAATCCGCCCTGGCGCAACGGGCTTCTGATATTCACTTTGAACCCGCGGAACATCGCTATCGGATCAGATTACGCGTGGATGGCGTATTACATGCTTTGCCAGAAGTCCCAACTGAGATGGGCATCGCTATCACCGCGAGATTAAAAGTATTAGGCAGTCTGGATATCGCCGAGCACCGGCTGCCACAAGACGGACAATTTACCGTTGAGATTTCAGGGCAGCCCATTTCGTTTCGTATCTCCACCCTGCCCTGTCGCTGGGGTGAAAAGGTAGTGCTGCGGCTACTTCAACAGGTCGATCAGACGCTGGATATCACTACGCTGGGAATGCAGGACGAACAGCTGGCAGCATTTTCGCAAGCGTTGCAGCAGCCTCAAGGGCTGATTCTGGTTACCGGGCCTACCGGGAGCGGTAAAACGGTCACCCTGTACAGCGCGCTACAAACCCGAAATACATCAGATGTGAATCTTTGTAGCGTAGAGGACCCGGTAGAGATCCCGATCTCAGGCCTTAACCAGACACAAATTCACCCACGCGCAGGTCTTACTTTTCAGGGAGTATTGCGCGCGCTGCTGCGCCAGGATCCCGACATCATTATGGTCGGCGAAATCCGCGATGGCGAAACGGCTGAAATAGCGCTTAAGGCAGCACAAACCGGCCATCTGGTTCTGTCAACACTGCATACAAATTCCACCAGTGAAACCCTGGTGCGCCTGCAGCAAATGGGGGTTGCGCGTTGGATGATCGCCTCCGCGCTGACGCTCGTCATTGCCCAACGGCTGGTCAGAAAGCTATGCCCCCATTGCCGACAACGCCTGGAGACATCCATCACGCTCCCCAAAGCAATCTGGCCCATGCCACTGCCACGTTGGCATGCGCCTGGTTGCGAACATTGTTATCACGGGTTTTATGGCCGTACCGCATTGTTTGAAGTGCTGCCCGTTACTCCTGCATTACGCCAGAATATCGCCAGCGGCACATCCGTAGACGGGGTGGAGTCAGATGCTCTGCTATCAGGGAGTACGCTTTTCGGGAATGGCTGTCAGGCCGTCGAACAAGGCTTAACGACATATGAAGAACTGATTCGCGTACTGGGCGTACCGCATGTCAGCTAAACAGCTTTGGCGCTGGCAAGGCATTAACAACGAAGGTGAGCCGTCGGAAGGCGTATTATGGGCTGAAACCCGACTCTCGCTGATACGTGTTCTGGAGCAGCGGCATATGACGCCGTTACATATTAAACGTATGCGTGTCAAAAACTCGCACTGGAGCCGTGAAAGGAGCGCCGAAACCATCCATCAGTTGGCAACATTGCTGAAAGCAGGGCTAACACTCTCGGCAGCGCTAACTCTGCTGGCTGAACAGCATCCCAGCAGCCAGTGGCAGGCGCTACTGCGCACGCTGGCTCACGATATGGAGCAGGGTATTTCCCTCTCCACCTCACTCGCAACATGGCAACACGTTTTTCCGCCACTTTATCAGGCGATGATCCGTACCGGAGAGCTTACAGGTAAGCTGGATGATTGCTGTTTTGAACTCGCCAGACAGCAAAAAAACCAGCAGCAACTCGCTGATAAAGTTAAAAAAGCCCTGCGCTATCCGATTATCATCATCACGATGGCGGTAATGGTCGTATTTGCGATGCTGCAGTTTGTGCTCCCTGAGTTTGCCGCCATCTACCAAACGTTCAACACCCCACTACCGGCGCTCACTCGGGGGATTATTGCCATCGCCCACTATAGCAGCCAATGGGGGTGGCTGGCGGTAGCATTCACTATGCTCTCAGTTATGACATATCACGTGATCAAACAGAAACCGTATTGGCTCATTCTGAGTCAGAAATTGTTGCTTGGGCTCCCGGTGACAGGCGCGATGGTCAGAGGGCAAAAACTCACGCAGATCTTTACTGTTCTGGCGTTAACGCAAAACGCAGGCATTCCCTTTTTACAGGGTCTTGAGAGCGTAACTGAAACGCTTGCCAGCCCTTTCTGGTCTCAACGTTTAGCGCAGGTTCATCACGACATCAGCGCCGGGGAACCTGTCTGGCTGGCGCTGAAAAATTGCGGCGAATTCAGTCCATTATGTATACAGCTGGTAAGAACGGGGGAAGCATCAGGTTCGCTGGATGCAATGCTGCGTAATCTCGCCCACCATCACGGAGAGAAAACGCTGTCTCAGGCGGAAAATCTGGCTGCGCTACTTGAGCCCTCGTTACTGGTCATTACGGGTTTGATCATCGGTACGCTGGTTGTCGCGATGTATTTACCGATTTTCCATTTGGGAGATGCAATGAGCGGCGTGGGATAAAGCTGGCGCATTACCACACGCCAGCTTTATCATGTTACAGGCTATTGAAAACGCGGTTTTCTTGTTCCTGTACACGAATAAACGTTGTACGTTTGGTCAGCTCTTTCAGACGAGAGGCACCGACATAAGTACAGGCTGAACGCAGGCCGCCGAGGATATCGCGAGCGGTATTATCAACCGGACCACGCAGCGGCAGCTTAACGGTTTTACCTTCTGCGGCGCGGTACTGTGCAACACCACCTACGTGACGTGTCATGGCAGATTCAGAGCTCATACCGTAGAACAGCATGAATTTCTCACCATTCTCTTCAACAATTTTGCCGCCACTTTCTTCATGACCGGCCAGCATCCCGCCGAGCATAACGAAGTCCGCACCGCCGCCGAACGCTTTTGCCACGTCACCCGGCATTGTGCAGCCACCGTCGCTGACAATCATACCGCCCAGACCGTGGGCTGCATCGGCACATTCAATCACTGCAGAAAGTTGCGGATAGCCAACGCCGGTTTTTACACGCGTGGTACATACAGAACCTGGCCCAATACCGACTTTGACAATGTCCGCACCGGAAAGCACCAGCTCTTCACACATTTCGCCAGTAACCACATTGCCCGCACAGATCGTTTTCGTCGGCCATGCTGCACGCGCTTTTGAGACAAACTGAACAAAATGCTCTGAGTAGCCATTTGCCACATCAATGCAGATAAAGTTCAGCGCCGGGTTGAGCGCCAGAATCTGTTTGGTTTTTTCGAAATCAGCGTCAGAGGTGCCAGTTGAAACCATCACATGCTTGAGCACATCGGTAGAAGTCTCTGCGATAAAGGCAGACCAGTCTTCAACAGAATAGTGTTTGTGCACAGCCGTCAGGATGTCGAAAGATGCCAGAGCCTTTGCCATGGCAAACGTCCCGACAGTGTCCATGTTCGCAGCGATAATCGGTACGCCGGACCAGGTCTGACCTGAATGCTTAAAGGTAAATTGACGTTCCAGCTCAACATCGGAACGGCTTTTGAGAGTAGAACGCTTAGGGCGGATAAGAACGTCTTTGAAACCTAACTTCAGATCTTCTTCGATACGCATGTGCGGATTCCTGGGGTTAATGGCGAAAAATCGAAACTCACAACTCCAGTGACGCTATCATACGCACTAATCAATGCCGCGCAAGACTGCGAAATTCTCTTTTTTTACGCTACAATCCCATAAATTTACCTGGCGAATAGTAGGTTAATCCTGCAGTAGCCTCGCCTTCACGCGCTTAACTTTTAACTGTTTGATAATCAAACTTAAACTCCAGGATCTGCATCTATGAGGTATACAGTAGCCTTAACCGGCGGCATTGGCAGTGGTAAAAGCACCGTTGCAAATGCGTTCGCTGACCTCGGAATAAACGTGATTGATGCAGATATCATTGCGCGTCAGGTGGTTGAACCAGGTAAGCCTGCCCTCGTGGCGATTAAAGAACATTTTGGTTCCGACGTGATAGCCGCTGACGGGTCGCTACAGCGACGCATTTTACGCGAACGTATTTTTTCCAATCCTGAGGAAAAAAGCTGGCTAAATGCGCTGCTCCATCCGCTTATTCAGCAGGAAACACAGCGTCAGTTTGATCAAGCGACCTCGCCCTATCTGTTATGGGTTGTCCCATTGCTGGTAGAGAATTCGCTGTATAAAAAAGCCAACCGCGTGCTGGTGGTGGATGTCACCCCTGAGACCCAGCTCAGACGAACCATGCAGCGTGATGATGTGACACGCGAGCATGTTGAACAAATTCTTGCTGCCCAGGCAACGCGTGAAGCGCGTCTGGCCGTGGCAGACGATGTTATTGATAATAATGGCGCACCGGAAGCCATCGCCTCGGATGTCGCCCGCCTGCACGCGCTCTATTTGCAATGCGCGTTGCAGTTTGTCTCACAGGAAAAACCGTAATGCACACCCAGGTCCTTTTTGAACACCCTCTCAATGAGAAGATGCGTACATGGCTGCGCATAGAGTTTTTGATCCAACAGCTCTCCGTTAATTTACCTATTGCAGACCATGCAGGGGCGCTGCATTTTTTCCGTAATATCGGCGACTTACTGGATGTCTTTGAACGCGGTGAAGTCCGAACCGAACTCCTGAAAGAACTTGAACGACAACAGCGTAAACTCCAGGCCTGGGTTGAAGTTCCCGGCGTCGATCAAAGCAGAATCGACGCATTGCGCCAACAGTTAAAAAGCGCGGGCAGCATTCTGATTTCGGCCCCACGCATTGGACAAACGCTGCGTGAAGATCGTCTGATTGGCCTCGTGCGTCAGCGTTTAAGCATTCCTGGCGGATGCTGCAGTTTCGATCTTCCCACCCTGCATATCTGGTTACATTTACCGCAGCCGCAACGCGACGCGCAGGTTGAAACCTGGCTTGCCAGCCTGAATCCGCTCAACCAGGCGTTGTCGCTGGTGCTGGATTTAATTCGTAACTCGGCGCCGTTTCGTAAACAAACCAGCCTGAATGGTTTTTACCAGGATAACGGCGAAGATGCCGATTTGCTGCGCTTGCAGCTGCCGCTGGATTCGCAGCTTTATCCGCAAATTTCTGGTCATAAGAGCCGTTTTGCCATTCGTTTTATGCCGCTGGATAGCGAGAATGGCCAGGTGCCTGAGCGTCTCGATTTTGATCTGGCGTGCTGTTAAGGAGTCAACATGTCTGAACAAACCATCGTCAACTGCCCAACCTGCGGCAAACCCGTGGTGTGGGCTGAAGTCAGTCCATTTCGCCCATTCTGCAGCAAACGCTGCCAGTTAATCGATCTGGGAGAGTGGGCCGCAGAAGAGAAACGTATCCCAAGCTCTGGCGATCTGTCGGAAAGCGACGACTGGAGTGAAGAGCAGAAATAACTCTGCCAAAACGGGAGAAGGCAACGCCGCATCCGGCGTTGTATGTTGTTTTGCCTGATGGCGCTGCGCTTATCAGGCCTACGAACGAAAACGTAGGGCGGGCAAGCGTAGCGCCCCCGCCATAATTGGCCGGATGTGGCATTGCCTTATCCGGCCTACGAACACCATTAGCCCGCAATTAGCTTTTCAATTACCGGCGCATTCGCGGGCGGGAAGTCCTCCACATTCAGAGCATCTTGCACAATCCACTGCGCCGGTTGTCCCTCTTTGCCCCACGGTTCGCCTTCCCAGCTCTCAACCAGCCAGAACCATAGCGTGATGTGCCGGTCCGGAAACTGATACTCCAGCTTTTCGAACAATGAATTCTGAGTCGGTGTGATCCCAACTTCTTCCTGTAGTTCGCGAATCAGCGCCTGCTCTGGCGTTTCACCCGCTTCAATTTTCCCGCCGGGGAATTCCAGCTTATTTGCCATATGGGCATCCGCCGCACGCTGGGTGATAAAAATTTCATTGTGCTGGTTACGAATAATCCCGACGGCGATCTGTAGTATTTTCATTTTCATCGTCCATAAAAAAGGCGCAGAAGTCTGCGCCTTTTCAATAAGTTATTTTCTTAGCTCAGACGGCCATGACACTGTTTGTATTTCTTGCCGGAACCGCAAGGGCACGGATCGTTACGACCCACTTTACGATCGCCGGTTTGTGCTGCCAGCTCTTCTGCTGCGGCGGAATCGTCACCTTTATGGCTCAACTGCTGCATCTGCGCTAAACGCTCAGCTTCTTCACGACGCTGCTGCTCCATCGCTTCTACTTCTTCTGGCATACGTACCTGAACTTTGCTCAGGGTACTGATCACTTCATACTTCAGTGATTCCAGCATTGATGCAAACATAGAGAAGGATTCGCGCTTATATTCCTGCTTCGGATCTTTTTGCGCATAACCACGCAGATGGATACCCTGACGCAGGTAATCCATTGCCGCAAGGTGCTCTTTCCACAGCGAGTCGAGCGTTTGCAGCATCACGCCTTTTTCGAAGTGACGCATCATCTCTGCGCCCACAACTTCTTCTTTGCGCTGATAAACTTCCACCGCGTTTGCCAGAATACGTTCACGCAGCGTTTCTTCGTGCAGCTCAGGTTCTTTATCCAGCCACTCTGAAATCGGCATATCCAGATCGAAGTCGTTTTTCAGGCGCTCCTGCAGACCAGGAATATCCCACATTTCTTCCAGAGACTGCGGCGGAATATAGGCATCAATCGTCGCTTTGAAGACGTCTTCGCGGATGCTGTTAATGGTTTCGCTAACGTCAGAGACGTCCAGCAGTTCGTTACGCTGGGTGTAGATTGCACGTCGCTGGTCGTTTGCAACGTCATCATATTCCAGCAGTTGCTTACGAATATCGAAGTTGCGGCTTTCCACTTTACGCTGCGCGTTTGCAATCGCTTTCGTCACCCACGGGTGTTCAATCGCTTCACCCGGCTTCATACCCAGTTTACGCATCATGCCGGACACGCGGTCAGAGGCAAAAATACGCATCAGCGCATCTTCCATCGACAGGTAGAAACGAGACGAACCCGCATCCCCCTGACGACCGGAACGGCCGCGCAGCTGGTTATCGATACGACGAGATTCATGGCGCTCAGTACCGATAATATGTAAACCACCGGCCGCTAACACCGCGTCATGACGAACCTGCCAGTCAGCTTTGATCTGGGCAATCTGTTCCGGAGTTGGGTCTTCCAGCTCGGCAACTTCCGCCTGCCAGCTACCACCCAACACGATATCGGTACCACGACCCGCCATGTTTGTCGCAATAGTTACGGCTGACGGATAACCCGCCTGAGCAACGATATCCGCTTCGCTGGCGTGGAACTTGGCGTTCAGTACGTTGTGCTTGATACCCGCTTTGGTCAGCTCGTTAGAGACCACTTCCGATTTTTCAATGGAGATAGTACCCACCAGCACCGGCTGGCCATTTGCGGTACGCTCTTTAATATCTTCAATAATCGCCTGAATTTTTTCCGCTTCGGTCATGTACACCAGATCCGGTAAATCCTTACGGATCATCGGACGGTTGGTCGGAACGACCACGGTATCCAGTTTGTAGATGGAGCTGAATTCAAACGCTTCAGTGTCTGCAGTACCGGTCATACCGGCCAGTTTTTCGTACAAACGGAAGTAGTTCTGGAAGGTAATGGATGCCAGCGTCTGGTTTTCGTTCTGGATCTCCACCCCTTCTTTCGCTTCAACAGCCTGGTGCAGGCCATCGGACCAGCGACGCCCCTGCATCGTACGACCAGTGTGTTCGTCGACGATGATAACTTCGCCATCTTTCACGATGTAGTCGACGTCACGGGTAAACAGCACGTGCGCGCGCAGTGCGGCAGTCACGTGGTGCATCAGCATAATGTTGCCCGGAGAGTACAGCGACTCGCCCTCATCCATAATGCCTTCGTTCACCAGCAGTTCTTCAATCAGCACCAGACCACGTTCGGTCAGGTTAACCTGGCGTGCCTTCTCATCTACGGAGAAGTGACCTTCGCCCTGGAAAGTGTCGGAATCTTCCTTCTCCTGACGGATCAGGTGCGGAATGATTTTGTTCACTTTTTTATACATTTCCGAGCTGTCTTCAGCCGGACCGGAAATGATCAGCGGCGTACGCGCTTCATCGATCAAGATGGAGTCGACTTCATCGACCAATGCATAGTGCAGTTTACGCTGAACGCGCTCTTCCGGGCTAAACGCCATGTTGTCACGCAGGTAGTCAAAGCCGTATTCGTTGTTGGTACCGTAAGTAATATCAGCGTTGTAGGCTTCACGCTTGGCTGGTGCTGGCAGGCCAGACATGTTGATACCCACGGTCATGCCGAGGAATTCAAACAGTGGGCGGTTATTTTCAGCGTCACGCTGAGCCAGGTAGTCGTTCACGGTAACCACGTGTACGCCTTTGCCACTTAACGCGTTCAGGTACGCCGGCAGCGTTGCGGTCAGGGTTTTACCTTCACCGGTACGCATTTCCGCGATGCAGCGGTCGTTCAGGACCATACCGCCCAGCAGCTGAACATCGAAGTGGCGCATGCCGAACACACGCTTACTCGCTTCGCGGACCACCGCGAACGCTTCCGGGATCAGGCTCTCAACGCTGGCGCCTTTTTCCAGACGGGCACGGAATTCAGCGGTCTTCGCTTTCAGCTCATCATCGGAGAGTTTTTCCATCTCCGGTTCCATTGCGTTGATGACATTGACCACTTTACGCATACGACGCAGCGTACGTTCGTTACGGCTACCGAATACTTTTGTTAATAATTTGATTAGCATAATAAAATCTCAAACGCCCCGCAGTGCGGAGTCAAAAATTATAAGTTGGAAGGTTCTTTTTTAGCTGAGGCGTTGAGGGCCAGCGCGGATACCCTGCAGCTGGCTGATCCAGACCGGAACGCTAAACGCGGCCTGAGAGGTAAAGTGTGCGTATGTCACGCGACTTACTGTCGCGGGCGGAGTGCCTTCTTGCGTCAGCATCGCGCTGAGCGTATTCAATAACGCAAGATGGTGCGCCTGGATTGGCAACGGCTCTTCGGCAACGGGCAGCGCCTGAGGAGCCATAGCAAAAGAAAGATGGCGAATAACCGTACGAATAGCATGCTGATGCCAGTAGTCGACGGTAAAATTCGGGCGGCGATTGGTCGCTTCCAGCAAAGCAAGCTGGTTAAAGTTAACTTTAGCGCCTTGATCGTGATTGCTGGCGGTCGCCTTCGCGGGGGTATTAGGTTCAGCAGCATTACCGAGCGCGGGCAGGCCAAAACTAGCCGCGACCATCCCCAACAGGAGATGCGGCCAGAAGTACCGTCTGCCTAACTGTCGCCAGCGCGTCAGTATTCCACTCACGTTATTGCCACCTGATATACCCTGCGTTTGGGGTTACATATGCAAAACCATTTTTTGCGCACAAATATTACCATTAATGCGTTCGCACCACAGCAGTAATGACGCAAGTCGCGGGTAAATATGCTTAAGAAAGCAGCGATCGAACGCTATTTTACTCGGCCGGTGGGGAGAAAGTCGCTTCAGGGAAGGTGGTTTGCAATCGGAAAATAAAAAACGACTGGTTCACCTGGCCGGAGAGAGTGCCAGATTAACCAGTCGAATTTATGCGACAACGTATATCGTTATGCCAGTACGGTCGAAGGTGCTTTGAACGCCAACGGCAGTTCTGCATCGTCCTGGAAGGTCACATATTCCCAGGCTTCCTGTTTCGCCAGGACCGCCTGCAACAGTTTGTTATTCAATGCATGACCGGATTTATACGCGGTGAATGCACCAATAATGTTGTGACCACACATGAACAAGTCACCAATTGCGTCGAGCATTTTGTGACGAACGAATTCGTCTTCAAAACGCAGGCCGTCTTCGTTCAATACGCGATAATCGTCAACAACGATGGCACAATCGAAGCTGCCGCCCAGGCACAGGCCGCGGGACTGCAGATATTCGATATCACGCATGAAGCCGAAAGTACGCGCGCGGCTGATCTGGCGCATGAACGCATCCGCAGAGAAGTTCATCGCGTAGCGCTGCGTGCTGGAGTCGATTGCCGGATGGTTAAAGTCGATGGTGAAATCCAACGTGAAACCATTATACGGCTTAAACTCAGCCCACTTATCGCCATCTTCGACACGAACGGTCTCTTTGATGCGAACAAATTTTTTGGCGCTGCTCAGTTCTTCAATACCCGCATCAAGCAGCAGATAAACGAACGGAGCGGCACTGCCATCCATGATCGGGATTTCCGGGGCGTTAACTTCAATAACGATGTTATCGATACCTAAGCCCGCCAGAGCAGCGTTAAGGTGCTCAACGGTTGAAATCCGTACATCATGCTCATTGACCAGACACGTACAGAGCATGGTATCACGCACAGATTTGGCATCGGCCGGGAAATCTACCGGAGGATTCAAGTCGGTGCGACGATAGATGACCCCGGTGTTGGCCGGCGCAGGGCGTAATGTCAGGGTGACTTTTTTGCCGGTATGCAAACCGACGCCAGTCGCCTGAACGATACGTTTAAGAGTCCTTTGTTTGATCATCGTATAATCTCGCCAAATTACCTATCCAACCGAAGTGTACTATACATTCGGTGGGCCAGTTTAGCACAAAGAGCCACAATTCCCAAATTCCAGCTAATTCTTAATCAGCTTGCTTACGCAGGAACGCAGGGATATCCAGATAATCCGGCTCTTTAGTGGTTTGCGGCGTATTGTCGTTCACCACTTTCGCAACCGGTTTTTGCTCTTGCGTCAACGGCGCCATACCGTGTTGCTGGTAACGATCCATTACCGGTTGCTGAACCTGCTTGTTGGTTACCAGAGTGATTTCAGGACGCTTGTCCATACCAATTCCAGTGGCAACAACGGTCACGCGCAGTTCGTCGTTCATATCCGGGTCCAGAGAGGTACCGATAACCACGGTCGCGTTATCCGATGCAAAGGCACGGATGGTGTTACCGACGGTTTCGAACTCATCCAGACGCAGGTCGAAGCCCGCAGTAATGTTGACCAACACGCCGCGCGCGCCGGACAGATCGATATCTTCCAGCAGCGGGGAAGAGATTGCCATTTCAGCCGCTTCTTCCGCACGGTCTTCACCGCTTGCCACGCCGGAGCCCATCATCGCGTAGCCCATTTCGGACATCACGGTGCGCACGTCTGCAAAGTCGACGTTCATCAGGCCCGGACGCGTAATCAGTTCAGCGATACCCTGGACTGCGCCTTTCAGCACATCGTTCGCTGCGCCAAACGCATCCAGCAGGGAGATACCACGGCCCAGCACTTTCAGCAGTTTGTCGTTCGGGATAGTGATCAGAGAGTCCACGTGTTTGGACAGCTCGGTGATACCCTGCTCAGCGAATGCCATACGCTTCTTGCCTTCAAAGTTGAAAGGCTTAGTCACGACAGCAACAGTCAGGATACCTAAATCTTTTGCTACTTCAGCAACCACTGGCGCTGCACCGGTTCCGGTACCGCCGCCCATACCTGCTGCAATAAACACCATGTCTGCGCCGTCAAGCGCTGCACGCAGAGCTTCACGATCTTCGTCTGCCGCATTACGACCGACTTCCGGGTTTGCACCCGCGCCCAGACCTTTGGTGATGCCGCTACCAATCTGAATGGTCTGTCCAACCGCCGTTTTACGCAACGCCTGAGCGTCGGTATTCACCGCGAAGAATTCAACACCTTCGATGCGCTCGCGCACCATGTGTTCAACGGCATTACCGCCGCCGCCGCCGACGCCGATGACTTTAATCACCGCGTCATTGGTTAGTTCCATAGGTTCAAACATAGTTTCTCTCTCCGTTGTGCCTGTCGCCTGAGACCTTTAATGTGCGTCGGTCTCTTTAAAAATTAAAACTCTTTTCGCAGCCAGCTATTGAGTCGTTTAATCCACGAGCCAACTGACGCCGTTACGCGTTTTTCAACTTCAGCCTCACCACTTAAATGGGATTCTTTCCCGTAGTGAAGCAGCCCCACCGCCGTGGAATAGTACGGCTCCTGGGCATAATCCGTCAGACCGGTAATATTCAGCGGTGCGCCAATACGGACTTGCGTATGGAACACGCGCTGTGCGCAGGCCGCAAGACCTTCAATTTGCGCTGCGCCACCGGTTAACACAATCCCCGCCGCCAGATGATGTTTCACACCCTGCTGGCGAAGCTGTTCTTGTAATTGCAAAATTTCTTCGTTGACCAGGTTGAGCAGCTCGGTATAACGCGGCTCAATGACCTCTGCCAAAGTCTGACGTTGCAGGCTACGTGGCGGACGGCCGCCCACACTTGGCACCTCAACGCTCTCGTCTTTACCGACGATGGAGCCCAGCGCGCAGCCATGACGAACTTTGATGGCTTCGGCATCGCTCGGCGGCGTACCGAAGGCATACGCGATATCGCTGGTCACCACATTCCCTGCATAAGGGATCACTTTGGTATGGCGCAACGCCCCGCCAGTATAAACGGCGATGTCCATTGTACCACCACCAATATCTACCACGCAGACACCCAGTTCACGTTCATCTTCCGTCAACACGGAATAACTGGCTGCCAGTCCGGCGAAAATCAGTTGGTCAACTTTCAGACCACAACGTTCAACGGCTTTGACAATATTCTTCGCCATGTCGTTATGGCAGGTAATAAGATGCACTTTTGCCTGCATGCGTACGCCGGAAAGACCGACCGGATTTTTAATACCTTCCTGGTAGTCAATGGCGTATTCCTGCGGAATAACGTGCAGAACACGATGTTCATCGCGCACGCGTACGGATTTTGCCGTATGTACGACGTTTTCCACATCTTCCTGTGTCACTTCCTCTTCGGAAATGGGCACCATACCAATTTCATTCTGACAGCTAATATGTTTGCCGGAAAGCGCCAGATATACCGAGGATATCTGGCAATCTGCCATCAGCTCAGCCTGGTCAATGGCGCGCTGTACGCATTTCACCACTGACTCAAGGTCATTCACCCCGCCTTTATCCATACCTCGCGATGGGCAACTGCCCACGCCAATGATATTGACCATACCGTCGGGCAGAACTTCCCCTACTAAAGCGGCTACCTTCGCGGTGCCAATCTCCAGTCCAACTACCAGTTTTCTGTCCGTCGCCTTGATCATTGTTGTTCTGCCTGTGCCTGATTCTGTTGCTGATTAGATTCCTCAGGAGGCAAGGGAACCCAGCCTACTGCCGCTCCTGAGTCATAACGCAAATCAACGTAGCTAATCCGTTTGCCATCGGTTTGCGCCTGCTGCTGTAAAACCGGGTAGAGTTCCACAAAGCGAGCCAAACGTTTTATCGTATCGCCCCTGCCCAGATTGAGCTTAATATCGTTATTCAGCGTCAACTGCCAGGAACGACGCGCGGTCATCGCCGCTTCCTTCAGGGTGAATCTATCCTTAGCCAGCACCTGCCCCATATCGCGGAACCCTTGCAGCACTTCACTTGCGCTGCCTTCCGGTCCGTACAACATAGGTAATACCTGCTTATTGGCCCGACCGGTTGGGACGCTGAACGTATTGCCTTCGGCATCCACCATGTGCTGGTCATTCCAACGCGCAATTGGCACATATTCAACCAGATGAATCTTCAATTCATCAGGCCATTGCTTTCTGACGCTCGCCTGTTTAATCCACGGGAGGCGTTCAATCTGACTCTGGATGATGTTTACATCCTGCGTCATAAAGGTTCCCGGCGCGCCCAGCGCCAGAATGGACTGACGGATATCATCATTGCGCGTGTAATGCCGTTCGCCGGTTAACACCAGTTTTGACAACGGCAAACGCTGCGCATCTTCCATCCATCCCAACACTACCCAGCCGCTGACAAACACGGTGCACAGCACTGTCAGCAGGAACAGTATTCCTGCAAGACGCGTTCCATTATTGCGGCGTGAGGAGTTTACTTCTTCTTCATCACCGTTTCGCGTGTTCAGCGCAGCCTGCGACATATCAGTCCGCCAACTCCAGAATTCTTACCACCAACTGCGAGAAGCTCAGACCCGCCTGACGCGCCGCCATCGGCACCAGGCTGTGGCTGGTCATACCCGGAGAGGTATTGGCTTCCAGCAGATAAAACTGGCCATCGCTGTCCAGCATGACGTCAATGCGCCCCCAACCTTTACAGCCCAGGGCGGTCCACGCTTTCAGGACTAAATCCTGTAATCTGGCCTCTTGCTCGACTTCCAGACCTGCAGGGCAGAAATATTGTGTCTCATCAGAGAGATACTTCGCCTCATAATCATAGAAGGTTCCCGCGGGTTGGATACGTATTGACGGTAAAATTTCTTCGCCGAGTATCGCAACGGTAAATTCCGGGCCACTGAGCCATTTTTCAATCAGTACTTCTTCATCATGCTGAAAAGCCAATGCTAATGCACCCTGCAAAGCATTTTCTTCTTCAACTTTTGACATCCCTACGCTGGAGCCTTCACGGCTTGGCTTCACAATCAGCGGCAAACCTAACGCAGAGATTTTTGCAACTATCTCATTGCTAAGACCTTTTTCGAACTCAGCGCAGGTCAACGCAACCCATGGCGCGACGGGTAAACCTGCGCCCTGCCACAGCAGCTTGCTGCGCAGTTTGTCCATTGAGATCGCGGAAGCCATGACGCCGCTGCCGGTATACGGCAGACCGATCTGCTCCAGCATGCCCTGCAGCGTACCATCTTCACCACCACGTCCATGCAGCGCAATAAACACCTTCTGAAAACCCATTGATTTCAGAAGAGTGACATCAACCTCTTTCGGGTCAACCGGATGGGCATCGACACCACCTTCGCGTAACCCTGCCAGTACGGCCGCGCCGGAATTCAGCGACACTTCTCGCTCTGCGGAGGTACCTCCTGACAGGACCGCGATTTTATCAGCCATGTTGTTCTTCCTCCGGATTTTGCGGCTTCAGTTTGATTTCAGCTAAGGAACGCGCAATTTTGCCGATATTTCCAGCGCCTTGCACCAAAATCAGATCGTTGCCGGTTAATACCGGTGCCAACATTTCTGCCACCAGGGCCGGATCGGATACCAGAATAGGATCGATCTTACCGCGACCACGAATAGTACGGCACAGCGAGCGGCTGTCAGCGCCCGGAATGGCGGCTTCGCCCGCGGCGTATACATCCAGCATCAACAGCGTATCAACCTGAGTCAGCACGTTGGCAAAGTCGTCATACAAATCGCGAGTGCGCGTATACCGATGCGGCTGGAACAGCATCACCAGATTTTTGTCCGGCCAGCCTGCGCGTGCAGCTTTAATTGTGGCGTCCACTTCCGTTGGGTGATGGCCGTAATCATCAACCAGCATCGCGGTCCCGGCTTTACCGTTAACCGGCTCAAGTGGGAATTCGCCGAGGAAGTCAAAACGACGTCCGGTACCCTGGAAACTTTCCAGCGCGCGCAGGATCGCGTCGTCTTCAATACCTTCTTCCGTTGCGACAGCCACCGCAGCCGCGGCGTTCAGCGCATTGTGGCGGCCCGGCGCGTTTAACGTCACGCGTAGATCGGCCATCCCCTGACGCACCAGCGTGAAGTGCCCCTGCGGGCCGATCTGCTGGTAATCCTCAACGCGCACATCGGCATCATCACTGAAACCATAGGTTGTGGTTTGACGGCCAACTCGCGGTAACAGTTCGCGGATCACCGGATCGTCAACGCACATCACCGCACGACCATAAAACGGCAAGTTATGCAGGAAATTAATAAACGTCTGCTTTAAATTTTCGAAGTCGCCATGGTAGGTATCCATATGGTCGGCTTCGATATTGGTGACAATCGCCACCATCGGCTGCAAATGCAGGAACGACGCGTCGCTCTCGTCCGCTTCGGCAATCAAATAACGGCTATGACCCAGGCGCGCATGGACGCCAGCAGCCTTCACCAGACCACCGTTAACAAAAGTCGGATCCAGCCCCGCTTCCGCGTAAATACTGGAGACCATCGCTGTGGTCGTGGTTTTACCGTGCGTCCCGGCAATGGCGATGCCGTGACGAAAACGCATTAACTCCGCCAGCATCTCAGCACGGCGGATCACTGGAATACGCGCTTCATGCGCCGCAACAATTTCCGGGTTATCCGCAGAAATAGCGCTGGAGACCACCACCACGCTCGCATCGCGCACGTTTTCAGGGCGATGGTTGAAGAAAATCGTGGCGCCGAGATTCGTCAACTGCTGCGTCACCGGATTTGGCGCTAAGTCAGAACCGCTGATCTGATAACCTTCATTGGCCAAAACTTCGGCAATACCGCCCATACCAGCACCACCGATGCCGACAAAGTGAATGTGCCGAACGCGACGCATTTCGGGCACGATGGAACGCAGTTTTGCCAGTTGTTGTGTATTCATTCTTTAGCCATTAACTTCTTAGTTCATGCGATGCAAAAGGCATCACCAC
The DNA here is from genome assembly GCF_005281355.1 of Citrobacter sp. wls615. Classification (NCBI taxonomy): domain Bacteria; kingdom Pseudomonadati; phylum Pseudomonadota; class Gammaproteobacteria; order Enterobacterales; family Enterobacteriaceae; genus Citrobacter; species Citrobacter sp. wls615. The sequence goes on along the minus strand of NZ_SZXM01000057.1, from coordinate 69,929 downwards.
AATTACGCCCGGGCAGCCCGGCTCACTTCATTTGCAACGCGTTCGGTGGCATCCGGTATGGATGCGGCGCGCGCACGTTCTGCCATGGTTAATAAAGTTTCTCGCGACCACCCGGCAAGGGTGCTGGCGACGGCATCCACAGTAAACTGTGGTTGCTCTAAAATTTTGGCGGCGCCCGCTTTTTCCAGCGGCAACGCATTCCAGTACTGCTGTCTGTCTTTGTGCTGGAACGGCACAAACAGCGCAGGCAAGCCTGCGGCGGCAATCTCACTCACCGTCAGCGCGCCGGAACGGCACACGACAACATCCGCCCACGCATAAGCGGCGGCCATATCATCAATAAACTCAGTGACCTTATGCTGCGGTTGTCCCGCCTCGGCATAAGCGTGTTCAACGGTCTGCTGCGCGCCCTTACCGCTCTGGTGCCAGATAGTCACCGCCTCGCCAAGCTTTGCGGCAACCTGCGGCATCGTCTGGTTGAGGACGCGTGCGCCCTGAGAACCACCAACCACCAGCACACGAACCGGGCCTTCACGTCCAGCCAGACGCGCTTCGGGTAATGGCAACGCCAGCACGTCCGTGCGTACTGGGTTCCCGACCACGTCCGCATTCGGGAAAGCGCCAGGGAAAGCCTGCATAACCTTCGTTGCAATCTTTGCCAGCCATTTATTGGTTAATCCCGCAATGCCGTTCTGTTCATGCAGTACGACCGGAATACCTAATGACCATGCAGCTAAACCGCCAGGACCTGACACGTAGCCGCCCATACCGAGCACCACATCAGGCTTGAATTGCTTCATGATGGCGCGCGCCTGACGCCAGGCGTTAAAAATACGCACGGGTGCGGCAAGTAGTGCGTTAACGCCTTTGCCACGCAGACCGGAGATGCGAATAAAGTCAATTTCAATGCCATGCTTCGGCACTAAGTCCGCTTCCATACGATCGGCGGTGCCCAGCCAACGAACCTGCCAGCCCTGGGCCGTTAAATGGTGCGCGACCGCCAGCCCCGGGAACACATGCCCGCCGGTACCGCCTGCCATCACCATTAACCGCTTCGGTTGACCACTCATCGTGCACCTCGTGTAAACGCCTGGGCTTTTTCCAGACGCGTTTCATAATCTATACGTAACAAAAACATGATGGCCGTCGACATTATCAACAAACTGGAACCACCATAGCTGATTAACGGCAGCGTCAGACCTTTGGTTGGCAGCATACCTGCCGCCGCGCCGACGTTTACCAGCGCCTGGAAGCTAAACCAGATCCCGATGGAGCAGGCTAAAAAGCCTGAAAAACGGTGGTCAATTTCCAGCGCTTTACGGCCAATCGACATCGCGCGAAAAGCGACGAAGAATACCATTAAAAGTGCCAATACCACACCGATATAACCCAGCTCTTCCCCAATGATGGCGAAGATGAAGTCGGTGTGAGCTTCCGGCAAATACTCCAGCTTTTGGACTGAGTTGCCTAACCCCTGCCCCCAAACCTCACCGCGGCCAAAAGCCATTAGCGATTGCGTCAGCTGGTATCCGCTGCCGAACGGATCTTCCCATGGATTCCAGAAAGAAGTTACGCGGCGAATACGATACGGTTCGGCAAGGATCAGCAGCACGACCGCCGATATCCCCATGCCGATAATCGCAATGAACTGCCATAATTTAGCGCCGGCAAGAAACAGCATCGCCAGCGTGGTGACAAACAGCACCACCACCGTACCGAGGTCAGGCTGCGCCAGCAGCAGCACGGCCAGTACCAGGATCACGCCCATCGGTTTCAGGAAGCCGCGCAGGTTGTTTCGCACTTCATCCACCTTGCGTACCAGGTAGTTGGCGAGATAACAGAACAGCGACAGCTTGGTAAATTCCGCAGGCTGAATACGCAGCGGCCCCAGAGCAATCCAGCGCGATGCCCCGTTAACGGAGCTCCCCACCACCAGTACGATCAGCAGCATGATGATCGAGGCGATGAGCATCGTGGTGCTGTACTTCTGCCAGAACTCCATCGGCAAACGCAGAGTGACCATCGCCAAACAGAACGCCAGGAAGATGTACAGCGCGTCACGTTTGGCAAACAGGAAGGGGTCGCCCGCCAGACGTTGTCCTACCGGCATCGATGCCGATGTCACCATGATGAAACCAATTGCCGCCAGACCAAAGGTCAGCCACAGCAGCATGCGGTCATACATGATCAGGCTGTCCGCGTCTTTATCGCGCGAAGCCATCACCCAGCCTTTAAGTGCCGCAAAGATCCACGCCAGGACACCCAGTCCCGGTAAGCGCGGCATTCTCAGACGAGGGAGAGATAAACGCATCAACCCAACTCCTTCGCCAGGCGCGTAAAGACGTCACCGCGTTGCTCAAAATTCTTGAACTGATCGAGGCTGGCACAGGCGGGCGACAGCAGCACCATATCACCGGGCTTCACGCGCGGCGCGAGCAGACGCATTGCCTGCTCCATGGTTTCAGTTTGTTCCGCAACCTCAGGTCGCAGCGCGGCAAGCTGCGCGCCATCGCGGCCAAAGCAGTACAGACGAATGTTGTCGCCGTTCAGATAACGTTGCAGCGGCATAAAGTCAGCGGATTTCCCGTCGCCGCCCAACAACAGGTGCAGCGTACCGTCAACGTGCAGGCCATTCAGCGCCGCTTCGGTACTGCCGACATTGGTCGCTTTTGAATCGTTGATCCAACGCACACCATTATGATTCAGTACCAACTGGAAACGATGCGCCAGTCCGGTAAAGGTGGTCAGCGCTTTCAGGCTTGACGCCCGCGGCAGACCCGCAGCATCAGCCAGCGCCAGCGCTGCCAGAGCGTTGGTATAGTTATGCTGGCCGGTAAGCGTCATCTCTTTCACGTTGAGAACTTTTTCACCCTTCACCCGCAGCCAGGTTTCGCCCTGCTGACGATTAAGATGATAATCCCCCATGTTGACGCCAAAGCTCACGCAACGCTCATCGGCACCACGAACCGGCATGGTCAGCGCATCATCCGCATTGACCACGCAGACTTTCGCATTCTCATAAATGCGCAGTTTGGCCGCACGATACTGCTGCAAGCCAAACGGATACCTGTCCATATGATCTTCGGTGACGTTCAAAATAGTGGCGGCTACGGCCTGTAAGCTGGAGGTTGTTTCCAGTTGGAAGCTCGACAGTTCCAGAACATACAGCTCACGCTCATCATCCAGCAGCATCAGCGCGGGCAGGCCAATGTTACCTCCCACCCCCACGTTCACACCGGCCGCTTTCGCCATTTCGCCAACCAACGTCGTAACGGTGCTTTTACCGTTAGAACCGGTGATCGCAACGATCGGCGCCTGCGCTTCGCGACAGAACAGCTCGATGTCACCGACAATTTCAATCCCCGCATCGGCGGCAGCGCTCAGCGAAGGGTGCGCCAGGGCAATACCAGGGCTGGCGACGATAAGATCGGCGTCCAGCAGCCAGTCATCATTCAGACTGCCAACATGACGCTCAACCGCTTCCGGTAATTTATCCAGGCCCGGCGGCGTCGCGCGGGTATCCATCACGCGCGGCGTTACGCCACGCGCCAGGAAGAAATCCACGCAGGACAGCCCGGTCAAACCCAGACCGATAATGACGACTTTTTTACCCTGGTAATCAGCCATGATTAACGTACCTTCAGCGTTGCCAGGCCAATCAGCACCAGCATCAGCGAAATAATCCAGAAGCGCACAATCACGCGCGGTTCCGGCCAGCCTTTCAGTTCATAGTGATGGTGGATCGGCGCCATACGGAAGATGCGCTGTCCGCGCAGCTTAAAGGAGCCAACCTGCAGAATGACCGACAGGGTTTCTACGACAAATACGCCGCCCATGATCACCAGCAGGAATTCCTGACGCAGCAGCACAGCAATAATGCCCAGCGCGCCGCCCAGCGCCAACGATCCGACGTCTCCCATGAAGACCTGCGCCGGATAGGTGTTAAACCACAGGAAGCCTAACCCTGCACCGACAATCGCCGTACAGACGATCACCAGTTCACCGGCATGGCGTAAATACGGAATGTGCAGATAGTTGGCAAAGTTCATGTTACCGGTCGCCCATGCCACCAGCGCAAAACCCGCAGCCACGAACACGGTCGGCATAATCGCCAGACCATCCAGACCATCGGTGAGGTTGACCGCGTTACCAGTACCCACAATCACAAAGTACGCCAGCAGGACGTAGAACAGTCCCAATTGCGGCAACACGTCTTTGAAGAACGGCACGACCAGTTCCGTCGCCGGGGTATCTTTGCCCGCGAGATACAGCGCAAAGGCTACGCCCAGAGCAATCACCGACATCCAGAAATATTTCCAGCGCGCAATCAGGCCTTTGGTGTCTTTGCGTACCACTTTGCGGTAGTCATCGACAAAACCGATGATGCCGTAACCGACCAATACCACCAGCACGCACCAAACGTACGGGTTCGACGGGTATGCCCACAGCAGCACGGAGATAACAATCGCGGTGAGGATCATAATCCCGCCCATGGTCGGCGTACCGCGTTTACTGAAGTGTGATTCCGGACCGTCGTTACGTACGACCTGTCCAAAGGACATTTTTTGCAGGCGGGCGATCATGCGCGGGCCCATCCACAAAGAGATGAACAGCGCGGTCAGCAGGCTGACGATGGCGCGAAACGTCAGATAGGAAAAGACGTTAAAGCCGGAATAATATTTGACCAAATGTTCGGCCAGCCAAACTAACATGTCCCATTCTCCTGTAATGCGCGTACTACCTCTTCCATGGCGGCACTACGTGAACCCTTCACTAAAATCGTCATGATCTGATGTTCTGCAATCAGCGCCTTGAGATGCGCGACCAGCGCGGTTTTATCCGCAAAATGCTCGCCCACGCCGCTGGCGCCGCTAATTGCCTGACTCAGTTTCCCTGTACTCAGTACACGGTCGATGCCCGCGGTTTTCGCAGCAACACCTACCTGTACGTGACATGCTTCGCTTTCCGCGCCAAGCTCTGCCATATCGCCCACCACCAGCACGCGGTAGCCCGGCATTTCGGACAGCACCTGTACCGCTGCGGTCATCGAACCAACGTTAGCGTTGTAGGAGTCGTCCAACAGCAGCTGATTTTCTGCCAGTTGAATCGGGAACAGACGCCCCGGTACCGCTTGCAGATCCTTCAGGCCCGCTTTGATCGCCTCAGGCGTCGCGCCTACCGCCATAGAGAGCGCAGCCGCCGCCAGGGCGTTAGCTATGTTGTGACGACCCGGCAACGGCAGCAGAACATCAATGCTTCCGGTTGGCGTGCGCAGCGAAAACTCCGTACCGTGCGAGGTCACGTGAACGTCAGCCGCCGAAAAATCGCTGTTGGCCGCATTCGGGGAGAAGCGCCAGACTTTGCGATCGCCAATGATGCTCTGCCAGTTCAGCCAGTCGTTGTTATCAGCGTTCATGATGGCGATGCCATTCGCTGACAGACCGCCAAAAATCTCACCTTTAGCCTTCGCAACGCCCGCCAGAGAGCCGAAACCCTCCAGATGCGCAGCAGCAAGATTGTTCACCAGCGCCGCTTCCGGACGCGTCAGGCCAACGGTCCAGGCGATTTCGCCCTGATGATTGGCGCCGAGCTCAATCACGGCATAGTCGTAATCGTTGTTTAAGCGCAGCAACGTCATCGGTACACCGATGTCGTTGTTCAGATTGCCCGCGGTGTATAGGGTGTTGCCACACTTGCTCAGAATGGATGCCGTCATCTCTTTAACAGACGTTTTGCCGGATGAGCCGGTCAGCGCGACCACGCGCGCCGGAACCTGGGCGCGAACCCACGCTGCCAGTTCGCCGAACGCCAGACGGGTGTCTTTTACAATAACCTGCGGTAAATCAATATTGAGTGGACGGCTGACTAACAGCGCGCCTGCTCCCCCGTCTTTCGCCTTGTCGGCAAAATCGTGGGCATCAAAGCGTTCGCCTTTCAGCGCCACAAACAGGCAGCCCGGCGTCACTTGACGCGTATCGGTTGTCACTGCATCGAGGGTCAGGTCGCCCCCTTTTAGTTCGCCACAGAGGATTTCCGCCAGTTGGCTGAGCGTTACGCTAATCATGCGATCACCCCCAGCAGACGCGCTGCCGTGACGCGGTCAGAATAGTCGAGACGCTGTGAACCAACGATCTGGTAGTCTTCGTGCCCTTTCCCGGCCACCAGCACCACGTCGTTTTCTTTCGCCTGCATGATGGCGTTAGTCACTGCTTCGGCGCGACCTTCCATCACCTTCGCCTGTCCGGCATCCAGCATCCCCGCCAGAATGTCGTTGATGATGGCGCGCGGCTCTTCGGTACGCGGGTTGTCATCGGTCACCACGACCACATCAGCAAATTGTTCGGCAATCGCGCCCATCAGCGGACGTTTGCCTTTGTCACGATCGCCACCGCAGCCAAAGACGCACCACAGTTTGCCGGTACAGTGCAGACGCGCCGCCTGCAGCGCTTTTTCCAGCGCATCCGGCGTATGGGCATAATCAACCACCACGGTGGTTTTACCGGGCGCGCTGAACACTTCCATACGCCCGCAAACCGGTTGCAATTGTGTCGCTGTTTTTAGTAAATCAGCTAACGGATACCCCAGCGCCAGCAGCGTTGCCAGCGCCAGCAGCAGATTGCTGACGTTAAACGCGCCCATCAGGCGGCTTTCAATTTCGCCTTCCCCCCATGAGGAGGTAAAGCGAATCGTTGCCCCGCTGTCGTGATACTTCACCTCAACGGCTTTTAACCAACGACCATGACAGTTCGGGTTGATGTGGTCTTCCATCGAAACGGCCACCGCATCCGGAAGTTTGGCCAGCCAGCGACGACCGACCTCATCATCCGCATTGACGATGGCCTGACCGCAATGGTGCGTGGAGTACAGCAGCCATTTCGCGGCTTCGTAATGTTCCATGTCACCGTGGTAGTCGAGATGGTCACGGCTTAAGTTAGTAAACACTGATGCGGCAAACTTCAGCGCCGCGACGCGATGCTGAACCAGACCGTGGGAAGAAACTTCCATCGCGCCAACCGTGGCGCCCTGTGCAACCAGCCCCGCCAGCACATGCTGGACATCAACGGCTGAACCGGTGGTATTTTCCGTCGGGATCACTTTGCCCAACAGGCCATTGCCAACGGTTCCCATAACCGCGCTGGTTTCACCCAGCAGTTGGCTCCACTGCGCCAGCAATTGGGTCGTAGTAGTTTTACCGTTGGTCCCGGTCACGCCGACCAGACGCATTTTTTCAGAAGGCTCGTGGTAAAAACGGCCCGCCAGTGCAGATAAACGTTCGTTAAGCTGGCTGAGATAGATAACCGGAACGCCGTGCATTTCACGGATTTCACCGTCAGTCGCTTCATCTTTTGCTTCTGCAATAATGGCAGCCACACCTTGCGCTATCGCCTGCGGGATATACCGACGCCCGTCCGCCTGATGACCCAATACTGCTACAAAGAGATCGCCCGATGCAGCCACACGGCTGTCGAGCGTCATCTCCCGCAGTGCTCGCTCCGGTGCACCCGGCACCCATGGAGCAAGAAGGTCGCGCAAATTACGATCTGCCACCTGTTGCCTCGCCTTGATTATTCACAAATTCACTTTTATCGCTCGTTGCCAGCGCATCCGGCTCGATGTTCATGGTGCGCAATACGCCGCCCATGATGGCACCGAAGACCGGCGCGGAAACGGCGCCACCGTAGTATTTACCCGCCTGCGGATCGTTGATAACAACAACCAGCGCGAAGCGCGGCTGACTCGCAGGCGCAACGCCTGCGGTATAAGCAATGTATTTGTTGATGTAGCGACCATCCGGCCCTACTTTTTTCGCCGTACCGGTTTTGATAGCGATGCGATAGCCTTTAATCGCCGCCTTCACGCCGCCGCCACCGGGCAGCGCCACGCTTTCCATCATGTGCACCACGGTACGAACGGTCGCTTCCGGGAAAATACGTTCGCCCGGTACAGGAGGGTCAACTTTGGTAATCGACAGCGGGCGATAAACGCCATAGCTGCCGATCGTTGCGTAGACTCGCGCTAACTGTAACGGGGTTACCATTAGCCCATAGCCGAAAGAGAAGGTGGCCCTCTCTATGTCAGACCACCGTTGTTTTTGAGGATATAAGCCACTGCGTTCTCCGACCAACCCCAAATTGGTCGCTTTTCCCAGCCCAAAACGTGAGTAAGTATCTACTAACGCTGAGGACGGCATCGCTAACGCCAGCTTAGAAACACCGACGTTACTCGACTTCTGCAAAACCCCGGTAAGGGTCAATTCGCTATAACGCGCCACGTCTTTGATTTCGTGGCCATTAATTCGGTAAGGAATCGTATTGAGTACGGTATTTTCGCGTACCACTCCACGCTGCAGCGCCGTCATTACCACCATTGGTTTGACGGTAGAACCCGGTTCAAACACGTCGGTAATGGTACGGTTACGCATGACATCTTTTTGCGTACCGGAGAGATTATTGGGGTTGTAGGACGGGCTGTTGGCCATCGCCAGCACTTCACCGGTGTTGACATCCACCAGCACGGCGCTGCCGGATTCCGCTTTGTTGAACGCGACAGCATTATTCAGTTCACGGTAGACCAGCGCCTGTAAACGCTCATCAATACTCAGCGCGAGGTTATGCGCCGCCTGGCTGTCAGTAGAGGAAATATCTTCAATTACGCGGCCATAGCGGTCTTTACGCACGATACGTTCGCCCGGCTGTCCGGTGAGCCACTTATCGAAGCTCTTCTCAACGCCTTCAATCCCCTGGCTGTCAACGTTAGTAAAGCCAATGAGGTGAGCGGTCACTTCTCCGGAAGGATAGTAACGACGGGATTCTTCACGCAGGTGAATACCCGGCAGCTTGAGTTTTTTGATGTAGTCGGCCATGTCAGGGTTAACCTGACGCGCCAGATAGATAAAGCGTCCTTTCGGGTTGGCGTTAATGCGGGAAGCCAGCTGGTCGAGCGGGAGATTCAGCGCAGTCGACAGCGCTCTCCAGCGTTCACCAACGCTCACGCCGCCTGCGTCATGCACCTCTTTCGGGTCGGCCCAAATCGCTTTCACCGGAACGCTCACCGCCAGCGGACGACCGGAACGGTCGGTAATCATCCCGCGCGATGTGGAGACTTCCTGGACGCGCAGGGAACGCATGTCACCCTGACGCACCAGCATATCCGGCGCAATAATTTGCAGCCAGGCAACGCGCCCCAGCAGGAAACCCAATGCCAGCAAAATACAGCCGCACAGTAACGCAAAACGCCAACTGACAAAGTTGGCTTGTTCTTCCTGGCGTTTTGGTTTGTGCGTTTTTGCCGCTGCTTTCATGCGTCGCGTTTATCCTTATTTTTGTACTACGATATTTTCTTGTGAGGGATCAACATGCTGCATTTGCAGCTTTTCCGTTGCGATCCGTTCAACACGGCTATGGTCGCCGAGCGCGTTCTCCTCAAGGATCAAGTTGCGCCATTCGATATCCAGCGCATCTCGCTCCAGAACCAGTTGCTCACGCTGCGCGGTCAGTAACCGCGTATGGTGAGCTGTTGTCACGACGGTAACCGCCGTCAAAATAATGCAAATGAACAGGCAGAGTGGCAGCTTCCCATACCGCAAAAGATCGTCACCGATCACGCCAGGCAAGGCATGGCGCTCGTTGCTTCCTATCGATCCTTTAACTTTGCTGAGGGCTTCTGTCACTCTGCTGATCATGCGTTCGTCCTCTCTGCAATACGCAGAACTGAACTACGGGCACGAGGATTTTCAGCTACCTCTTCTTCACCCGGCATCATCTTGCCTAGTGCTCTTAACTCACGGCCGCCCAGCTTTTTGATCTGCGCTTCCGTCATCGGTATTCCAGCCGGAACCTGAGGACCACGGCTTTGTTCGCGCATAAAGCGTTTCACAATGCGGTCTTCAAGCGAATGGAAACTGATAATCGAAAGGCGACCACCTGGTGCCAGCACGCTGAGCGAGCTTTTTAGCGCCTGCTCTATCTCCTCCAGTTCACTGTTCACCCAGATGCGCACCGCCTGGAAGGTACGGGTCGCGGGATGTTTGAATTTGTCTTTCACCGGCATTGCCGCCGCAATCACTTCCGCCAGCTCCTTGGTGCGGGTCATCGGTTCGATGCGATTGCGCTCTACGATGGCGCGAGCAATGCGTTTACCAAAGCGCTCCTCGCCAAAGGTTTTAATCACCCAGGCAATATCCGCTTCATCGGCGGTTTGCAGCCATTCGGCCGCGGACTGACCGCGTGTTGGATCCATACGCATATCCAACGGACCATCACGCATAAACGAAAAACCGCGCTCCGCGTCATCAAGCTGCGGTGAAGACACGCCAAGATCGAGAAGAATCCCGTCGATCTTACCGGTAAGCCCACGCTCGGCGACATAGTCAGCCAGCGCAGAGAAAGGTCCATGGACGATGGAGAAACGGGGATCGGTAATCGTCTGTGCAACGGCAATAGCCTGCGGATCGCGATCGATAGCCAGTAAACGTCCCTCTTCGCCAAGCTGGGAGAGGATCAGACGTGAATGACCACCGCGACCAAATGTCCCGTCAATGTAGATGCCGTCTGGACGAATATTCAGGCCGTTGACGGCCTCATCCAGCAACACCGTTGTATGTTTATAATTTTCCATCATTTTATAGAGACAAATCCTGCAATCGTTCCGACAGCGCGCCGGTAACAGACTGCTCAGCGTCGATATCTTCCTTGACCTGTTGATACCAGGTCGTTTCATCCCACAGCTCAAACTTATTGAACTGCCCAACCAGCATCACTTCTTTCGTTAGCCCCGCATGTTGCCGCAGAATGGGCGCTATCAATAATCGGCCAGCGCTATCCATCTGGCATTCGCTGGCATGCCCCAACAACAGGCGCTGTACGCGACGCTCAACTGGATTCATGCTCGACAGACGCGATAACTTCTGCTCGATAATTTCCCATTCAGGCAGGGGGTACAGCAGCAGGCACGGGTGATGGATGTCAATGGTGCAAACCATTTGACCGGTAGCGCTCTCGAGCAGTTGCTCCCGATAACGGGTGGGCACAGATAAGCGCCCTTTACTGTCGAGATTAACTAACGTTGCTCCCCGGAACATGCCAGTCTCACCCCCGATTACCACTTTATCCCACAAAATCCCACTTAAAGGAGTTTACGGAGCGGAGGAAAACCTTGTCAAGCAAGTCACGGCGCTAAGCGGAGCAAAAAACACATTGTTTACGGCTAATATCAGCGTTGAACAAATTCCGTACAGCAAACGAAGCAAATTAACGTCATGAATATTTGTAAGAAAAAAATCCAACAACTCATGATTGTTTAAAACAACTGAATATCATCAAAAGAAAATATAAAGTGTCAGTTTGCGACGCGAGCGGCATTTTAGGACAATATGCAGCGAGATAACAGTACCAGTTAATCAGTCTGTATGCCGTGCAGGAGCGAGGTCAGCGTGAGGTTGTCGCCATAGGGCAGCAAAGTGTTTGTTAATTCGGCAAATCCCTACAAGCATGTAACAAAATAATACAACCGTAACGCATCTTTACGCTTCAATAACCCAAAAATGGCGAGTTGCATTTTTAATTCGGCATAATTCACGAATCAATTTCAGATAATTCTAAAGAATATTCTTAATTATAATGAGGTTATTTCTGAGAATAGAATATTTGATGACGTCAGAGGCTTATGCCGTTGACGTCATCAAATGAGGCAACTTAGTTACGGCTCAGAATACCGCGACGGTACAGATTACGCCGTATACGCGTTAACCCAGGTTTGGGTTTACGCGGCTCATCCAGACTTGCCAGCACAATCTCCAGCACGCGTTCCGCTACATCACGATGGCGTTGCGCCACCGCGAGAACCGGACACTGCAGGAAGTCGAGCAGTTCGTGATCGCCAAAAGTCGCTATCGCCAAATCAGACGGCAACTGCCCATCGCGACGCAGGGTCACATCCATCACCCCCTGCAACAGAGCAAACGACGTGGTAAACAGCGCCTGAGGCATTGGATGCGTTTCCAGCCATTTATCAAACAACTGCGCTGCCGCTTCACGTTCATAGCTGTTGGCGTAGAGGAAATGCACCTCACGCGGATCATCTTTCCACGCGGTACGGAAGCCCTGCTCACGCAGGAAGCTGACAGATAATTCAGGGAGCGCGCCCAGATAAAGTACGGTTTCTGCAGGGAATTTACGTAACTCCTGCGCCAGCATTTCCGCATCATCCTGGTCCGCGCCCACGACGCTGGTGAAATGTTCGCGATCCAGCGCACGGTCCAGCGCCACAATCGGGAATGAACTGTTTGCCCAGCGCTGATAGAACGGATGTTCTGGCGGCAAGGAAGTCGACACAATGATGGCATCAACCTGGCGCTGTAAAAGATGCTCAATACAGCGCATTTCGTTATCTGGCTGATCTTCGGAGCAGGCAATCAACAGTTGATACCCGCGCTGACGCGCCTGGCGCTCCAGATAGTTTGCGATCCGGGTATAGCTTGTGTTTTCAAGATCCGGGATCACCAGCCCGATAGAACGTGTGCGTCCAGCACGCAGCCCGGCCGCCACGGCATTCGGGTGGTAATTATGCTCACGCACCACCGCCATGACTTTTTCAACCGTTTTGTCGCTTACGCGATATTGCTTTGCTTTGCCATTAATAACGTAGCTTGCAGTCGTTCGCGAAACGCCGGCCAACCGAGCGATTTCATCCAGTTTCACAATTGCCCCTTGCGTAAAATGTACAAACCATAACCTTTGTGATGGCATGGGTTAAGTTTCTTAACATCTAAGCGCAGAATAATGACTGCGGCAACCGCTTTTGTCTCTGGTTACTGCTGATTTCGCAAAAAAAAAGCGCAACAGGAAGCATCAGCGAAAACGGGTACGTTACCTGTAGGCCGGATAAAGCGTTTACACCGCCATCCGGCATGACCTCCACGAGGATGCCTGATGACGCTGTGCTTGTCAGGCCTACAGTCGAGTATTAGCGCATGATTTTATCACCGCGAGAAAGCCCCACCACGCCGGAACGGGCTACCTCTACAATTTTGGCGACTTCACGTAATGTTGCCAGGAACGCATCCAGCTTATCACTGGTGCCCGCCAACTGTACGGTGTAGATGGACGGCGTGACGTCGATGATTTGCCCGCGGAAAATCTCCGTGTTGCGTTTCACCTCCTCCCGACCATAGCCGCTGGCCTGGATTTTCACCAACATGATCTCGCGTTCAACATGGGCGCCCTGCCCCAGTTCGCTAACGCGCAGAACATCCACCAGTTTGTGTAGTTGCTTTTCGATCTGCTCCAGGACTTTCTCATCCCCTACCGTCTGAATCGTCATTCGCGATAAGGTTGGATCGTCAGTGGGTGCAACGGTCAGGCTTTCAATATTGTATCCACGCTGGGCGAAAAGGCCTATCACACGCGACAAGGCACCCGACTCGTTTTCCAGCAATACCGATAATATCCGGCGCATAATCAGGTCCTCTCCGTTTTGCTTAACCACATTTCATCCATACCGCCCCCACGAATCTGCATCGGGTAGACATGCTCGCTGCCATCAACGGTGACATCGACAAACACCAGACGACGATTGCGCACATGCTCCAGCGCTTCACTCAGTTTGCTTTCCAGTTCTTCTGGATGGTTAATCTGGATACCAACATGCCCATAAGCCTCGGCAAGGCGCACAAAATCGGGCAGCGACTGCATATAAGATTGTGAGTGACGTCCGGAGTAGATCATGTCCTGCCACTGCTTGACCATGCCGAGATAACGGTTGTTCAGGTTGAGCACCAGTACCGGCAACTCATATTGCAGCGCCGTAGACAGTTCCTGGATGTTCATCTGAATACTGCCATCCCCGGTAACACACACTACCGTTTCATCCGGCAGCGCCATTTTCACGCCTAACGCCGCAGGTAATCCAAATCCCATGGTGCCGAGGCCGCCTGAGTTAATCCAACGGCGTGGTTTATCGAATGGGTAGTAGAGTGCGGCAAACATCTGATGCTGACCAACGTCAGAGGTGACATACGCATCCCCTTTCGTCAGACGCCAGATGGTTTCAATCACCGCCTGTGGCTTAATGCTTTCACTTTGCGTGTCATATTTCAGGCACTGACGGGCGCGCCAGTGTTCAATCTGTTGCCACCAGTCACGGTTATCATCCAGCGGCTGCTGAGATTTCTCCTGCTCCAGCAGTTCGAGCATCTGATCGAGTACCAGACGAGCATCGCCGACAATCGGAATATCCGCAGTGACGGTTTTCGAAATAGAGGTCGGATCGATGTCGATATGCAGCACGGTCGCATTTGGGCAATATTTTGCCAGGTTATTGGTCGTTCGATCGTCAAAGCGCACGCCGACGGCGAAGATCACATCGGAATGATGCATGGTCATGTTTGCTTCGTAAGTTCCATGCATGCCCAGCATCCCAAGCGCCTGCCGATGTGTTGCCGGAAACGAGCCTAACCCCATCAGCGAGGAAACAACCGGCAGATTAAGTGCTTCAGCGATCTGGCCTAACTGCGCATGGCAGGCGGCATTAACGGCGCCACCACCCACGTACACAACCGGTTTTTTAGCCGCGACTAACGTCTGCAGAGCGCGTTTTATCTGCCCTTTATGTCCGGTCGTCGTCGGATTATACGAACGCATGCTCACCGACTCAGGCCAGCTATAAGGCAGTTTCTTAGCTGGATTCAGAATATCCTTCGGCAAGTCCACTACCACAGGCCCGGGACGACCGCTGGCCGCCAGCCAGAAGGCTTTTTTTAGCACCTGTGGGATGTCTTCAGTTTGTTTGACCAGGAAACTGTGCTTCACCACCGGGCGGGATATGCCCACCATGTCACACTCCTGGAAGGCATCATAGCCAATCAGCGACGTTGCGACCTGCCCAGAGAGGATCACCAACGGAATGGAATCCATGTAAGCCGTTGCAATCCCGGTAATCGCGTTGGTAGCGCCGGGTCCTGAAGTGACTAATACGACGCCCACCTCCCCCGTAGCGCGCGCAAGGCCATCAGCCATGTGTACCGCAGCCTGCTCATGGCGGACCAGCACATGATCAATACCACCGACCGTATGCAGCGCATCATAAATATCGAGGACGGCCCCCCCGGGATAACCGAATACCTGCTTTACACCCTGATCGATGAGCGATCGGACGACCATCTCGGCTCCAGACAACATCTCCATGGCTTGCCTCACTCTTATAATGAAAAACGGTTTAACAACACATTAACCGCTGACGATGACGCATGGCAATTGACTCCGCAGGGGTAGCCTCAGAGCAAATAAGAATAAAACGGAGGAAAGCGTCGATTTAATGGAGAATTAAACCAGGATAAGTAAATGATATGATAAATAATCGCTTAAAAAGGGGGACTTACAGCTATTACTCTATTTTTTTACACTTTTGGCTAAACCTGAAAAGTGGATTTCAGCATAAAATTTCATATACAAAGAAAAAAGCAGAACAAACAAGTTGCATTAACCGATTTGTTCTGCTGAATGCTATTGCTTACAGACGGAGACCAACAGCTCTTCCATCCATTGATGTCCTTTATCCCGGCCAGCAGCTTCATGCCAGGAAAGATAACATGTCCGACTATTCAATTTTAAAGGTAAAGGCAATATCTGAAGTTCTAACGAATCTGCGAACTCTTCTGCCAACCAACGTGGCGCAATCGAAACCAGATGCGTTTGCGATACAATATTAAGAACGCTAATTAATGCCATGCCCTGGTAAGCGACGCAAGATTGTTTATCCGGCGTGTCATACCACGGCTGACTGAAAGATGCGAAGCGGTCCAACGAAACCACCGCGTGCTGCTCATTATAAAGGTCGCTTTCCAATAATGGACCACTAATGCGCGGATGCTTTTTGCTCGCGACTAATACCATTTCATCATTGAATAACGGAATACTTGAGAATTCTGGACGGCGGAATTCTTCATAGCTAATAACAAACTCAGTTTCCTGGTAACGCAACTGATGCTCGGTATTTTGATTGAGTGAAGATTTAAATACGACATTAATGTTTGGCGCGACTTGTTCAACCCGATTATAAATCAATGATGTCAGGATATTATCTAAGGGGCTACATACGCAAAGATTGAATACGCGCTCGCTGCTGGCTGGCTCAAAACCCGATCCAGGCAGTTCATTTTGCACTAATTGCAATGCCTGGCGAACAGAACCAAATAGCTGGAAGGCTCTTGCTGTCGGCTGGATACCGCGTCCATAACGAACAAAAAGCTCATCATTAAACATCACTTTCAGGCGCGCAACCGCATTACTGACAGCGGGTTGCGACATCCCCAAAGTATGTGCGGCACGGGTGATGTTTTGTTCTTGCATCACCGCATCAAAGACAGTTAATAAATTAAGATCAACCATGCGAAGCTGTGGCTTCGACATATCTATAATATTTGTTTTATCTATTATTTTTACTTCTGGCATATTTAACTCCACTGTCACTCTAAACTCCCTTTTCTCAGACGGAGTGAAGAAATAATCTCCGTTAATATGATTTACCATACATATAAGATGAGAAAAAGAAAAAACATTAAAATTAGGAAAACATAAAGGCACAAACCTAAATGAACAAAAGACCAATGCGAGCGCAGTGTGGCAGGTGTCACTGCACGGTGATTCATATGTTTAAATTTCAAAAACAATATAACCATAAGCATGGCGAATATACAATCATACATATCGTGAATATATATTTAAGCTTTAATTAAATCTTTATATTATTAATACATTAAAAGTTAACATTAATTTATCAATTATGAGCTTCTGCTCTCTTCCTATCCATTCAGAATTAGTATAAAAACAGGTAAATCATACAGATATAAAATCTCAAACAGATCAATTAGTTCAACAGATGGTTACAGTAAGTGCAAGCAAATATGCTTAAATATGTCTAATCATGAAAAATATGTACAAGCATCAGCGGATTAATTTTATATACGGTAAAAAATTCAGCACAATTCGCTTAAGTTTTGCCTAAACTTTCCTCTGCTAAAGGGGCATTTACAGAGGATGGGGTTGACATCGAAGTTCATATCCAGTACCACTAAAAGCATATCGCATTCGCCTGGAGCTTAATTGATGACTTACATTGCTCGTTTCAACGGTCTACTACTACTAAACGCATCTTCGTTGCGCGGTAGACTGGTGGACGACATTCAGCATTAAGTCAGCTCCAGTTAAGACAGAAACCCGCGCCGTTGCGCGGGTTTTTTTATGCTCGAAGCAAGGCGCCCTAAAGACCAAGGACCTAAACCATGAGCCAGCAAGTCATTATTTTCGATACCACCTTACGCGACGGAGAACAGGCGTTACAGGCAAGCCTGAGTGTGAAAGAAAAACTGCAGATTGCGCTGGCCCTCGAGCGTATGGGCGTTGACGTGATGGAAGTGGGTTTCCCGGTTTCTTCACCCGGTGACTTTGAGTCGGTTCAAACCATTGCTCGTCAGGTCAAGAACAGCCGCGTTTGCGCCTTAGCGCGCTGCGTTGAAAAAGATATCGATGTTGCCGCTGAATCCCTGAAGGTCGCTGAAGCTTTCCGCATTCATACGTTTATCGCCACCTCGCCGATGCATATCGCAACAAAATTACGCAGCACGCTGGATGAGGTTATCGAGCGAGCTATCTATATGGTTAAGCGAGCGCGTAATTATACGGATGACGTGGAATTCTCCTGCGAAGACGCTGGTCGTACTCCTATCGCAGACCTGGCTCGCGTGGTAGAAGCCGCCATTAATGCGGGTGCCAAAACCATCAATATCCCCGATACCGTCGGTTACACCATGCCTTTCGAATTTGGCGCAATCATTTCCGGTCTGTATGAACGCGTACCGAATATCGATAAAGCCATCATCTCCGTGCACACCCATGATGATTTAGGTCTGGGCGTCGGCAACGCGCTGGCGGCCGTTCATGCCGGTGCGCGTCAGGTGGAAGGCGCAATGAATGGTATCGGCGAACGTGCTGGTAACTGCTCACTGGAAGAAGTGATTATGGCGATCAAAGTGCGCAAAGATATCCTGAACGTACAGACCCGCATTAATCACCAGGAGATCTGGCGTACCAGCCAGTTAGTCAGCCAAATCTGTAACATGCCCATTCCGGCAAACAAAGCGATTGTCGGTAGCGGTGCCTTTGCGCACTCCTCCGGCATCCATCAGGACGGCGTACTGAAAAATCGTGAAAACTACGAAATCATGACGCCTGAATCCATCGGCTTGAATCAGGTGCAGTTGAACCTGACCTCCCGTTCCGGACGCGCCGCGGTGAAACACCGTATGGACGAGATGGGCTATAAAGAAAATGAATACAATCTGGACAACCTGTATGACGCTTTCCTGAAACTGGCAGATAAAAAAGGTCAGGTATTCGATTACGACCTGGAAGCGCTGGCCTTTATTAACAAACAGCAGGAAGAACCAGAACACTTCCGTCTGGACTATTTCAGCGTACAGTCTGGTTCTAATGATATTGCCACGGCCTCCGTCAAGCTGGCCTGTGGTGAAGACGTCAAAGCCGAAGCGGCGAACGGTAACGGCCCGGTCGATGCCATTTATCAGGCAATTAACCGCGTGACGGAATACAACGTCGAACTGGTGAAATACAGCCTGACCGCCAAAGGGCACGGTAAAGATGCGCTGGGTCAGGTCGATATCGTCGCCAACTATAACGGTCGCCGCTTCCACGGCGTCGGTCTGGCAACAGATATCGTCGAGTCTTCCGCTAAAGCGATGGTGCATGTGCTGAACAATATCTGGCGCGCCGAGGAAGTCGAAAAAGAATTGCAACGCAAAGCTCAGAACAACGAGAACAACAAGGAAACCGTGTGATGTCGAAGAATTACCATATTGCTGTTTTGCCGGGTGATGGTATTGGCCCGGAAGTGATGGCGCAAGCCTTGAAAGTACTGGACGCAATTCGCCACCGTTTTAACCTGCGCATTACCACCAGCCACTACGATGTGGGTGGCGCCGCCATCGATAACCACGGTCAGCCGCTGCCACCGGCAACAGTTGAAGGCTGTGAGCAAGCTGACGCCATTCTGTTTGGCTCCGTTGGCGGCCCGAAATGGGAAAACCTGCCGCCAAACCAGCAGCCTGAACGCGGTGCGCTGCTGCCATTGCGTAAGCACTTCAAACTGTTCAGCAACCTGCGCCCGGCGAAGCTGTATCAGGGGCTGGAAGCGTTTTGCCCGCTGCGCGCCGATATTGCCGCTAACGGTTTCGACATCCTGTGCGTGCGAGAACTGACCGGTGGGATCTACTTCGGTCAGCCAAAAGGCCGCGAAGGCAGCGGCCAGCATGAAAAAGCCTTTGATACCGAGGTATATCACCGTTTCGAGATCGAACGTATTGCCCGTATCGCGTTTGAATCCGCGCGCAAACGTCGTCACAAAGTGACCTCGATTGATAAATCTAACGTACTGCAGTCTTCCATTCTGTGGCGTGAAATCGTTAGTGAAATTGGTAAAGAGTATGCGGACGTTGAACTGGCGCATATGTACATCGACAACGCCACCATGCAGTTGATTAAAGACCCGTCGCAGTTTGACGTCGTGCTGTGCTCTAACCTGTTCGGCGACATCCTCTCCGATGAGTGTGCGATGATCACCGGCTCCATGGGCATGCTGCCGTCCGCCAGCCTGAACGAGCAGGGTTTTGGTCTGTACGAGCCTGCTGGCGGCTCCGCCCCGGATATCGCTGGGAAAAACATTGCTAACCCTATCGCCCAGATCCTGTCGCTGGCGCTGCTGCTGCGCTACAGCCTGGATGCCAACGATGCGGCAACCGCAATTGAGAGCGCCATTAACCGCGCATTAGAAGAAGGCATTCGCACTGGTGATTTGGCCCGTGGCGCTGCCGCAGTCGGTACCGATGAAATGGGCGACATCATTGCCCGTTACGTCGCAGAAGGGGTGTAATCATGGCCAAAACGTTATACGAAAAATTGTTTGATGCGCACGTTGTCTTTGAGGCGCAAAACGAAACCCCGCTGCTGTACATCGACCGCCATCTGGTGCATGAAGTCACCTCCCCGCAGGCGTTTGATGGTCTGCGCGCGCATGGACGTCAGGTGCGCCAGCCGGGTAAAACCTTCGCCACCATGGACCACAACGTCTCCACGCAGACCAAAGACATTAACGCCTCCGGCGAAATGGCGCGTATTCAGATGCAGGAATTGATCAAAAACTGCAATGAATTTGGCGTCGAACTGTACGACCTGAACCACCCGTACCAGGGTATCGTGCATGTGATGGGGCCTGAGCAAGGCGTGACCTTGCCGGGAATGACCATCGTCTGTGGCGACTCCCACACCGCCACCCACGGCGCGTTCGGCGCGCTGGCGTTCGGTATCGGCACGTCAGAAGTTGAACACGTGCTGGCAACGCAAACCCTGAAACAGGGCCGCGCCAAAACCATGAAGATTGAAGTCAACGGCAAAGCCGCGCCGGGCATCACGGCGAAAGATATCGTGCTGGCGATTATCGGTAAAACCGGCAGCGCTGGCGGCACCGGCCACGTGGTGGAGTTCTGCGGTGAAGCGATTCGCGACCTGACCATGGAAGGCCGCATGACCCTGTGCAACATGGCGATTGAGCTGGGCGCGAAAGCGGGCCTGGTCGCGCCGGACCAGACCACCTTCAACTATGTCGAGGGCCGTCTGCACGCACCGAAAGGCAAAGATTTTGACGATGCCGTCGCCTACTGGAAAACCCTGCAAACGGATGAAGGCGCCACTTTCGACAGCGTCGTCACCCTGCAAGCAGAAGAGATCGCGCCGCAGGTCACCTGGGGGACTAACCCGGGCCAGGTTATCTCCGTGAATGACAACATTCCGGATCCGGCGTCCTTCAGCGATCCGGTTGAACGCGCCAGCGCCGAAAAAGCGTTGGCCTATATGGGCCTGAAGCCGGGGATCCCACTGACCGACGTGGCTATCGATAAAGTGTTTATTGGTTCCTGCACCAACTCGCGTATCGAAGATCTGCGCGCGGCGGCGGAAATCGCCAAGGGCCGTAAAGTGGCGCCGGGTGTACAAGCGCTGGTGGTGCCAGGCTCCGGCCCAGTGAAAGCGCAAGCGGAAGCGGAAGGTCTGGATAAGATCTTTATCGAAGCGGGTTTTGAATGGCGTCTGCCGGGCTGCTCAATGTGCCTGGCCATGAACAATGACCGCCTGAACCCAGGCGAGCGCTGCGCATCCACCAGCAACCGTAACTTTGAAGGTCGTCAGGGCCGCGGTGGCCGTACGCACCTGGTCAGCCCGGCGATGGCGGCAGCGGCCGCGGTCACCGGCCATTTCGCCGACATTCGTAGCATCAAATAAGGAAACTACCATGGCAGAGAAATTTACCCAGCATACCGGCCTGGTTGTCCCACTGGATGCCGCCAACGTCGATACCGATGCAATTATCCCGAAACAGTTTTTGCAGAAGGTTACGCGCACCGGTTTTGGCGCCCATCTGTTTAACGACTGGCGTTTCCTGGACGAAAAGGGTCAACAGCCAAATCCAGAGTTTGTGCTGAACTTCCCGGAATATAAAGGTGCCTCAATTCTGCTGGCACGGGAAAACTTTGGCTGCGGCTCTTCACGCGAACATGCGCCGTGGGCGCTGACCGACTACGGCTTTAAAGTAGTGATCGCGCCAAGCTTCGCCGATATCTTCTACGGCAACAGTTTCAACAACCAACTGCTGCCGGTGAAATTAAGCGACGAACAGGTCGATGAGCTGTTCAACCTGGTCAAAGCCAATCCGGGGATTACATTTGAAGTGGATCTGGTCGCGCAGGTAGTGAAAGCAGGCGATAAGACCTACAGCTTTAAAATCGACGACTTCCGCCGCCACTGCATGTTGAACGGTCTGGACAGCATCGGGCTGACGCTGCAGCACGAAGCCGCCATCACCGAGTACGAAGACAAGCAGCCCGCGTTTATGCAGTAATCTCTCCCGCTGGTCACCACACGGTGGCCAGCCCTTTCTCTTCGCCTAAAGCGTATCGCCGTAATAGATTTGGTAGCCAAGATTGACGCTGCCCGGCGCATCTTTCCCGTTCAAACGCTTAATCAGAATATCCGCTGCCGTTTTGCCAATCTCAAAGCGTGGCGTAATCACGCTGGCAATTTTTTGCAGCCGTGCGCGCCCTATTTCCAGCCCGTGGAAACCGGCAATCGCCATTTTTCCCGGCACATCGTACTGCTGTGCCTGACACTCCAGCAGCGCGCCAACCGCCAGGTCATCGTTGGTACAGAAAATAGCGTCAATATCCGGTTTTTCCGCCATCGCCTGCTGGAACATCTTGCGGCCCAGCGCCACCGACGAAATGGTTTTTGGCGCCAGGTGGTACGCTTCCAGCCCCTGCGCCGCCAGCGCTTTCTCGGTGCCGCGAAAACGGCTAAGGTCGCGGGGGTCATCCATCGAGCCAAAGAAAGCAATGCTGCGTTTGCCGCTGTCGATAAAAGCCTGCGTCATTTCAAACGCGGCTTTTTCGTTATCAAACCCAACCTGAATATCAAGATACTGGCCGCTAATGTCCATTAGTTCTGCCACCGGCACGCCGCTGGCGCGCACGTACTGGCTCATCCGCTCGGTATGCAGCTTTCCCGTGAGGATCAGGCCGTCGATATTGTAAGAGAGCAGGTTCAGCACTTCGCGTTCTTCACGCTCGGCATCATATTCGTAGTTGGCGATCAGCGTCTGGTACTGGCAGGCCGAGGTGACGGATTCAATCCCCGCCAGCACATCGGCAAAGATCTGATTACGAAACGAGGGGATCAGCACACCAATGGTTTTGCTGCGGGCGTTGAGCAGAATTTCCGGGGCGCGGTTGGGGATGTAGTTGTTCTCTTCCATCACTTTCGAAATCAATTCGCGGCTGCGTTGCGACACCTGATTCGGGTCACGCAGATAACGGCTGACCGTCATCTTATTCAGCCCGGCCAGGGCGGCAATATCCTGTAATGTCATCCGATTGTTTTTCATGAGGTTCTCTACGACCAACAGCCCATTATGCTCGCAGAGAACCTTATCACAGCCGGTTAGCGACTGCACTCCTCGCTCAACCTTAACGCGTAGCCATCTCAGCCGACGGCGACGTGGTTTCATTTTGCGCACGAACGCAGTACATCAGCACCACCGACGCCAGCAGAGCAATCGCCATGAAGGTGTAGGAGACGCCCGGCCCGCCGGTCACACCGTTGAGGTAACCCACCAGCCACGCGCCGAGGAATGCCCCTAACGCGCCAAAACTGTTGATCATCCCCATCGACACGCCGGAGACGTTGCGCGGCAGCAGTTCGGGGATCAGCGCAAAGAACGGCCCGTAAGGCGCATACATACAGGCAGCGGCCACAACCAGCAGCGCGTAGGAGAGCCAGAAGGACTGGTTGCCCAACAGCCACGAGGCAAAGAACGCGATGGCGGCAATCAACAGCAGCGGCCAGATAAACAGTTTACGGTTCTGGAACTTATCGGACAGCCAGGAGACGGTCAGCATCAGGCAAATCGCCGCCAGATACGGCACCGCTGCCAGCCAGCCCACCGCCACGATGTCCATCTGTGCCGCATTTTTGAGGATTGACGGCATCCACATCATGAAGCCATACACGCCGATGCTCCACAGCGCATGCACCGCGCAAAGCATAATGACGCTGCATGAACGCATCGCTTCACCGTAGTTACGCATCGGTTTGATATCGCGCTGCTCGCGATCCATCGCCTGCTGTAATGCCTGTTTCTCCTGCTCGCTCAACCAGCCCGCATCCGCCGGTTTGTCGCGTACCAGAATCACCCAGCAGAACGCCCAGAGCACCGCCGGGATACCTTCGATAATAAACATTTCGCGCCAGCCCCAGGCTTCAATCAGGTAGCCGGAGACTATCGACATCCACAGCACTGTGACCGGGTTGCCGAGAATTAAAAAGGTGTTGGCGCGCGAGCGTTCAGTTTTGGTAAACCAGTTGCTGATATAAATCAGCATAGCGGGCATCACCGCTGCTTCGACGATGCCGAGAATAAAGCGGATCGCCATCAGCGTTGGGATATTGCTTACAAAGCCGGTCGCCGCGGCACAAAGCCCCCAAAGGATCAGGCTGTAAAAAATCATTTTGCGCACGCTATGCTTAACGGCGTACATCGCACCCGGCACCTGGAAGAAGAAATAGCCCAGGAAGAACAGCGCGCCAATTAACGATGCGGTTCCCTGAGTAATTCCTAAATCATGTTCAATACCGGCGGCAGCGGCAAAGCCGTAATTGGCGCGGTCGAGATAAGCTAAGCTGTAGGTAATAAAAATAATCGGCATTAAATACCACCAGCGACGCGCCGGCAGTTTTGCGAGCATATTCATACTCACTCCTTGGATTATTGTTTTATCTGTCAGGCCGCGCGTAGCGGCCCATTATTGATCAGACCGCGGCCAGCATGCCGCCGTCCACAAACAGAAGATGTCCATTAACAAAGTCAGAGGCCGGCGCGGCAAGATAAACCGCCGCGCCGATCAACTCTTCCGGTTTACCCCAGCGGGCGGCGGGCGTGCGCTGGAACAGCCAGGCGGAGAATGCCTCATCGTTAACCAGCGCGGTGGTCATGTCGGTGGCGAAATAACCGGGCGCAATACCGTTGACCTGAATATTGTATTCCGCCAGTTCCACGCACATGCCACGGGTTAACATTTTGACCGCGCCTTTTGACGCCGCGTATGGGGTAATGGTTTTACGACCTAATTCGCTTTGCATTGAGCAGATATTAATAATCTTCCCGCGGCGGCGTTGCACCATGTAGCGGGAAACCTGCTGCGACACCAGAAAGACCGATTTCTGGTTTACATCAATCACTTTGTCCCATTCAGCCTCCGGGAATTCGGTGAAGGGATAACGACGCTGAATTCCGGCGTTGTTAATTAAAACATCAATGGCCCCAACTTCCTTTTCGATTTGCGCGATGGCGCGCGCCACCTCTTCCCCGTTGGTGACATCAAATCCATAGCCAACGGCGCGATAGCCTTCGGCCACCAGTTTGTCCGCCGCCGCCTGAGCGCGCTGCTGGGTAATATCGTTAATCACAATCTCAGCACCGTGCGCCGCCAGACCGTTGGCCAGCAGGTTACCAATGCCCTGAGCGGAACCGGTAATCAGCGCGCGTTTACCAGTCAGGTCGAATAGGTTTTTCATAAAAAAAACTCCTTTTTTAATAACTGTTACGCGTAACTGTATACGCGTAACAGTAGAAAAAAGAAGATCCAGGAAGAGGAAAATGATCGTTATGTGATCAACATTGCATTTACGTGCAAGATGAAAAAAAGAGGGATTGGCCTGATAAGCGTAACGCGATCAGGCCGTAAGGACAGGTTGCCGGATGGCGGCGTAAACGCCTTATCCGACCTACAAAAACGACAAAAGCGAATACGAAATGTCGTCCGGTCGAGCACAGCGACGCCGGGACTGCACCGGACTAAACATCCTTCACCCACCCGGTCATCCACAACGTCACCACCGAAATCACCGCAATTACCCAATAGACAGCATAGTGACCGTAGCTTTGGGCAACCGCCCCCTGAATCACTCCGGCCAGAATCACGCCCGTTGAAATACTGTTGGTGAATAATGTGGTCGCAGAACCCGCGCGCCCCGGCATCAGATCCTGAAACCACAGCATTCCTATTCCGGCGATAATGCCGATAAACACCGCGTTAAACAGTTGCAGAACCAGCAGCGCCGTGCGGCTGTGAAAGAAGATCAAACCGAGATAAAACAGTACGCCCGCCGCTACGGCCGCAATCATCATGCGCCGCTTGCCAAAGCGTTTCACATAGTAGCCCGCCAGAATCATCGCCGGAATTTCCAGCCCGGCCGCGGTGCCCATCAGGATCCCGGCCAGCTTGTCCGGTAACCCCAGTTCAAGGCTAATCCACAGCGGCATATCGATGATGTACATAGTGTTGCAGGTCCACATCAGCGTGGAGGCAATAAACAGCATGCGTACATTTTTGTCCTGCCAACCGCCAGCCTGTTCCAGCGGCACATCGACAGGTTGTTCCACCCGCGCCACAGACGGCAGTACCAGCGCGATTAGCACGAGGCTAATAGCAAAAATGCCTGCGGCAATGGAAAACATCGCCGTGAAGCCGTAATTCAGCGCCAGCATAAAGGCCAGCGGCGGCCCAATCACCCAGGCCAGCGAAAGCTGCGCACGCATCACCGAGCTAAACATCACCACTTCGCGCGCGGAACTATCGGCATATTCCCGCGCCAGCGCAAACAGCTGCGGCATGGCGGTATTCGCCAGCGAAGCCAGCAGCACACCGCAGGTGATCAGAGTGAGATAGTGGCGATTAAAGGCAAACAACAGCGCGTTGCCGATTGCCATCAGACAACAGAACATGATCAGTTTGCGCCGATCGCCCTGACTGTCGGATCGTTTCGCCAGACCAAGGCTGACTCCGATCCCGGCAATGGCGTTGACGGTGTAAAACAGCCCGACCCAAAATGGCTGCGCACCGACTTCACGGCTCAGAAACAGACTCAGCGTGGGAGCCTGCAACGCCCCGGCCACGCCCATCATAAAAGCGACCAGCATAAATGCCGCGTAAACGCCGTTGAGGCGCCGTCCCATGGTCATAATCCAGAGCATATCTTTCCTTTTAAGCGCAGCTGAAACGAAAAAAGCCAGCAGATAATACCTGCTGGCGCGGCGATTAACACCAATACTCAGTCACACATGATGTCTGCAACTCGCAATTCGGAGGTCAGGCTGTCACCTCCCACTGCATCAGTTCTTCAAGCATCTTTAAGCGCTGCGGTGCGCTCAGGCAAGCCAACCAGGACGATTTTTCCGTCGCAGTAAAGTACTTCAACCAGAACTGACGCATAGATGACCCCTTCGTTGTCTCATCGCTTCATCGGAATCTATTATTGGCTTAATATAGGGATAATAAAATTGCTGAGTTTTCCGCAGGAGTTCCCCTTTTATGTCTTCTGGTCGTTTGCAACAACAGTTCATCCGTCTGTGGCAATGCTGTGACGGCAAAACGCAAGACACGACGCTGAACGAACTGGCGGAGCTGCTGAGCTGCTCGCGCCGTCATATGCGCACCCTGCTTAATACCATGCAGGATCGCGGCTGGTTAACGTGGGAAGCCGAAGTTGGGCGGGGTAAACGCTCGCGCCTGACATTCCTCTATACCGGGCTGGCGCTCCAGCAGCAGCGAGCAGAAGACCTGCTGGAACAGGATCGTATCGATCAACTGGTACAACTGGTCGGTGATAAAACGGCCGTCAGACAAATGCTGGTTTCCCACCTGGGACGCAGTTTTCGCCAGGGGCGGCACATCATGCGCGTCCTCTATTATCGTCCTATGCGCAATCTGCTCCCCGGCACGGCGTTACGCCGCTCCGAAACCCATATTGCCCGGCAAATCTTCAGTTCCTTAATTCTGGTAAATGAGGAAAATGGGGAACTGGCAGCCGACATCGCCCATCATTGGCAACAGATTTCGCCTTTACACTGGCGATTCTTCCTGCGCCCGGGGATCCATTTCCACCATGGCCGCGAGCTGGAAATGGAAGATGTCATTACCTCGCTACAGCGCATCAACGCCCTGCCGCTGTACTCGCACATTACGCAAATCGTCTCGCCCACGGCCTGGACGCTGGATATCCATCTTGCCCAGCCCGATCGCTGGCTTCCCTGGTTACTGGGGCAAGTCCCCGCCATGATCCTGCCGCGAGAATGGGAAACGCTAAGTAACTTCTCCAGCCAGCCGATTGGCACCGGCCCATATGCTGTAATGCGCAATACTAATAACCAACTGAAAATTCGCGCATTTGATGATTACTTCGGCTACCGGGCGCTGATCGATGAAGTTAACGTTTGGGTATTACCTGACATCGGCGAAGAGCCGGGCGGCGGCTTGACGCTAAAAGGTCCCACGGAAGATGAAAAAGCGATCGAAAGCCGCCTCGAAGAAGGCTGCTATTACCTGTTGTTTGATGCGCGAACCCATCGTGGCGCGAACCAGGAGGTTCGCGAGTGGGCAAGCCGCGTTCTTTCACCGACGAATTTAATCTGTCACGCCGACGAACAGTACCAACGACTGTGGTTTCCCGCCTATGGGTTACTCCCCCGCTGGCACCACGCCAAGCCCGGACATGGCGAAAAGCCGGCCGGGCTGGAAACGCTAACGCTCACTTACTATCGCGATCACATCGAACACCGAATTATCGCGCAGATCATGAAAACGCTGCTGGCGGAACATCAGGTACAGTTAAATATTCAGGAGATCGACTACGATCAGTGGCATGCAGGTGAAATAGTCAGTGATATCTGGCTTAACAGCGCCAACTTTACCCTCCCGCTGGACTTCTCGTTGTTCGCGCATCTCTGCGAAGTCCCGTTACTGCAAAACTGTATCTCGCGGGATTGGGAAAACGATGCGGCCCGTTGGCGAACCGGTGAAATGAGCCTGGCGGCATGGTGCCAACAGCTGCTCGCCACAAAGGCCATTGTGCCGTTGATCCATCACTGGCTGATCATTCAGGGCCAGCGCAGTATGCGCGGGCTACGCATGAATACCCTCGGCTGGTTTGATTTTAAATCGGCATGGTTTGCGCCGCCGGATCCTTAATTGCTGCTGAGCAACAAAATCATTACACTAACGCCGTTCTCAACGGGGTGCTATGCAATATGCTGGCTGAGAGATACCCGTCGAACCTGATCCGGATAATGCCGGCGAAGGGATTTGAGGCTTATCTCAAGTCCTTTGCCACCCAACTCTTGAGGTGCAAAGTGTTTAAAAAATGTCTTCCGCTTTTACTGCTGTGCGCAGCGCCTGCCTTCGCCAAACCGGTACTGACCGTCTATACCTACGATTCGTTCGCCGCGGACTGGGGCCCTGGCCCGACAATCAAAAAAGCCTTTGAAGCTGACTGCAACTGCGAACTGAAGCTGGTCGCGCTGGAAGATGGCGTCTCGCTGCTTAACCGCCTGCGCATGGAAGGAAAAAACAGCAAAGCCGACGTCGTACTGGGACTGGATAACAACCTGCTGGATGCCGCCACGCAAACCAAACTGTTCGCCAAAAGCGGGGTCGCAAACGACGCCGTTGACGTGCCCGGCGGCTGGAAAAATGACACCTTTGTTCCGTTTGATTACGGCTACTTCGCTTTTGTCTATGATAAAAACAAGCTGAAAAATCCGCCAAAGAGCCTGAAGGAATTGGTAGAGAGCAGCCAAAAATGGCGCGTCATTTATCAGGATCCACGCACCAGCACGCCAGGGCTGGGCCTGCTGTTATGGATGCAGAAAGTTTATGGCGACAAAGCGCCGGAGGCGTGGCAGAAACTGGCCGCCAAAACCGTCACCGTCACCAAGGGTTGGAGCGAAGCCTACGGCCTGTTCCTGAAAGGTGAGAGCGATCTGGTACTGAGCTACACCACCTCCCCGGCCTATCACATCATTGACGAGAAAAAAGATAACTACGCCGCCGCTGAGTTTAGTGAAGGTCACTATTTGCAGGTGGAAGTCGCCGCCCGCACCGCTGCCAGCAAGCAGCCGGAACTGGCTGAGAAATTCCTGAAATTTATGGTGTCACCGGCATTCCAGAATGCCATTCCGACCGGCAACTGGATGTATCCGGTGACGCAGGTTGCTCTTCCATCAGGATTTGAGCAACTGAATAAACCGGCCACCGCGCTGGAATTTACCCCGCAGCAGGTTGCGGCCCAGCGTCAGACATGGATCAGCGAATGGCAACGCGCCGTCAGCCGTTAATTCCCGGCTGGCTGGTTCCCGGGCTTTCTGCCGCCACGCTGATGGTGGCAGTTGCCCTGGCCGCGTTCCTGGCGCTATGGTTTAACGCCCCACAAGGTGACTGGCTCTCGCTGTGGGGAGACGACTACCTGTGGCACGTGGTGCGTTTTTCTTTCTGGCAGGCTTTTTTATCCGCAGTGTTGTCGGTTGTCCCGGCAATTTTCCTTGCCAGAGCGCTTTATCGCCGCCGTTTCCCTGGACGTCTGGCGCTGCTACGCCTGTGCGCGATGACGCTAATTCTGCCGGTGTTGGTCGCGGTCTTTGGCATCCTGAGCGTGTATGGCCGTCAGGGTTGGTTAGCCTCGCTCTGGCAGACATTCGGGCTGGAGTGGACGTTTTCGCCGTACGGTTTGCAGGGCATCCTGCTGGCGCACGTTTTTTTCAATCTGCCGATGGCCAGCCGTCTGCTGTTGCAGTCGCTGGAAAATATTCCCGGCGAACAGCGACAGTTAGCCGCTCAGTTGGGTATCCGCGGCTGGCATTTCTTCCGCTTTGTCGAATGGCCATGGTTACGCCGTCAAATCCTTCCCGTCGCGGCGCTCATCTTTATGCTGTGCTTCGCCAGCTTCGCCACCGTCTTGTCGCTGGGTGGCGGGCCGCAGGCAACCACCATTGAGCTGGCTATCTATCAGGC
The DNA here is from genome assembly GCF_005281355.1 of Citrobacter sp. wls615. NCBI lineage: Bacteria > Pseudomonadati > Pseudomonadota > Gammaproteobacteria > Enterobacterales > Enterobacteriaceae > Citrobacter > Citrobacter sp. wls615. Next base: position 39,472 of record NZ_SZXM01000057.1, on the reverse strand, counting down.
GCTGAACTTTGATTACGATCCCGCCCGTGCCGCGATGCTGGCGTTGATCCAGATGCTGTGTTGTTTAGCGCTGGTGCTCCTCAGCCAACGCCTGAGCCGCGTCATTGCGCCGGGCACCACGCTGGTTCAGGGCTGGCGCGATCCCGACGATCGTTTGCACAGCCGTCTGGCCGACTCGCTGCTGATTATTCTGGCCCTGCTGCTGTTGCTGCCGCCGCTGCTGGCAGTGCTTGTCGATGGTCTTAACCGCCAGGTTCTGGATGTGCTTATGCAGCCGGTTCTGTGGCAGGCATTGGGAACTTCACTGCGCATCGCGCTGGCGGCAGGGGCATTGTGCGTGATACTCACCATGATGCTGTTATGGAGCAGTCGCGAACTGCGCGCCCGACAGCAGGTGCTGGCAGGCCAGGTACTGGAGCTTAGCGGCATGATGATCCTCGCCATGCCGGGCATCGTGTTAGCTACCGGCTTCTTTCTGCTGCTCAATAACACCGTTGGACTCCCCGAATCTGCCGACGGCATTGTGATTTTCACCAACGCGCTGATGGCGATCCCTTACGCGCTGAAGGTACTGGAAAACCCAATGCGTGACGTGACCGCACGCTACAGTATGTTGTGCCAGTCGTTGGGAATTGAGGGATGGTCGCGCCTGAAAGTGGTTGAACTGCGGGCACTGAAACGTCCGCTGGCGCAGGCGATGGCGTTTGCCTGTGTATTGTCGATTGGCGACTTTGGCGTGGTGGCGTTATTTGGCAATGAGGATTTCCGCACCCTGCCGTTTTATTTATATCAGCAGATTGGATCTTATCGCAGTCAGGATGGCGCGGTTACGGCGCTCTTGCTGCTGATCCTGTGCTTTACGCTGTTTACCGTTATTGAGAAATTGCCGGGTCGAAATGTTAAAACTGATTGATATCACATGGCTTTACCACCATTTGCCCATGCGCTTTACGCTGTCGGTCTCGCGCGGTGAGCAGGTAGCAATACTCGGGCCCAGCGGTGCCGGGAAAAGTACGTTGCTGAATCTGATTGCCGGCTTTCTCACGCCTGCCAGCGGCACAATGATGATTGAAGGTGAAGATCACACCGCAACGCCTCCTTCGCGTCGTCCCGTCTCCATGCTGTTTCAGGAAAACAATCTGTTTAGCCATCTGAGCGTGTGGCAAAACATCGGCCTGGGTCTTGATCCGGGTTTAAAACTGAACGCGCTTCAGCGGGAGAAAATGCACAACATCGCCCGGCAAATGGGGCTCGATTCACTGCTGGAGCGACTCCCCGGTGAGCTTTCCGGCGGGCAGCGACAACGCGTGGCGCTGGCGCGTTGTCTGGTGCGGGAGCAACCCATATTGCTGCTCGATGAACCGTTTTCTGCGCTCGATCCCGCCCTGCGTCAGGAGATGTTAACCCTGGTCGCCGAGGTCTGCCGTGATAAGCAGCTTACGCTGCTGATGGTTTCCCACAGCGTAGAAGATGCGGCGCGAATTGCGCCCCGGTCAATCGTGGTCGCTGACGGACGCATTGCGTGGCAAGGTAAAACAGACGAGCTACTAAGCGGTCAAGCCAGTGCCTCAGCGCTGTTAGGCATCAACCCTCATATTTCGTAGGCCGGATAAGGCGAAGCCGCCATCCGGCAAAGGAATCGCTAGTAACCCACAACTTTGCGCAGAATATCGATATACACCGGCATCAGCGGGTGACGCAACAGCGCCACCAGCGCGACCACGCCGATCCCGAGCGTTAACGGTGCCAGATACAGCAAACGACTGCGGGGGAAATACGCGGTTAAACGATCGACTGCCGCTTTGCCGCTACGCCACAGCCGCCAGCATAGCCAGCCCCCGACCCACAGCAGCAACGCCGTCGCCAGCAGCAGCCATTTGAAGTCTCCGCTCTGCATATCGGAAGGAATATCGATTGCCGCTCCCGCCAAAATACCCGGCAGGAAATAGAACGGCGGCCACAGCACGCAGCCTATAATATTCGGCACAATAAATTTTGCGACAGGCAGATCCAGCATGCCTGCTACCATCGGCACCAGTGGACGCGTCGGTCCGACAAAACGCCCCACCAGAATAGTAAACATGCTGTGCTGATGCAGGGCGTGCTCGGTTTTATCCAGCAACGCCTTGTTCTTTTTCATGAACGACCAACGGTGCAATGGTTTTTTAAAGCGCCATCCCAGCCAGAAGGAGATCCAGTCCCCTAACAGACAGCCGACGATGCCCGCAAGCCAGGCATGCCAGAAGTTCAGTTCGCCGCTGCCAATCAGCGCGCCCAGTCCCGCCATCATCACGGTCCCGGGCAGAATCAAGCCAACCAGCGCCAGCGACTCCAAAAAAGCCACCAGAAGTACGGCGATCAGAGAGTACAGGGCGGACTGGAGAATAAAGTGTTCCAGCAATGCTTGCATAATGTGTCCGTCAAATTTACGAAGCAGGGATTTTGATAACCCCTCTCAACTTCGTCAAGCCATCAATTGTCTGAATAGATTGCGAGTTATGACAACTTTCAGGATACATCATTCACTTTTTATTCACATCCAGCGCGAAACTCGCTCGGACTGGCACCGGTACATTTTTTGAAAACACGAGAGAAATAGAGCTGATCGTCAAAGCCAACATTGCGACCTACGGTGGCAATGGGCATACGTGTGGTACTCAGTAATAGCTTCGCCTGGCTGATGCGCTGATCTTCGCGCCAGCTTAATACGCTGATGCCCAACTGCTGACGGAACAGATGCGACAAACGGGAAGGCGACAGGCAGACATGCTGCGCGACGCTGGCGATATCAAAATTGCTGTCCGCCAGGTGATCGCTGATGTACTGGCAGGCATCGCGGACGCGGTTGTCCATGGGCGGGTGTAGCGATTCATTGATGGCTTCCATACGCCGGAGCAACAACTGCTCCAGTAAATTAATCGCCAGCAGTTCGGAATAACGACCTTCTCCCTGCCCGGCGTTAATTATCTGCCCAAACAGCTCGTTAAAATGCGGCTGATGCGTTTCATCCGGGCGGAAAAAGCCGGTCTGGCCAAAAATGGCCGGCCAGGTCAGCCACTCCTGCCAGTAGGCGCGCGGGCGAAAGTAAACCCACTGGTGATACCACTCGCTGGCATCAGGATGGCGCCCGTAGTGGTGAATTTCACCAGGCGGAAACAACAGAATATCGCCAGGCCGGCAGACAAACTGCTTGCCCTGATTATTGATAACCCCTTCGCCGCGGATGGTGAGATTGAGGATATAACCCTTCATACCCAGCGGCCTGTCGATAAAAAAATCCAGGTATCCATTCGCCTCAATGGGGGTTAATCCGGCCACCAAATGCGCGTTAAACGAATAACCTGGCAACAGGGGATCGTTTTGCGTTTCAGCCATAATTTCAATACTCCCTATGTCCTGCCAAGAAACAATTTGTCCATATTACGCCAGACATCATCGCTGTCGCCCCTGAGGACCGCTGTATTTGCGGCAATGGACCACCAATCCCGCTTGTGAAAAGCTCTTTGTAAAAAACATGTGCTACGCCAACGTCAAAATCGGCTAACAAAAGTGTCTATAACTACGGCAGAAATGTCCACATTGATTATTTGCACAGCGTCACACTTTGTGATGCCACAGCATTTTAGTCCATAAGATTAGCGGATCCTGCCTGACGGTTTTTATCGCTACTCACTACTGTTTATCCATACCCGTATTTTTGGATGGAGTAAGACGATGGCGATTGCAATTGGCCTCGATTTTGGTAGTGATTCAGTACGCGCTTTGGCGGTGGAATGTGCCACCGGCGAAGAGATCGCCACCAGCGTTGAGTGGTACCCACGTTGGCAGGAAGGGCAGTATTGCGATGGCCCAAACAACCAGTTTCGCCATCATCCGCGCGACTACATTGAATCCATGGAAGCGGCGCTGAAAACCGTACTGGCCGAACTGAGCGCTGAGCAGCGCGCGGAAGTAGTCGGTATTGGCGTTGACAGTACCGGTTCAACCCCGGCACCCATCGATGCAGACGGTAATGTACTGGCGCTGCGTCCGGAGTTCGCGGAAAACCCGAATGCAATGTTTGTCCTGTGGAAAGATCACACCTCAGTAGAAGAAGCTGAAGAAATCACCCGCCTGTGCCACACACCAGGCAAGATAGATTACTCCCGCTATATCGGCGGCATTTATTCCAGCGAATGGTTCTGGGCCAAAATCCTGCATGTAACTCGTCAGGACCATGCGATAGCCGAAGCTGCGGTCTCGTGGATTGAGCTATGCGACTGGGTTCCGGCCCTGCTCTCCAACACCGTACGCCCACAGGATATTCGTCGCGGTCGCTGCAGCGCCGGGCATAAATCCCTGTGGCATGAAAGCTGGGGTGGTCTGCCGCCAGCCAGTTTCTTTGACGAACTCGACCCCATCCTCAACCGCCATCTGCAATACCCAATGTTTACCGATACCTTCACCGCGGATCTGCCGGTTGGCACCCTGTGCGCCGAGTGGGCACAGCGTCTGGGACTACCGGAAAGTGTGGTGATTGCAGGCGGCGCTTTTGACTGCCATATGGGCGCGGTCGGCGCAGGTGCACAGCCTAACACGCTGGTGAAAGTCATCGGCACGTCGACCTGCGACATTCTGATTGCCGACAAGCACAGCGTTGGCGAGCGTGCGGTGAAAGGCATTTGCGGCCAGGTTGATGGCAGCGTGGTACCTAATTTTATTGGCCTCGAAGCTGGTCAGTCTGCATTCGGCGATATCTATGCCTGGTTTAGCCGCGTGCTGAGCTGGCCGCTGGAACAGCTTGCCGCACAGCATCCGGAACTGCAGACCCAGATTAAAGCCAGTCAAAAACAGCTGCTGCCTGCACTCACCGAAGCCTGGGCGAAAAATCCATCACTGGAGCATCTGCCGGTGGTGCTCGACTGGTTCAACGGTCGCCGTACGCCCAATGCCAACCAGCGTCTGAAAGGCGTAATTACCGATTTGAATCTGGCAACCGACGCGCCAGCGCTGTTCGGTGGTCTGATTGCCGCCACCGCCTTTGGCGCGCGCGCCATCATGGAATGCTTCACCGAACAAGGCATTGCGGTTAACAACGTGATGGCGCTTGGCGGCATCGCGCGCAAGAACCCGGTCATCATGCAGGCCTGCTGTGACGTGCTCAACCGTCCGCTACAGATTGTCGCTTCAGACCAGTGCTGTGCGCTCGGTGCGGCTATCTTCGCTGCCGTTGCCGCGAAAGTACACGCTGATATCCCTGCCGCTCAGCAGCAGATGGCAAGCGCCGTGGAAAACACGCTGCAACCTCGCCCAGAGCAGGCTCAACGTTTTGAACAACTCTACCGCCGCTATCAACAGTGGGCAGTAAGCGCTGAACAACAGTACCTTCCGACTGCCGCTCCGGCGCAACAAGCCCCGGTAGATCTGGCAACCCTGACACATTAAGGACACGACAATGACGATTTTTGATAACTATGAAGTGTGGTTTGTGATTGGTAGCCAGCATCTGTATGGCCCTGAAACCCTGCGTCAGGTAACCCAACATGCCGAGCACGTCGTTAACGCACTGAATACTGAAGCTAAACTGCCCTGCAAACTGGTGTTGAAACCGCTGGGTACTTCACCTGACGAGATTACGGCTATTTGTCGTGACGCTAACTACGACGATCGCTGTGCAGGGATGGTGGTCTGGCTGCATACCTTCTCCCCGGCCAAAATGTGGATTAACGGTCTGACTATCCTCAACAAACCGCTGATGCAGTTCCACACTCAGTTCAACGCCGCCCTGCCGTGGGACAGCATTGATATGGACTTTATGAACCTGAACCAGACTGCGCACGGCGGCCGTGAGTTCGGTTTCATCGGCGCACGTATGCGTCAGCAACATGCCGTGGTCACCGGTCACTGGCAGGATAAACAAGCGCATGAGCGCATTGGCTCCTGGATGCGCCAGGCCGTGTCCAAACAGGATACCCGCCACCTGAAAGTCTGCCGTTTTGGCGACAACATGCGTGAAGTTGCGGTCACCGATGGCGATAAAGTCGCTGCGCAGATCAAGTTCGGCTTCTCGGTAAATACCTGGGCCGTGGGCGATCTGGTGCAGGTAGTGAACGCAATTAGCGACGGCGAAATCAACGCGCTAATCGATGAGTACGAAAGCACCTACACCATGACGGCGGCAACGCAAGTCCACGGTGAAAAACGTCAGAACGTTCTGGAAGCGGCCCGTATTGAACTGGGGATGAAACGCTTCCTGGAACAGGGCGGATTCCACGCCTTCACCACCACATTTGAAGATTTACACGGCCTGAAACAGCTCCCGGGTCTGGCCGTACAGCGTCTGATGCAGCAAGGCTACGGCTTTGCGGGCGAAGGCGACTGGAAAACCGCCGCTCTGCTTCGCATCATGAAGGTGATGTCAACCGGTCTGCAGGGCGGCACCTCATTTATGGAGGATTACACCTACCACTTCGAGAAAGGCAACGATCTGGTGCTCGGCTCGCACATGCTGGAAGTGTGCCCGTCCATCGCGGTGGAAGAGAAACCGATCCTCGACGTACAGCATCTCGGCATTGGTGGTAAAGACGATCCTGCCCGTCTGATCTTCAACACCAAAACCGGTCCGGCAGTGGTTGCCAGCCTGATCGATCTCGGCGATCGCTATCGTCTGCTGGTTAACTGCATCGACACGGTACAAACGCCGCACGACCTGCCGAAACTGCCGGTGGCTAACGCATTGTGGAAAGCCCAGCCAGATCTGCCAACCGCTTCTGAAGCCTGGATCCTCGCCGGTGGCGCGCACCACACCGTGTTCAGCCATGCGCTGGATCTGAACGATATGCGCCAGTTTGCTGAAATGCACGATATCGAGATCGCGGTGATCGATAACGATACTCGTCTGCCGGCCTTTAAGGACGCGCTGCGCTGGAACGAAGTGTATTACGGGTTCAAACGTTAATTGGTGAAACGAATTGCCCGGTGGCATTTCATTTACCGGGCCTACAAATCACCGTAGGCCGGATAAGCGAAGCGCCATCCGGCATTCAGGAGTTAACATGCTAGAAGATCTTAAACGTCAGGTACTGGAAGCGAATCTGGCGCTGCCAAAGCACAACCTGGTGACGCTGACCTGGGGGAACGTTAGCGCCGTCGATCGTGAACGCGGCGTGTTTGTAATTAAACCTTCCGGCGTCGATTACAGCGTCATGACCGCCGACGATATGGTTGTTGTCAGTATCGCCACTGGGGAAGTCGTTGAAGGCACGAAAAAGCCCTCCTCCGATACTCCAACGCACCGTTTGTTATATCAGGCATTCCCGAGCATTGGCGGTATTGTTCATACCCACTCGCGCCACGCGACAATCTGGGCGCAGGCGGGTCAGTCAATTCCAGCGACAGGCACCACCCACGCGGACTATTTCTACGGCACGATTCCCTGTACGCGGAAAATGACCGACAGCGAGATTAACGGTGAATACGAGTGGGAAACCGGAAATGTAATCGTTGAAACCTTCGAGAAACAAGGCATTGACGCAGCGCAGATGCCTGGCGTACTGGTGCACTCTCACGGTCCGTTCGCCTGGGGAAAAAATGCCGAAGATGCGGTGCATAACGCCATCGTGCTGGAAGAAGTCGCCTATATGGGGATTTTCTGCCGCCAGCTCGCGCCGCAGTTGCCGGATATGCAACAAACCCTACTGGATAAGCACTACCTACGTAAACACGGTGCAAAAGCGTATTACGGGCAGTAAAAGAAATAAGCGCGCAGATAATCTACGCGCTCCTTTATAGTTATTCGCCATAATATTCGGCGAATGAACCCTGGTATACACAATCATTTGAACTGATATAATCGATTACATTATCATAGTGTCCATGAGCCTTATTTCCTTCCAGACAATGGAAAAAGACATAATCTGTAATCGTCGCCTGCCACTTCTGCCCGTTCAGCAGATAATTAATCACTGTATCTTTGTGCCCCTTACTTTTGTCATTATCCTGCCAGTGAAAAAAAGCGCTACCATTTTCAATAATTTCAGCATTCCACAATTTACCGTCCCACGTTTTATAGCAAATAAACTTGCTTACAGTTTTAATGGCTGGATTAGAAATCAGTGTGTTAACAAACATATAGTTCTGATATTTAATGCCAAGCTGTTGTTTAGAAATAATTTCCATAAAAACTCCATTTTTTCAGTATTAAAAGAACAAAAAATGCATGAACCATCGAAAAAATAAAATTTTATTCACAGAGAATTTCCCGACAAAATTGAATTGAAAATGCTTATTTAGAGCAATAACAACCCCGTTTAAATATATTATATTTAAGATAATGGCCCAAACATTTCGAATGAAAGTTTTACACTAACAGCTAATAAAAACAAATAAAAATATAATTTTTTCACTAATCTGAGAAATATGTGGCAAATCAAACGAGCACTTTTCCTAAAAATCAGGAAACGTATGAAAGCGAACTTGTAATTAATAATCAAAACATAAACAACGTATGTAATGGAGGCTAAGGTACAAATGCCAGCTATAAGATATCTATCTGTAGCCTATCCAAGACATTTTATTCATATATTGAATATGAAGATAACATTGTCAGGTAGAAATAAGCATTTTACTCAGGAAAGCGTATTTTGGGCAGTAACCTCTTCTGAGCATGACAACTGTATAAAATCACAGCCAACCTATCAGAACCAGGCTATAATCATGCCTGGTTTTTTAATGGATACACAGCGTGGCGCAGGCAGGCTTTATTTTAACCCGGCACTGGCGGGACACCCCGCAGGGAACTGAGGTCTCATTCTGGCTGGCTACAGACGACGGGCCGCTGCTGGTTACGCTCGCGCCGCAGGAATCCGTCGCGTTTATACCAGGCAGTCAGGTTCCGCGCGTTACATCATTATTACGTACAGAAAACGGCTATCGCCTGACGCCGCTTCAACTACAAGATTTCCACCGCCAGCCCGTTTCGGGTCTGTATTGCCGCTCCCATCGCCAGCTCATGCGGCTGGAAAAACTCCTGCGCGAAAACGGCGTCACTGTCTACGAAGCGGATATCCGCCCGCCGGAGCGCTACCTGATGGAACGCTTCATCACGTCCCCGGTCTGGGCCGAAGGCGACAAACAGCACGGCACGCTGATTAATACCCGCCTGAAACCAAACCCGAGCTATCGTCCACCGCTAAAATGGGTATCGCTGGATATCGAAACCACACGGCATGGTGAACTCTACTGCATTGGCCTTGAAGGTTGCGGGCAGCGTATTGTCTACATGCTCGGCCCGGCAAACGGCGATGCCTCGGCGCTGGATTTTGAACTTGAGTACGTGGCAAGCCGCCCGCAGTTGCTGGAAAAGCTCAACGACTGGATTGCCCGTCACGATCCCGATGTCATCATCGGCTGGAACGTGGTGCAATTCGATTTACGCGTCCTGCAAAAGCATGCCGAACGTTATCGCATCCCCCTGCGTTTTGGTCGTGATAATAGCGAACTGGAGTGGCGCGAGCATGGCTTCAAAAACGGCGTGTTCTTCGCGCAGGCCAAAGGTCGTCTGATCATTGACGGCATTGAAGCACTCAAATCCGCCTTCTGGAATTTCTCGTCATTTTCGCTGGAAACGGTGTCGCAAGAATTGCTAGGTGAAGGCAAGTCGATTGATAACCCGTGGGACCGAATGGACGAAATTGACCGTCGGTTTGCCCAGGATAAACCCGCGCTCGCCACCTACAATCTCAAAGACTGTGAGCTGGTCACGCGTATTTTTCATAAAACCGAGATCATGCCTTTTCTGCTGGAGCGCTCGACGGTCAACGGCCTACCGGTCGACCGTCACGGTGGTTCGGTTGCCGCCTTCGGCCACCTCTACCTTCCGCGCATGCACCGGGCGGGTTACGTGGCGCCAAATCTGGGGGAAGTTCCCGCGCACGCCAGCCCCGGCGGCTACGTGATGGACTCGCGCCCGGGATTGTACGACTCCGTGCTGGTACTGGATTACAAAAGCCTGTACCCCTCAATTATTCGTACATTTTTGATCGATCCGGTGGGGCTTATCGAAGGGATGGCGCAACCAGATCGGGAGCACAGCACCGAAGGTTTTCTTGACGCCTGGTTCTCACGCGAAAAACATTGCCTGCCGGAGATCGTTACTCAGATCTGGCACGGGCGTGAAGAAGCAAAACGCCACGGAAATAAACCGCTCTCGCAGGCACTGAAAATTATCATGAACGCGTTTTACGGTGTGCTTGGCACGACCGCCTGTCGCTTTTTCGACCCAAGACTGGCCTCATCAATCACGATGCGCGGTCATGCGATCATGCGCCAGACCAAAGCGTTAATTGAGGCTCAGGGTTACGACGTCATCTATGGTGATACCGACTCGACCTTTGTCTGGCTTAAAAAGGCGCACTCAGAAGATGATGCCGCCCGGATTGGCCGGGAGCTGGTGAGCCATGTCAACTCGTGGTGGGCGCAATCGCTAAAGCAACAAAATCTGACCAGCGCGCTGGAGCTGGAGTTTGAAACCCACTTTTGTCGCTTTCTGATGCCGACTATTCGCGGTGCAGATACTGGTAGTAAAAAACGTTACGCCGGAATGATTCAGGAAGGGGCTGAACAACGCATGGTGTTTAAGGGGCTGGAAACGGTTCGCACCGACTGGACACCGCTGGCGCAACAATTCCAGCAGGAACTGTACCTGCGAATTTTTCGTAACGAGCCGTATCAGGAGTTTGTCCGCGAGACCATCGACCGTCTGATGGCGGGTGAACTGGATGCGCAACTGGTGTACCGCAAACGCCTGCGCCGCCCGTTAAGTGAATACCAGCGTAATGTTCCGCCACATGTCCGCGCGGCACGACTGGCTGATGAACAGAATATAAATCGAGGTCGTGCGCCACAGTACCAAAACCGTGGCACCATTAAATATGTCTGGACAGTAAACGGCCCTGAACCTGTGGATTATCAGCAATCTGCTCTCGATTATGAGCACTATCTGACCCGTCAGATACAACCAGTTGCCGAGGGAATACTTCCCTTTATCGATGATAACTTTGCTACACTACTCACAGGGCAACTGGGGTTATTTTGACGCGTGACGAAACCGCCGCCATCCAGTACCATAGCGCCCTTTCCATTCCTGGACCCATTTAACACCACTACCACTGATTTATTAGCCTGGTAGCGGGGTCGTATGCTCTCAAAAACCGGGTTAGCCCGGAAAATGACGAGTATTGCCTGCAATTAAAGATATAGAGCCGAACATATATGCCTTTTACACTTGGTCAACGCTGGATCAGCGATACAGAAAGCGAACTGGGACTTGGTACTGTTGTCGCCATGGATGCGCGAACCGTCACTTTACTTTTCTCATCGACGGGCGAAAACCGTCTGTATGCGCGCAGTGATTCTCCCGTGACCCGCGTGATGTTCAATCCTGGCGATACGATAACGAGCCATGAAGGCTGGCAGCTGCATGTCGATGAAGTAAAAGAAGAAAACGGCCTGCTTGCCTATATCGGAACCCGCCTTGATACCGAAGAAACCGGTGTAACGCTGCGTGAAGTGCTGCTCGACAGTAAACTGGTATTCAGCAAACCACAGGATCGCCTGTTTGCTGGCCAAATTGATCGTATGGACCGCTTTGCGCTGCGCTATCGCGCGCGTAAATTTCAGAGCGAACAGTACCGTATGCCGTGGAGTGGTTTGCGCGGCCAGCGTACCAGCCTGATCCCCCACCAGCTCAACATTGCTCATGATGTTGGTCGTCGTCACGCCCCGCGCGTTTTGCTGGCTGACGAAGTGGGTTTAGGTAAAACCATTGAGGCCGGGATGATCCTGCATCAGCAACTGCTTTCCGGCGCCGCTGAACGCGTACTGATCATCGTCCCTGAGACGCTACAGCACCAGTGGCTGGTCGAAATGCTGCGCCGTTTCAACCTGCGTTTTGCGCTGTTTGATGATGAGCGTTATGCAGAAGCGCAGCATGACGCCTACAACCCGTTTGAAACCGAACAGTTAGTTATCTGTTCGCTGGACTTTGCCCGTCGCAGTAAACAGCGTCTGGAGCACCTGTGTGACGCCGAATGGGATCTGCTGATTGTCGATGAAGCCCATCACCTGGTGTGGAGCGAAGATGCGCCCAGCCGCGAATATATGGCCATTGAACAGTTGGCTGAACGCGTGCCGGGTATCCTGCTGCTGACCGCTACGCCAGAACAGCTGGGTATGGAAAGCCACTTTGCGCGTCTGCGCCTGCTGGACCCAAGCCGTTTCCACGATTTCGCCCAGTTTGTTGAAGAGCAAAAAAATTACCGTCCGGTCGCTGATGCCGTCGCCATGCTGCTGGCTGGCAACAAGCTGAGTAACGATGAGCTGAACATGTTAGGCGACATGATTGGCGAGCAGGACATTGAGCCGTTATTGCAGGCGGCAAACAGCGACAGCGAGGACGCCCAGAGCGCGCGCCAGGAGCTGGTTTCAATGCTGATGGACCGCCATGGCACCAGCCGCGTGCTGTTCCGTAATACCCGTAACGGTGTGAAAGGCTTCCCGAAACGCGAACTGCATACCATCAAGCTGCCGCTGCCAACCCAATATCAGACCGCGATTAAAGTCTCCGGTATTATGGGCGCGCGTAAGAGTGCGGAAGACCGGGCTCGCGACATGCTCTACCCGGAACAGATTTATCAGGAATTCGAAGGTGACACCGGCACCTGGTGGAACTTTGATCCGCGCGTGGAATGGCTGATGGGCTACCTGACCAGCCACCGCTCGCAAAAAGTGCTGGTTATCTGCGCGAAAGCGACCACCGCGCTGCAACTGGAGCAGGTCTTGCGCGAGCGTGAAGGGATCCGCGCCGCCGTGTTCCATGAAGGAATGTCGATCATTGAACGTGACCGCGCGGCAGCCTGGTTTAGCGAAGAAGATAGCGGCGCCCAGGTGATGCTATGTTCTGAAATCGGCTCCGAGGGGCGTAACTTCCAGTTCGCCAGCAACCTGGTGATGTTCGACCTGCCGTTCAACCCGGACCTGCTGGAACAGCGTATTGGTCGTCTGGACCGTATCGGTCAGGCGCATGATATTCAGATCCACGTGCCGTTCCTGGAAAAAACAGCGCAATCCGTGCTGGTGCGCTGGTACCACGAAGGTCTGGATGCGTTCGAACATACTTGCCCAACCGGACGTACTATCTATGACACGGTATACAACAATCTGATCGGCTTCCTGGCTGAGCCGGAAAATACCGATGGCTTTGATGACCTGATCAAAACCTGCCGTGAGCAGCATGACGCGCTGAAAGCCCAGCTTGAGCAAGGCCGCGATCGCCTGCTGGAAATTCACTCCAATGGCGGCGAAAAAGCTCAACAGCTTACCGAAAGTATTGAAGAGCAGGATGACGACACCAGTCTGATCGCCTTTGCCATGAACCTGTTTGATATCGTCGGTATTAATCAAGATGACCGTGGCGACAATTTGATCGTGCTGACGCCGTCCGATCACATGCTGGTACCGGATTTCCCTGGCCTGCCGGAAGATGGCTGCACCATTACGTTTGAACGTGATGTCGCCCTGTCGCGTGAAGACGCTCAGTTTATTACCTGGGAGCATCCGCTGATCCGCAATGGTTTGGATCTGATCCTTTCCGGCGATACCGGAAGCAGCACTATTTCTTTATTGAAAAACAAGGCATTACCAGTCGGCACTCTGCTGGTTGAACTGGTCTACGTTGTAGAGGCGCAAGCGCCGAAACAGCTGCAGTTGAACCGCTTCCTGCCACCAACGCCGGTACGCATGCTGCTGGATAAAAACGGTAATAACCTTGCCGCACAGGTTGAATTCGAAACCTTTAACCGTCAGCTCAGCGCCGTTAACCGCCACACCGGCAGCAAACTGGTCAACGCCGTGCAGCAGGATGTTCATGCCATCCTGCAACTGGGTGAAGCGCAGGTGGAAAAATCCGCCCGCGCGCTGATCGACGCGGCGCGTAAGGAAGCGGACGAGAAGCTGACGGCAGAACTGTCGCGTCTGGAAGCCCTGCGTGCCGTTAACCCGAACATCCGTGATGACGAACTCAGCGCCATTGAAAGCAACCGCCAGCAGGTGTTGGAAAGCCTGGATCAGGCGGGCTGGCGTCTGGATGCCCTGCGTCTGATCGTCGTGACGCACCAGTAACGGAGCCATACATGGGGATGGAAAACTACAATCCGCCGCAGGAGCCCTGGCTGGTTATCCTGTATCAGGATGAGCACATTATGGTGGTCAATAAGCCGAGCGGCTTGTTGTCCGTGCCGGGCCGTCTGGATGAGCACAAAGACAGCGTGATGACGCGCATTCAGCGCGATTATCCGCAGGCTGAATCCGTGCATCGTCTGGATATGGCAACCAGCGGCGTGATTGTAGTCGCGCTAACCAAAGCGGCAGAGCGTGAACTAAAACGCCAGTTTCGCGAGCGCGAACCGAAAAAGCAGTATGTCGCACGCGTATGGGGACATCCCGCTCCGGCCGAGGGACTGGTTGATTTACCGCTGATTTGCGACTGGCCGAACCGGCCAAAGCAGAAAGTGTGTTATGAGACCGGGAAATCCGCGCAGACCGAGTATGAAGTGGTAGAGTTCGCGGCGGATAACACCGCCCGGGTGGTGCTCAAACCTATTACCGGACGCTCCCACCAGCTGCGTGTGCATATGCTGGCATTAGGGCATCCGATTCTGGGCGATCGCTTCTACGCCCCGCCACAGGCCCTGGCGTTAGCGCCGCGCCTGCTGCTGCACGCAGAGATGTTAACCATCACCCATCCCGAGTACGGCAACAGCATGACGTTTAAAGTCCCGGCAGATTTTTAAACGCAGAGCCAATTGATGCCGGGAGCGCTTCGCTTGCCCGGCCTACATTCATTAACGTAGGCCGGATAAGGCGCAAGCCGCATCCGGCAATTCAATCACTTAAATCCTTTCTGCTCTTTAATCAGCTCGTACGCCTTTTGAATTTCCTGCGCCTTCTGCTTAGCCATCTCCATCATCTCCGGCGGCAGCCCTTTCGCCACCAGCTTGTCCGGATGGTGTTCGCTCATCAGTTTACGATAAGCGCGTTTAATGGTGGTCGCATCGTCGGTTGTTTTAACACCGAGAACATTGCAGGCGTCTTCCAGCGTCGGGCCTCGTTGCGCTTGCTGCCAGCCGCCACCACCGGACTGCTGCTGATATCCGCCGCCGAACTGTGCCCCGCCCTGCATCATGCGCAGAAACTGATCAAACTGGGTGCGCGAAATCCCCAACTCTTCAGCGATCACATACAACACTTCGCGCTCGTTAGGATGCAATGACCCATCGGCAAATGCTGCCTGGATCTGGATCTCCAGAAACATGCGGATCAAATCGAATCGACCAAAACAGACGCTGCGAAACTGACGCATCTTTTCACGTAATGGGTAATTGTCTGATTTTCCCACCCGGAAGGCGTGTTGCGCGGCAGTACGGGAATCACCGTGCAAATTCATCCGATCCATCAACTGGCTGGCGATATGAATATCGGCTTCCGTGACGCGACCTTTGGATTTGGTCAGATGTCCCATCACCTCAAAAGTGGTGGCAAAAAAAAGCGCCTGGCGTTCACGTTGGTTGGCAAACCACGCCATTTTGCGCATGCGGGCTTTGTCGAACATGTGGCCGACTAACAGGCCCAGAACCACACCCCAGAAGCCGCCGCCCATCATTAAAGCCACGGCTACACCAATTATCTTTCCCCAATACTGCATAGACTCCCCAAATCTTTATGCTCTCAGCCAGACTATGTCCCACAATATAAGCTGCTTTTACCGTTTGACGGCTGCGGTCAATTGTGGGACATCGCCTATAATTTGCATTATCATACCTGTCATTCAATGCCGTGCCTAACACCACGGATGCCTAAATGGGCAGGATTAACACTAGCGCAGTGAAGATGAGATAAGTTAGGCTGTGACCGTTTGTCACGCGCGACGCTACCGATGATGGAACAATAAATACAACGTATGAAAAAACGTATTCCCACTCTTCTGGCCACCATGATTGCCAGCGCCCTTTATAGTCAACAGGGTCTGGCAGCCGATCTCGCCTCACAGTGTATGCTGGGCGTGCCGAGCTATAACCGTCCTCTGGTGAAGGGCGAAACCAATGAATTACCCGTCACCATCAATGCCGACAACGCGAAAGGGAATTACCCGGATGACGCGGTGTTTACCGGCAACGTGGATATTGCGCAGGGTAATAGCCGCCTGCAAGCCGACGAAGTTCAGCTTCATCAGAAGCAGGCAGAAGGCCAGCCGGAGCCAGTACGTACCGTCGATGCGTTGGGTAATGTCCATTACGATGACAATCAGGTTATTCTGAAGGGACCGAAGGGCTGGTCTAATCTGAATACCAAAGATACCAACATCTGGGAAGGTGATTACCAGATGGTGGGCCGTCAGGGACGCGGGAAAGCCGACTTGATGAAACAGCGTGGGGAAAACCGTTATACCATTCTGGAAAACGGTAGCTTTACCTCCTGTCTGCCCGGTTCCGATACCTGGAGCGTCGTCGGTAGCGAAGTCATCCACGATCGTGAAGAACAGGTCGCAGAGATCTGGAACGCCCGTTTTAAACTGGGTCCGGTTCCGGTCTTTTACAGTCCTTATTTACAGTTGCCCGTCGGCGATAAGCGCCGTTCCGGTTTCCTGATCCCGAACGCAAAATACTCGACTAATAACTATTTTGAGTTCTATCTTCCGTACTACTGGAACATTGCGCCCAATATGGACGCCACCATCACGCCGCATTATATGCACCGTCGTGGCGGCATCATGTGGGAGAACGAATTCCGCTACCTCACCCAGGCGGGTGCAGGCCTGATGGAGTTCGACTATCTGAACTCCGATAAAGTGTACGAGGATGATAACCCGAAGGATGACAACTCACGCCGCTGGCTGTTTTACTGGCGGCACGCTGGCGTAATGGACCAGGTGTGGCGTTTCAACATCGATTACACCAAGGTCAGCGACACCAGCTACTTCAATGATTTCGATAATAAATACGGTTCCAGTACCGACGGCTATGCCACGCAAAAATTCAGCGTTGGCTATGCGGTACAGAACTTTGACGCCACGGTCTCGACCAAGCAGTTCCAGGTCTTCGATGCCGCAAACAGTAACAGCTACTCTGCGCAGCCGCAGTTAGACGTCAACTATTACCAGAATGACGTCGGTCCGTTTGATACCCGTATTTATGGCCAGGCGGTCCATTTCGTGAACACCAATGACAACATGCCGGAAGCCACGCGTGTTCACCTGGAACCGACCATTAATCTGCCGTTGTCAAATAACTGGGGCAGTATCAATACCGAAGCGAAACTGCTGGCAACGCACTATCAGCAGACCAACCTGGATTGGTACAACAACAAACCGAGCAACGTTAACAAGCTAGACGATTCAGCCAACCGCGTCATGCCGCAGTTTAAAGTCGACGGCAAGATGGTCTTCGAGCGCGATATGAACATGCTGGCGCCGGGATATACCCAGACGCTGGAGCCGCGCGCGCAGTACCTGTACGTCCCATACCGCGACCAAAGTCATATCTATAACTATGACTCATCCCTGCTGCAATCTGACTACAGTGGCCTGTTCCGTGACCGCTCTTATGGCGGCCTGGACCGTATTGCTTCCGCCAATCAGGTAACGACCGGGGTCACATCTCGCGTTTATGATGACGCGGCCGTTGAACGTTTTAATATTTCTGTGGGTCAAATCTACTATTTCACCGAGTCTCGCACTGGCGATGACCATACAGAATGGGAGAATGACGACAAAACGGGCTCACTGGTATGGGCTGGCGATACCTACTGGCGCATCTCCGATCGCTGGGGTTTACGCAGTGGGATCCAGTACGACACGCGCCTGGATAGCATCGCAACCAGCAATAGCAGTATCGAATACCGCCGTAACGAAAACCGTATGCTGCAATTGAACTACCGTTATGCCAGCCCAGAGTATATTAAGGCCGCGGTACCTTCACGCGATGTAACTAACGCCCAATATGAAAATGGGATTTCACAGGTAGGTGCGGTGGCGAGCTTCCCGATTGCCGACCGCTGGTCGATTGTCGGTGCTTACTACTTCGATACCAATGTGAACAAAGAAGCAGATTCAATGCTGGGCTTACAGTACAACTCCTGCTGTTACGCTATTCGCTTCGGCTACGAACGTAAGCTGAACGGTTGGGATAACAAAATGCAGCACGCGATTTATGACAACACGATCGGCTTTAATATCGAACTGCGTGGCCTGAGCTCTAACTACGGTCTCGGCACCAACCAAATGTTGCGTTCGAACATTTTGCCGTATCAAAGCGCTTTATGATCTGATTGATTTACAACGTAATCCGCATTGCGGTTAATTGAAATGGAAAAAGTATGAAGAACTGGAAAACGCTGCTTCTCGGTATCGCCATGATCGCGAATACCAGTTTCGCTGCCCCACAGGTAGTCGATAAAGTCGCAGCCGTCGTCAATAACGGCGTCGTTCTCGAAAGCGACGTCGATGGCTTAATGCAGTCAGTAAAACTTAATGCAGGTCAGGCTGGTCAGCAGTTACCGGACGACGCCACGCTGCGTCATCAGATCCTGGAGCGTTTGATCATGGATCAAATCCTCCTGCAAATGGGTCAGAAGATGGGGGTTAAAATCTCTGACGAGCAGTTGGATCAGGCTATCGCCAACATCGCCAAGCAAAACAACATGACGCTGGATCAGATGCGCAGCCGTCTGGCACAGGATGGCTTAAGCTATTCGACCTATCGTAGCCAGATCCGCAAAGAGATGACCATCTCCGAAGTGCGTAACAACGAAGTCCGCCGTCGCGTCACCATTCTGCCGCAGGAAGTGGATGCCCTGGCGCAGCAGGTTGGCAACCAAAACGATGCCAGCACCGAGCTGAACCTGAGCCATATTTTGATCCCATTACCGGAAAACCCAACTTCAGATCAGGTAAACGCGGCTGAAAGCCAGGCGCGTTCCGTTGTTGATGAAGCGCGTAACGGTAGCGATTTCGGCAAACTGGCCATCGCTTACTCCGCAGACCAGCAGGCGCTGAAAGGCGGCCAGATGGGTTGGGGACGTATTCAGGAACTACCGGGCATCTTCGCTCAGGCGTTAAGCACCGCGAAGAAAGGCGATATCATCGGCCCTATTCGTTCAGGCGTGGGTTTCCACATCCTGAAAGTCAACGATATGCGTGGTCAAAGTCAGAACATCTCCGTGACTGAAGTGCACGCCCGCCATATTCTGCTGAAGCCATCGCCGATCATGACCGATCAACAGGCGCGTCTGAAGCTGGAACAAATCGCGGCAGATATTAAGAGCGGTAAAACCACCTTCGCGGCAGCAGCGAAAGAGTTTTCTCAGGATCCCGGTTCTGCCAACCAGGGCGGCGATCTGGGCTGGGCTGCGGCGGATATTTTCGATCCCGCTTTCCGCGATGCGCTGACCAAACTTAACAAAGGCCAGATGAGCGCCCCGGTGCATTCCTCTTTCGGTTGGCATCTGATCGAACTGCTGGACACGCGTAATGTGGATAAAACTGACGCAGCGCAGAAAGACCGTGCCTACCGTATGCTGATGAACCGTAAATTCTCGGAAGAAGCAGCGACCTGGATGCAGGAACAGCGCGCCAGCGCATACGTTAAAATTCTGAGCAACTAATGACTCGTATTCAACGCGTTGTCATCACTCCCGGCGAACCCGCCGGGATTGGCCCAGACCTCGTGGTTCAGCTCGCACAGCGTGAGTGGCCCGTAGAACTCGTCGTCTGTGCGGATGCCGCTCTTCTCAGTGACCGGGCAGCGATGCTCGGTTTACCGCTTTCACTCCTCCCCTACTCTTCAGATACTCCAGCCAGACCGCAATCAGCAGGTACGTTGACGCTGTTACCGATTGCGCTACGAGCACCTGTAGTCTCAGGTCAGTTGGCGGTAGAAAATGGGCAATATGTCGTGGATACGCTGGCTCGCGCCTGCGATGGTTGTCTGCAAGGTGAATTTGCGGCGCTGATTACCGGCCCTGTCCACAAGGGCGTAATCAATGACGCTGGGGTGCCGTTTACCGGGCATACCGAGTTTTTTGAAGAGCGTTCACAGGCGAAGAAAGTGGTGATGATGCTGGCGACGGAGGAGCTGCGCGTGGCGCTGGCCACCACGCATTTGCCGCTCAGAGCCGTTGCCGACGCTATTACACCTGCACTGTTGCAGGAAGTGATCGGCATTCTGCATCATGATTTGCGCACCAAGTTTGGCATTGCCGATCCGCATATTCTGGTGTGTGGTCTTAACCCGCATGCTGGTGAAGGCGGACATATGGGGACGGAAGAGTTAGACACCATCATTCCGGTCCTCGATGCACTGCGTACGCAGGGGATGAAATTAAACGGCCCACTGCCTGCAGATACGCTGTTTCAGCCCAAATATCTCGACCACGCGGATGCCGTATTGGCAATGTACCACGATCAGGGTCTCCCCGTGCTAAAATACCAGGGATTTGGTCGCGGTGTGAATATCACGCTGGGCCTGCCCTTTATTCGCACATCTGTCGATCACGGCACCGCACTTGAACTTGCGGGTCGTGGGCAAGCAGATGTCGGCAGTTTTATTACGGCGCTTAACCTCGCCATCAAAATGATTGTTAATACTAATGAATAATCGAGTCCATCAGGGCCACTTAGCCCGTAAACGTTTCGGGCAAAACTTCCTTAACGATCAGTTTGTGATCGAAAGTATTGTCTCTGCTATCAATCCGCAGAAAGGTCAGGCAATGGTCGAAATCGGCCCGGGCCTGGCAGCATTGACCGAGCCAGTAGGTGAACGACTGGATAAGCTCACGGTCATTGAACTGGACCGCGACCTTGCCGCGCGCCTGCAAACTCACCCGTTTTTAGGGCCAAAGCTGACGATTTATCAGCAAGATGCCATGACGATGAACTTCGGCGAACTCGCACAAACGATGGGCCAGCCGCTGCGCGTTTTCGGCAACCTGCCGTACAACATCTCCACGCCGCTGATGTTCCATCTTTTTACCTATACTGATGCCATTGCCGACATGCATTTCATGTTGCAAAAAGAGGTAGTCAATCGTCTGGTTGCAGGGCCAAACAGTAAAGCGTATGGTCGATTAAGCGTCATGGCGCAATATTATTGCAATGTGATCCCGGTACTCGAAGTACCGCCATCCGCATTCACGCCTGCGCCTAAAGTCGATTCCGCCGTTGTGCGTCTGGTTCCACATGCGACGATGCCGTACCCGGTTAAAGATGTCCGCGTGCTGAGCCGTATTACCACCGAAGCGTTTAATCAGCGCCGCAAAACGGTACGTAACAGCCTCGGTAACCTGTTTAGCGTTGAGGTCCTGACCGAGCTGGGTATTGATCCGGCGATGCGAGCGGAAAATATCTCTGTCGCGCAATACTGCCGGATGGCTAACTATCTGTCAGAAAACGCGCCATCGAAGGAGAGTTAAAGATGATCAATTCGCCCCGAGTGTGCATTCAGGTACAAAGCGTCTACATTGAGGCGCAATCCTCACCTGATGATGAACGTTACGTTTTTGCTTATACCGTGACTATCCGCAATTTGGGGCGAGCGCCTGTGCAGCTGTTGGGGCGTTATTGGTTGATCACTAATGGTCATGGCCGCGAAACCGAAGTTCAGGGCGAAGGTGTGGTTGGCGTTCAGCCCCATATCGAACCTGGCGAAGAGTATCAGTACACCAGCGGAGCGGTAATTGAAACACCGCTGGGCACCATGCAGGGTCATTACGAAATGATCGATGAACAAGGCATTGCCTTTACCATCGACATTCCCGTGTTTCGGCTCGCCGTTCCAACACTCATTCACTAAAACAATAACTATGGCAACATACCTTATTGGCGACGTTCACGGTTGTTACGATGAACTGATCGCCTTGCTGCACCAGGTAGACTTTAACCCCGAACAAGACACCCTCTGGCTCACCGGCGATCTGGTCGCGCGTGGGCCAGGCTCTCTGGACGTTTTACGCTACGTGAAATCTCTGGGCGATAGCGTGCGGTTAGTCCTTGGCAATCACGATCTGCACCTGCTGGCCGTGTTTGCTGGTATCAGCCGTAACAAACCGAAAGACCGGCTCACACCGCTGCTCGAAGCCGCGGATGCGGATGAGTTACTTAATTGGTTACGCCGCCAGCCGCTCTTGCAGATTGATGAAGAGAAGAAGCTGGTGATGGCGCATGCCGGCATTACCCCACAATGGGATCTGCAGACAGCGAGGAATTGCGCCCGCGATGTCGAAGCCGTATTGTCGAGCGACTCGTATCCCTTCTTCCTCGACGCCATGTATGGCGACATGCCAAACAACTGGACGCCGGAACTCACGGGACTGGCGCGCCTGCGTTTTATTACCAACGCATTTACCCGTATGCGCTACTGCTTCCCCAACGGTCAGTTGGATATGTACAGCAAAGAGTCGCCAGAAGATGCGCCAGCCCCGCTGAAGCCCTGGTTTGCCATTCCTGGGCCTGTCAGTGAAGCCTATAGCATTGCTTTCGGGCACTGGGCATCGCTGGAGGGGAAAGGCACGCCTGAAGGTATCTACGCGCTGGATACGGGATGTTGCTGGGGGGGAGACCTCACCTGTCTGCGCTGGGAAGACAAACAGTACTTTGTGCAGCCATCAAATCGCCATCTGAATCTGGATCCCGGCGAAGCGGTCAACGCCTGATAGGTTTATGCCTGATGGCGCTACGCTTATCAGGCCTACATCTGGCACAAGAGTAGGCCGGATAAGCGTAGCGCCATCAGGCAGTTACAGTATTAACGACGCTCCAGAATCTCGAAGCAGTAGCTGTGGGAGTTTTGCGCGTCGGCATCGTGAAATTCGCTAAACACTGATTCCCAGTCGTCCGGTTCGTAGTCCGGGAAATGCGTATCCCCTTCAACTTCCGCATCAATGTGTGTCAGATACAGTTTTTGCGCTTTCGGCAGGAACTGCTCATACACGCGTCCACCGCCAATCACCATAATTTCAGGTTCATCGCCGCAGGCCGCTATTGCTTCATCAACAGACTTCACCCACTGCACGCGATCGTCGGAGCCTGGCTTGCTGCTGATGACAATATTTTTACGCCCTGGCAACGGTCGCCCGATGGATTCCCAGGTGTGGCGTCCCATGACAACCGGCTTGTTTAAGGTATTACGTTTAAACCAGGCGAGATCGGCAGGTAGGTTCCATGGCATGGCGTTTTCCATACCGATGACGCGATCTACCGCTAACGCCGCAATCAGACTGATCATTGAATGTTTCCCGGATACAAAAAAATTGTCGCCACTATACGGAAAGCGCAATCTTTCGTCGACTGGCGGAAAGAGGATGAGCATGAAAATTTTCCGTTCTGCTGGCGAACCGACCTATTTAAGGTGGTACGCCAACATTACAGTAGTTCAAAAACAGTCAATTAGCAGTAAAGTTTGCAGAACATCACATTTTTTACTCTATGCTGACGGTTTCACTTCCGGCTCATCGGCGACGTCGCCCGTATGTTTACCTTCATCCGTGCCTTGCCAGCCATGGCGTTGAATTAACGATAAGTGTTGGCGATCTTCCGCAATAATTTCACTCAGCATTGCGCTGGTGCGTTTATAAACCGCTGCACGGGAAATCGCGTCATTTTCCCCTTTCACCATCTCCTCAACCATAAGCATATTGAAGCGACGGAATACGTCGGCCCGCTCACGCGCTTCATAGCGCCCCAGCCCAAGCCCTTCCAGCGCCAGACGCCCGGTCTTCAGCGCGCCTTCAAAGGTTTCACGTTCTGGCATTTCCACCCCCGCCTGGCGCAGGCGAATGTAATGATCCACATCGCGCGCGCGGGCAATAATTTGCAGATGAGGGAAATGCTCCTTCACCATTTCGGTTAATTGCAGGCTGGTTTGCGGATCGTCAATGGCGTTAATGATGACTTCAGCTTTAGCCGCCCCGGCAGACTCCAGCAGATCCATCCGGGTCGCATCGCCATAGAAAACCTTCATGCCAAATTTACGTAGCGTTTCGATATGGTCCGGGTCATGATCAAGAACCACCATTTTGACGCCGCTCGACAACAGCAAACGACCGGTAATCTGACCAAATCGCCCAAACCCGGCGATGATCACTCGCGGTTGTTCTTCGTCGATTTCATCCGCTTCCCGCTCTTCACCGGTCGCTGATTTTTCCAGTCGCGTCAAAATCACCAGTAAAATTGGCGTCGCCGCCATCGACAGCGCCACCGCCAGGGTCAACGATTTCGCCCAATCAGGATCAAGCACGTCTGCCATTTGCGCCGCGCCAAACACCACGAAGGCAAATTCACTGCCCTGCCCTAATAATACGGCAAACCAGCGACGTTGCTTATTCGGCACCTGCAACGGTTTCGCTATCAGCCACAGCATGACGGTTTTGATAACCAGGAAACCAACCAGCAAGATGATAATGCGCAAAGGGTTATCAATCAGCGTGCCAAAATCGATAGACATCCCCACGCCGATGAAGAACAGACCCAACAACAGCCCTTTGAACGGTTCAATATCGCTTTCCAGCGCGTGGCGATACTCAGAGCTGGCCAGCAGCACACCGGCCAGGAACGCCCCCATCGCCATCGACAGTCCGACCTCTTCCAACAGCAGACCGAAGCCAAAAACGAGGAACAGCGCAACGGCGCTAAACACTTCCCGCAGGCCTGAACGGGCGACAAAACGTAAGGCCGGACGCGTCACATAGCGGCCTAACAACACCACCAGCACCAGTGCGCCCGCCACCTTTAGCGCAGAGAGCGCAAACGCCCCAAGCGTTGTCGATGCGCCGCTCGCCGCGAGTAATGGGATCATCGCCACCAGTGGAATAGCGGCGATATCCTGGAACAGCAGCACGGCAAATGTGCTGCGTCCGAGTTGCGACACCATCAGGTTACGTTCATTCATCGCCTGCATAGCGATGGCCGTGGAGGAAAGCGCCAGCGTCATGCCTATGAGTTCCGCTACCTGCCAGCGCAGGCCGAGGAACATACAGAACAGACCGATCAGCCCACCGCAAACCACCATTTGTAATGCACCACCGCCAAACACCGAGGCTCGCAGCTTCCACAAACGTTGCGGATCCAGTTCCAGGCCGATGACAAACAGCATCAGCACCACGCCGATCTCGGCAAAATGGAGGATTGATTCGGCATCGGTCACCAGCCTCAAACCCCATGGACCGATGATGCACCCGGCAATGAGATAGCCCAGCACCGATCCTAAGCCCAGCCGTACGGCAATGGGGACAATCAGCGCCGCCGAACCGAGGTAAATCAGCGCCTGTATTAGCGTATGACTATCCATGATGCACCTCCTGCCACTCCAGCAGACGCTGTTTATAGTGGCGCGCCTGCGCCTGCAGCGTTTCATCATCACAAATAAACGTACAGTGCATCGCAAACGGCGGCAGCCATTTGAGGCCGCAATATAAAGCCGTTGCCTGTAAGGGCTGGGAAAGTACATCAAAACCGGGATGGGAGCCGATATCAAAGTGGTTTTCACCGCCGCCAGTCGTCACAGCCCACAGCAGATGTTTACCGTGCAGCGCTGTTCCGCCATGGCCATAGGCCCAGCCGTGAGAGAGGACTTTATCCATCCACAATTTGAGTAACGGAGGCGTGCTATACCACTGCATAGGATGCTGCCAGATAATTAAATCAGCGCGTGCCAACGCATCCTGTTCAGCGGCAATATCGATATTGAAATCGGGGTAGAGCTGGTAGAGCGAGCGGATCTCCACGCCCTCCAGCGTCCTTGCCTGATCAAGCATCCGCTTATTCGCATGCGAATGCTGCGGATAGGGATGCGCATAAATGATGAGAATCATGATTAGCCTGTGTCACTGCATTATTGTAATAACAGTGAGTTTAGTCAGTTAATCCACAGGCTAACAGTCAATATTATTGAGTAGATAAATGGAAAAATCTGAGTTAGTTGTCCAGCTCGCTCATATCTTTAACCTGGTCGCGGTTAATCTGCTCCGTCTTACCTGTTTGCGCATTTTTATATGACACCAGGCCAGTATCATCATCCACTTGCGGTTTGCCGTCGGTGACGATGGTTTTGCCGTCGGTGGTTTTCACCGCCTGGTTTGAGGAGCAACCGGCGACGGTAAACAGTGCTGCTGCGGTAAAAATAGAGGTGATCAGGATATGTTTTTGCATGGTGTTCTCCCTGCTTTTCAGTCGTTTTCAGTGATACATACATTAACTGTAGGCTAACTGACTGAGTTACAGGGAAAATACAGAACACTCCTAATAACCGGCCCTGGTCACGGGCTTACTGCGAATCGTCATCTGACTGGTTTGAGACAACGTCAGGCCGCGTGTTTCTGGTGCAAAAGCAATGGACACGAGCAGGCCAATCAGCGAAATTCCTGCCCCCATCAGCATGACATTACTGATGCCGTATTTGCTAATGAACACCGGTAGCGCCCAGGTGGAAACAATGGTCCCAATGCGGCTTAACGACATAATCACCCCGACGGCAGACGCGCGAATATCGGTAGGAAACAGTTCGTTAGGATATAGCCACTGCAGATTCCCCGGACCACCAGAGAAAAATGCGTATACGGCAAAGGCCAGCACCACCAGCCACGCCCCCATATCAGGAATTAACCCCAGTACGGCCAGCGCCAGCGTCATCATAATAAAGCTGCCAATCAACAGCGGTCGCCGCCCCGCGCTGTTGAGCCAGAACATCGGCGGAATACACCCCAGCATAAAGCACAAGCTAATCACCACGTTGCCCAACGCGGCGCTTTTCCCGGCGCCCAGTCCCAGTAGCCCAACAATCTGCGGACCAAAGGTGTAAATGGCGAACATCGGGATCACCTGACAGGTCCAGATGGCGGCAACAAACAGCACAAATGGAAAATGGCGGCGGTTAAACAGCTGGAGAAAACGCGTCTCCTGCGGCGCTTCTTCGTCGAACACCACCGGTTCGCCGAACAGCTTGATCATCATCGCCTCGCACTCTTTCACCCGCCCCTTACGCAGCAGCCAGCGCGGCGATTCAGGCAGGTCGAAACGTCCAATCAGAATCAAAATACAGGGGATCACCGCGCTGCCTAGCATCCAGCGCCATCCGCCCTCAACATCATACAAACAGTAACCGACCAGATCGGCACAGGTTGCGCCGACATACCACATAGCCGCGATAAAACCGATAGAGAAGGCACGCTGGCGGGTATTGGAAAATTCGGTAATCATCGAGGTGGCGATCGGGTAATCGGCGCCAATCACAATGCCGATCAGCACGCGCATCACCAACAGTTCAACGGGCGAGGTAACGAACATCGTCGCCGCCGATATCACGCCAATGGCGATGATATCGATAATAAACATTTTGCGCCGCCCGACCTTATCGGAAATGTAGCCAAACAGCGATGTACCAATAAACAGGCCTGCCAGTGTACCGGCCCCCAGTAGACCAATCCAGTCAGCATCCAGTTTCAATGCTGGCGTGAGCTGTTCCAGCGCCACGCCAATCATTACCAGCACATAACCATCCAGAAACGGCCCACCGCTTCCCCATAGCATTATCCGGCGATGAATAGAGGTAAATTTGATATCATCAAAGTTCCTGGGCTGCTGCATGGTGATGTCCTGTTTTATTTAACTTAATGCCTGATGGCGCGTAGCTTTAAGGCCTACGTACTATGCCTGTAGGCCGGATAAGGCGAAGCCACCATCCGGCACCAGGTTTAGCCGTAGCGGAACTCCACACCAAACGTCCCGCGTGGGTATTCCCATTTTTCCAGCGCCGTATCAAGGCCGAGGATCCGGCACGTTCCGCACTCCAGGCACCCGGCGTAATCAAAACGAACGCTGCCGTCGTCCTGCTTTTTATACAGTCCCGCCGGACAGGCCTTAATCAGCACCTCCAGCGCCTGTTTATCAGGATCGGTTTTGAGAATGATGTGCGGGCTGTCTTCATCCACATTGAACTTATTGACGCCCAGTTTGACGTCCACATTGACGGGAGATGTCATAATACGGTCACTCCTTTCAGGCCATCTTTCATCAGGTTGATGAAGCCCACTTTCTTCGCATGGCGCAGGATTTTTTTACGCATTGGCACCGGAGCGGAGCCATCCACGGTGAACAGGTCGCGCGCGATACTGACCGCCATTTCGGGATAAGCGGTAAACATGCGGGGATTATCAAGAAAAGCTGGCAGTTTCTGATACATGCGCATATCGCGCATCGGACCTTCGTCCAGATGCTGACGGTATTCCCCCAACGACTGCTTGCTAAAATCGTCACGCTTCATCGCCGAAAGCACCGTCTTCGCCGCCGCTTCGCCTGCGGATATGGCAAGATCCATACCACGGATGGTAAAACCGAGGTTCATACACATGCCGGCAGCGTCTCCGGCAATCAGTACGCCATCGCCCACCAGTTCAGGCTGCATATTCATTCCCGCCTCGGGTACAACGTGTGCGGCATATTCCACCAGCTTGCCACCGGCGATCAGCGGCGCAACTGCCGGATGCTGTTTGAAATCTTCCAGCATTTGCGGGACCGATTTTTTCGCGTCTTTCAGATGATGAAGTCCACAGACCAGCCCCAGGGAAAGGGTTGTTTCATTCGTATACAGGAAGCCACCGCCCATCAGACCATCGGTTGGCGCCCCGGCAAACAGACAGGCGGCACCTTCGTTGCCCTGTAACTGGAAACGATCTTCAATGACCGACTTCGGCAATTCGATCAGTTCCTTCACGCCGACAGCAACATGCGATGCCTCAACACGCTTTGCCATGCCCAGCTTTTCAGCCAGCAGAGAATTCACCCCGTCAGCGAGGATTACGACTTTGGCTTCCAGAATATCGCCATCGGCTTCCACGCCCACGACTTTGCCATCACGCTGAACAACGTTATCCACGCGAATACCGGTGATCAGTTGTGCCCCCGCCTCTTCGGCCTGCTCCATCAGCCAGGCGTCAAATTTACTGCGCAAAACGGAATAAGAAACTTGCGACGATGCGGCGTCCTCGCCGTTGCAATAATCCATCGTCATCGCCCCTTTGTCGGTCATAAAGGCGAGTTTTTCGTGGGTGATCATGCGTTCAATGGGAGCCTGATCCGCAAAGCCGGGAATGATGCGTTCCAGGCTATGCGCATACAGACGCCCACCGGTGACATTCTTCGCGCCAGCAGAATTGCCACGCTCGATAACCAGCACCTGTGCACCTTCGCGAGCAAGCACCAGCGCCGCAACCGAACCGGCCAGACCTGCCCCCACGATGATGGCATCAAAGATATCTTCGGACATACGTACTCCTGTCAGCGGCAGGATACCTTCGTATCCTGCCCGAAATGGTTTATCGCGCTAAGGCAGCCGTCAGCGCAGGCAGGATCTTCAGCGCATCGCCAACGATGCCAAAATCCGCATACTGGAAGATTGGCGCGTTTTTATCTTTGTTGATGGCGAAAATCGTCTGCGCGCCGTTGGCGCCGACCATGTGTTGGATCTGCCCGGAGATCCCCACCGCCAGATACAGTTCAGGTTTGAGCATCAGGTTGGAGATACCGACGTAGCGCTCGTGCTCCATCCACTTCTCGTTTTCCGCCACCGGGCGAGAACAGGCCAGCTCGGCGCCAATCGTCTGGCACAGCGCTTCGGCCAGCGAGATATTCTCTTTGCTGCCGATGCCGCGTCCCACGCTGACCACCAGACGCGCTTTGTCGAGGTCAACGCTGTTGCTCTGACGCGCCTGGGTTGCGGTGCGGGTCACGGCAATGGCCGGAGCCTGCCACTGCACGGTGTGCATCTCGCCGCTGCGAGAAGCATCCGGTTGTTGGGCGTCAAACGTTCCGCTGCTGAGCGTGATCACGGCAAACGGCGAAGCGATGGTTTCCGCTCCTATCGCCAGACCGCCGTAGACCATATGTTTGACCGCCGCTTTTCCATCCTGCAGGGCGACGTCGCTGGCATCGTTGGAAACCGCAGCCGACAAGCGATAGCCCAGTTTTGCCGCCAACAGCTTGCCCCGACGCGTATTCGGCAGCAGCACCGCGCCGCCCTCGCTATGCTGACGAATAGTCTCAGCCATCGCAGCAGCGTAGTCTTCGATCATGCGGTCTTCTGGTTTGCCGCTGAGCAGCCAGACATGATCCGCGCCCAAATGACATGCTGTCGCGCTGTCCGCTTCGTTCAGTACGAACGCGTTAACTTTTTCACCTACAGCCTGCGCGCCACTCATCAGTTCGGGCAGACGAGAAGGGGTATCGCTGAATACCCAGACACTGGAAAATTTGTTCATAACATCCCCTGATAATTAAATGATTTTGCGCAGATTCTCGACAAACGCGGCGATTTGTTCTTCACCGTCACCTTCAATCACCACACGCTGACGCTCGCGCTGCTTCGGTGCGGCAACCTGTTGTGTGGAATACGCGGATACGCTGTTCAGCCCGATATCCGCAGGCGACCAGACCTGAACCGGTTTTTTCGCCGCGCCAAGAATGGCTTTCATCGAAGGGATTTGTGGGGTGTTAATGTCGGTGGAAACCGCGATCACCGCCGGGAGCGGGATGCTCAGCGTTTCAACTTCATCTTCCAGTTCGCGTTCTACCGTCAATGTGCTGTCGGTAAGAGAGAGGATCTTACTCACGCCGTTAATCGCCGGAACGTTCAGCGCTTCGCCCACCAGCAGACCAACCTGCTGAGCATAAAGATCGGAAGAACCGTCACCGCAAATAAGCAGATCGAAACCTGATTTTTGCGCGGCGGCAGCCAGCGCGCTGGCGGTTTGTTGCGGCAGAGCCTGCTCAAATTGATCGTCAATCACGACAATCAGTTCATCAGGGCCACGAGAGAGGACATCTTTGCGCCCTTTTGCATTGGTCAGCGCTTTGCCGCCAACGCTCATGGCGACAACCTGAGCGTCTCCCAACTGCTGTTTTAACTGGCAAGCAGCTTCAATTGCATTCAGATCATATTGGCTGATTTTGCCATCCGCTTTGCTGAAATCGAGTGTTCCATCAGCATTATTAATCGCAATATCCTGTTCATCAGGTACGCATTTGTAGCAAGTAATTATCTTCATTGCATCTCCAGAAATCATGAAGGAAACGTATTTATATCGGCGGTGTTAAATACAGATATCACGCTCTTTAATTCGGAAATAAAACCTTAATCACCAATATTGAAAATGTCACACATTGATATTCGTAACTTTCAATAGTGTTACGCACCTCACCAATATTGAAAGAAATATGCCAAACATAAAAATTTTCAATATTGTTTGCTGGCTCAACAATATTGAACGCCAGACACTTAAAAAAGTTAAAAAATCATCACCAAGCATATGATTTACAAAATAAAAATCAGAATTTAAACACAAAATAACCAGCACAAAAAAGTGTGACGAAGATAACAGAATCACCCGAAATGAATACCCATTATGAGTTACTCATTGAGGCGTCCCAGAGGTTAAAAACTTATCAACAAATCATTAATAATAAATAAACAAACGTTCATGGACTGGCACGCTAAATAAATTTCGTTTTCACACTGGAATTCACTTATGAAAAATGAAAAGAGAAAATCGGGAATTGAACCGAAGGTTTTTTTCCCGCCATTAATAATTGTCGGGATACTTTGCTGGCTAACAGTAAGAGATCTTGATGCCGCTAACGTCGTTATTAATGCGGTATTCAGTTATGTCACCAATGTCTGGGGTTGGGCATTTGAATGGTATATGGTCGTCATGCTCTTCGGCTGGTTCTGGCTGGTTTTTGGCCCCTATGCTAAAAAGAGATTAGGCGACGAAAAACCGGAGTTTAGTACCGCCAGCTGGATTTTCATGATGTTCGCCTCCTGCACATCCGCTGCAGTTCTGTTCTGGGGCTCTATTGAGATCTACTACTATATCTCCACCCCGCCGTTCGGTCTGGAACCAAATTCCACAGGCGCGAAAGAGATAGGCCTGGCGTACAGCCTGTTCCACTGGGGGCCATTGCCGTGGGCAACCTATAGCTTCCTTTCCGTGGCCTTCGCCTACTTCTTCTTTGTACGCAAGATGGATGTCATCCGCCCCAGCTCCACGCTGGTACCGCTCGTCGGTGAAAAGCATGCGAAAGGGTTGTTCGGTACCATCGTCGATAACTTCTACCTGGTGGCGCTGATCTTTGCGATGGGCACCAGCCTCGGTCTGGCTACCCCGCTGGTCACCGAGTGTATGCAATGGCTGTTCGGTATTCCGCATACGCTGCAATTGGATGCCATCATCATTACCTGCTGGATCATTCTGAACGCGATTTGCGTGGCCTGCGGCCTGCAAAAAGGGGTCAGAATCGCCAGCGATGTGCGTAGCTACCTGAGCTTCCTGATGCTCGGCTGGGTGTTTATCGTCAGCGGCGCCAGCTTCATCATGAACTACTTCACCGACTCCGTCGGGATGCTGTTAATGCACCTGCCACGGATGCTGTTCTATACCGACGCCATCGGTAAAGGCGGCTTCCCGCAGGGCTGGACCGTTTTCTACTGGGCGTGGTGGGTTATTTACGCCATCCAGATGAGTATCTTCCTGGCCCGTATTTCCCGTGGTCGTACCGTACGTGAACTGTGCTTCGGGATGGTACTGGGCCTGACCGCGTCTACCTGGATCCTGTGGACTGTCCTTGGCAGTAACACGCTGCTGCTGATGGATAAAAACATCCTCAACATTCCGCAACTGATTGAGCAACACGGCGTGGCGCGCGCCATTATCGAAACCTGGGCCGCCTTGCCGCTCAGCACCGCCACCATGTGGGGTTTCTTTATCCTCTGCTTTATCGCCACTGTAACGCTGATTAACGCCTGCTCTTACACCCTGGCGATGTCGACCTGTCGCGAAGTTCGCGATGGTGAAGAGCCACCGCTGCTGGTACGCATCGGCTGGTCGGTGCTGGTCGGCATCATCGGTATCGTTCTGCTGGCGCTGGGTGGGTTGAAGCCGATTCAGACCGCGATTATCGCCGGAGGATGCCCGCTGTTCTTCGTCAACATTATGGTGACGCTGTCCTTTATTAAAGACGCCAAAGTGCACTGGAAAGACAAGTAATTCTTATTAACCCAATTGATCAAGAGGCTGAAAGATGGATTTCAACTTAAATGACGAACAGGAGCTGTTTGTCGCCGGTATTCGCGAACTGATGGCCAGTGAGAACTGGGAAGCTTATTTTGCCGAGTGCGATCGTGACAGCGTCTACCCTGAGCGTTTTGTAAAAGCGCTGGCGGATATGGGCATTGATAGCCTGCTGATCCCGGAGGAACACGGCGGTCTGGAAGCGGGTTTTGTTACCGTCGCCGCCGTCTGGATGGAACTGGGGCGTCTTGGCGCACCAACTTACGTGTTGTACCAATTGCCGGGAGGTTTTAACACTTTCCTGCGTGAAGGGACTCAGGAGCAAATTGATAAAATCATGGCGTTCCAGGGCACCGGTAAGCAGATGTGGAACTCTGCTATCACCGAACCGGGAGCGGGATCGGATGTTGGTAGTCTGAAAACCACTTATACGCGCAAAAATGGTAAGGTTTATCTTAATGGCAGTAAGTGCTTTATCACCAGTAGCGCCTATACCCCGTACATCGTGGTCATGGCGAGAGACGGTGCATCGCCGGATAAACCTGTTTACACCGAGTGGTTTGTTGACATGAGCAAAGCGGGTATCAAGGTCAACAAACTGGAGAAACTCGGTCTGCGCATGGATAGCTGCTGTGAAATCACCTTTGATGACGTTGAACTGGACGAGAAAGACATGTTCGGTCGGGAAGGTAACGGCTTCAACCGCGTGAAAGAAGAGTTTGACCATGAACGCTTCCTCGTCGCGCTGACCAACTACGGCACCGCAATGTGCGCTTTTGAAGACGCTGCGCGTTACGCGAATCAGCGCGTGCAGTTTGGTGAAACTATTGGCCGTTTCCAGCTGATTCAGGAGAAGTTTGCGCATATGGCGATCAAACTGAACTCCATGAAAAACATGCTGCTGGAAGCGGCGTGGAAAGCGGATAACGGCACTATTACCTCCGGCGACGCGGCTATGTGCAAATACTTCTGCGCCAACGCCGCGTTTGAAGTGGTAGACACCGCCATGCAGGTACTGGGAGGTGTTGGTATCGCGGGCAACCACCGCATCACGCGTTTCTGGCGTGACCTGCGCGTTGACCGTGTTTCTGGTGGTTCTGACGAAATGCAGATCCTGACGTTGGGTCGTGCGGTACTTAAGCAATACCGCTAATTCAGCACGATTCGTAGGCCGGATAAGGCGTTTACGCCGCCATCCGGCAACATGCCCGGTGGCGCCGTAGTTGCCGGGCCTACAAAAAATGCCAGGAGAAAAATGATGAATCATTTACCAATGCCAACCTTTGGCCCGCTTGCTGGGGTACGCGTTGTTTTTTCAGGGATCGAAATCGCCGGTCCGTTCGCCGGACAGATGTTCGCCGAATGGGGCGCCGAGGTTATCTGGATTGAAAACGTCGCATGGGCTGATACCATCCGCGTACAGCCTAACTACCCGCAGCTCTCACGCCGCAACCTGCACGCCCTGTCGCTGAATATTTTCAAAGATGAAGGTCGGGAAGCGTTTCTGAAACTCATGGAAACCACCGATATTTTCATTGAAGCCAGTAAAGGCCCGGCCTTTGCCCGCCGCGGTATTACTGATGAAGTGTTGTGGGAACATAACCCGAAACTGGTCATTGCCCACCTTTCTGGCTTCGGCCAGTTTGGTACCGAGGAGTACACCAATCTTCCGGCGTATAACACCATCGCGCAGGCGTTCAGTGGTTATCTGATCCAAAACGGCGACGTTGACCAACCGATGCCAGCCTTCCCGTATACCGCCGATTACTTCTCCGGGATGACCGCGACAACAGCGGCGCTGGCTGCCCTGCACAAAGTGCGCGAAACGGGTAAAGGTGAAAG
Source organism: Citrobacter sp. wls615 (assembly GCF_005281355.1). Classification (NCBI taxonomy): domain Bacteria; kingdom Pseudomonadati; phylum Pseudomonadota; class Gammaproteobacteria; order Enterobacterales; family Enterobacteriaceae; genus Citrobacter; species Citrobacter sp. wls615. Next base: position 4,486 of record NZ_SZXM01000057.1, on the reverse strand, counting down.
CATCGATATCGCCATGTACGAAGTGATGCTGCGCATGGGTCAGTACTTCATGATGGACTACTTCAACGGCGGCGAAATCTGTCCTCGTATGACGAAAGGGAAAGACCCCTACTACGCCGGCTGCGGCCTGTATAAATGCGCCGATGGTTACATCGTCATGGAGTTGGTCGGCATCACGCAAATCAACGAGTGCTTTAAAGATATTGGCCTTGCCCACATTCTCGGTACGCCGGAAGTTCCGGAAGGCACGCAGCTTATCCATCGCGTGGAATGCCCTTACGGCCCGCTCGTCGAAGAGAAACTGGACGCCTGGCTGGCAACACACACTATCGCCGACGTTCAGGCGCGCTTTGCTGAGCTGAATATCGCCTGTGCGAAGGTGCTAACCATTCCAGAACTGGAAGGTAATCCGCAGTACGTTGCCCGCGAATCCATTACTCAGTGGCAAACAATGGACGGCCGCACCTGTAAAGGGCCGAACATCATGCCGAAATTTAAAAACAACCCGGGGAAAATCTGGCGTGGCATGCCATCACACGGCATGGATACCGCCGCCATTCTGAAAAACATTGGTTATAGCGAAGCAGACATAAATGAGCTGGTCGGCAAAGGCCTGGCCAGGGTTGAGGAATAAACGCGACGCGCTAACCTGCTCGTTGGTTAGCGCTCACGCCTGATTTCAGTGGATAAAGCAATATGGATATCGTTGGCGGACAAAACTTACGTCAGATGTGGGACGACCTGGCCGGGGTGTACGGAGATAAAACGGCGTTAATTTTCGAATCCTGTGAGGGAATCGTTCGGCAGTTTAGCTATGCTTCGCTCAATGAAGAGATTAACCGCACGGCGAACCTTTTTTACTCCTTAGGAATCCGCAAGGGTGATAGGGTCGCGCTGCATCTGGATAACTGTCCGGAATTCATCTTTTGCTGGTTTGGACTGGCAAAAATCGGCGCCATTATGGTGCCGATTAATGCCCGCTTACTGGGCGAAGAAAGTGCCTGGATCCTGCAAAACAGCCAGGTGAGTCTGCTGGTTACCAGCGCCCAGTTTTATCCTATGTACCGTGAAATACGCCAGGACAATAGCACTCCGCTTAATCATATCTGTCTGATTGGCGAGCAGCTTCCGGCTGACGATGGCGTGAGCCACTTTTCCCAACTGCAAGCACGCCAGTCGGCCACGCTGTGCTATACGCCCGTGTTATCCACTGACGATACGGCGGAAATTCTGTTTACCTCCGGTACCACCTCGCGTCCAAAAGGGGTGGTGATTACCCACTATAACCTGCGTTTTGCAGGCTACTACTCTGCCTGGCAAATCGCCCTGCGCGATGATGACGTGTACATGACGGTGATGCCCGCGTTTCATATCGATTGTCAGTGTACCGCCGCAATGCCTGCATTCTCCGCTGGCAGCACCTTTGTGCTGCTAGAGAAGTACAGTGCCAGGGCCTTCTGGGATCAGGTACGTAAATATCAGGCGACGGTGACCGAGTGCATCCCGATGATGATCCGCACGCTGATGGTCCAGCCCGCCGCACCAACGGACAGGCAGCATCACCTGCGCGAAGTGATGTTCTATCTCAATTTATCCGAGCAGGAAAAAGACGATTTTACCGAACGCTTTGGCGTCAGGCTGCTGACCTCCTACGGTATGACTGAAACCATCGTCGGTATTATCGGCGACCGTCCCGGAGACAAACGACGCTGGCCTTCCATTGGTCGCGTGGGTTTTAGCTATGAAGCTGAAATTCGCGACGATCAAAATCGCCCGCTGCCCGCCGGAGAAATTGGCGAAATCTGTATTAAAGGCATCCCCGGCAAGACTATCTTCAAAGAGTATTACATGCAGCCGGAGGCAACCGCCAGGGCGCTGGAACCAGAGGGCTGGTTACATACCGGTGATTCGGGTTACCAGGATGAGGATGGCTATTTCTATTTTGTCGACAGACGCTGCAACATGATTAAACGCGGCGGGGAAAATGTCTCCTGCGTCGAGCTGGAAAATATTATTTCTGCACATCCGAAAATTCAGGACATTGTGGTGGTTGGTATTAAAGACGCGATCCGTGATGAGGCCATTAAAGCGTTTATCGTCCTTAATGAAGGTGAAACATTAAGCGAGGCCGAGTTTTTCAGCTTCTGTGAAAACAATATGGCGAAATTCAAGGTTCCCTCTTTTATGGAGATCAGAACCGACCTGCCGCGCAATTGTTCAGGAAAAATAATCAAAAAAAATCTGAAATAAACCTTCCGGCAGGAATCCCTCCCGCCGGGAAACTATTTATCTGGAGATGAACTATGAGTGAATCATTACATCTGACCCGTAACGGCCCGATCCTGGAAATTACCCTCGACCGACCTAAAGCGAATGCCATTGACGCGAAAACCAGTTTTGCGATGGGTGAAGCTTTTCTTAATTTCCGTGACGACCCGGAATTACGCGTAGCAATCATTACCGGCGGCGGTGAGAAATTCTTTTCTGCTGGCTGGGACTTAAAAGCGGCAGCGGAAGGTGAAGCGCCAGATGCCGATTTTGGTCCCGGCGGCTTTGCTGGTTTAACCGAAATATTTGACCTCGATAAGCCGGTCATCGCCGCGGTGAACGGCTACGCGTTTGGCGGCGGTTTTGAGCTGGCGCTGGCGGCAGACTTTATTGTCTGCGCCGAAAACGCCAGCTTCGCGCTGCCGGAAGCCAAGCTCGGCATCGTGCCTGACAGCGGCGGCGTATTGCGTCTGCCTAAGCTGCTGCCACCGGCTATCGTTAACGAAATGGTAATGACCGGCAGACGAATGAGCGCCGAAGAAGCGCTGCGTTGGGGGATCGTGAACCGCGTTGTCAGCCAGAGCGAACTGATGGATAGCGCGCGCGAACTGGCGCAACAACTGGTCAATAGCGCTCCGCTGGCTATCGCGGCGCTGAAAGAGATTTATCGCGCAACCAGCGAAATGCCGGTTGAAGAAGGCTACCGCTACATCCGCAGCGGCGTGCTGAAGCATTATCCGTCGGTACTGCATTCGGAAGATGCGCTCGAAGGACCGCAGGCATTTGCCGAAAAACGCGATCCGGTGTGGAAAGGTCGTTAATGTGACCTGGCCGGATGGCACTTCGCTTATCCGGCCTACAGCGCATGCACAACCGTAGGCCGGATAAGGTGTTTACGCCGCCATCCGGCAAAAAAACCGAGGTACAACCATGAGCTATTACGCCTTTGAAGGACTGATCCCGGTGGTGCACCCGGACGCGTTTGTACATCCCAGCGCCGTGCTGATTGGCGATGTCATCGTGGGCGCCGGTGTTTATATTGGCCCACTCGCGTCATTGCGTGGGGATTATGGTCGCCTGATCCTGGAGGCAGGATCTAATCTGCAGGATGGCTGCATTATGCATGGCTACTGCGATACCGATACCATCGTGCATGAGAACGGCCATATCGGCCACGGCGCTATTTTACATGGCTGCGTGGTGGGACGGGACGCCCTGGTCGGCATGAACAGCGTCATTATGGACGGCGCAGTGATTGGCGAAGAGAGCATTGTCGCCGCCATGAGTTTTGTCAAAGCCGGATTTCAGGGTGAGGCAAGGCAACTTCTGGTGGGTTCACCTGCGCGCGTACTACGCCAGGTCACGGACCAGGAGCTGCACTGGAAACGCCTCAACACCAAAGAATATCAGGATCTTGCAGTCCGCTGTCGAACGGGGTTATCTGAAACGAAGCCGTTAACGCAGGTCGAAGAAAACCGGCCGCGCCTGAAAGGCACGACGGACGTAAAGCCAAAATCAGCACAGTAATTGATGCCGGATGCGCTCACGCTTATCCGGCCTACGCGTCAATCACCGTTTATACAGCCATCAGGTAAACAGACAATTAGCGACGCATACTTTTTGACAGCATCATCTGCCATTTCTGCTCACGGTTAAGCTCTGTTGGAGGAACCGCTGACAGGCGCGGTGTTTTCGCCACGCTCACTTTTCTTTCCTGCAAATTATGATTCAATCGGCGATAGAGATGAGAATCAATACTCACGACTTTCACCAGACGCTGGCACTGACAGCCTCGTCCTGCAATCTGGTTAGGGATCATCTTCACTTCACAAACAATTTCCCCCACTTCTGACAGAATATAGGAGAGCGTATTAATTGCTTTGCAGTGTTCAATATCAAATTGACGGGAAATCTCCTTGGCAGTAATCCATCGGTCCTCTGCCATCATCCAGTCAGCAATTAACAAATAAAGCGGTCTTTCAACATATTTTTCACACATAAGCACACCATTTCGCAAATTAAAAATCTGGCTACGGCCTGTCCAAATTAATAAAAACTAAGCCATATTAAAATTGTGGATATAAAGATAGTATGCGACTTGAATGTTGATTAGTGTGAGCAATATCGTGCTTATTACATTGAAAATGTGGTTACGGAAACGGACTTCTCCAGGAATGACCTGAAAGAGTAATAAATATCCTCCGGCATAGCCGGAGGT
>NZ_SZXM01000058.1:0-25810 GCF_005281355.1 Citrobacter sp. wls615 | reverse complement strand
TCCGGCTATGCCGGAGGATATTTATTTAACAAGCGCATGAAGACGTCAGTCTGATACGATAAAATGTAAAGTTGTGTCTTTCTGGTGACTTAGCACCTATGGATGCTTGAAAATAGCCATAAGACCCATACGATATGGGTAATCGCATAGTGCGTTTTGTTAAATTGAGGTTAAAAGAAAATTATGATGCGAATCGCGCTCTTCCTGCTGACGAACCTGGCTGTGATGGTCGTTTTCGGGCTGGTATTGAGCCTGACAGGGATTCAGTCAAGCAGCGTTCAAGGCTTGTTGATCATGGCACTGCTGTTTGGTTTTGGTGGTTCCTTCATTTCGCTGCTGATGTCCAAATGGATGGCGTTAAAGTCCGTTGGCGGGGAAGTGATCGAACAGCCCCGTAATGAAAGAGAACGCTGGCTGATGAATACGGTAGCGAATCAGGCCCGCCAGGCCGGTATTGCTATGCCGCAGGCCGCAATCTACCATGCGCCAGATATTAACGCGTTTGCTACCGGTGCGCGCCGGGATGCTTCGCTGGTGGCTGTGAGTACTGGCCTGCTGCAAAACATGAGCCCGGACGAAGCCGAAGCGGTTATCGCGCACGAGATCAGCCACATTGCCAATGGCGATATGGTGACCATGACCCTCATTCAGGGTGTGGTGAACACCTTCGTTATCTTTATTTCCCGTATTCTGGCGCAAATTGCCGCCGGGTTTATGGGCGGTAACCGCGATGAGGGCGAGGGCAGCAACGGCAACCCATTAATCTACTTTGCGGTGGCGACGGTGCTGGAACTGGTGTTTGGTATTCTGGCCAGCATCATTACCATGTGGTTCTCACGTCACCGTGAATTCCATGCGGATGCCGGTTCTGCCAAACTGGTCGGTCGTGAGAAGATGATCGCCGCGCTGCAGCGTCTGAAAACCAGCTATGAGCCGCAGGAAGCGACCAGCATGATGGCGTTCTGCATCAACGGTAAATCTAAATCGTTGAGTGAGCTGTTTATGACTCACCCGCCGTTGGATAAGCGTATTGAAGCGCTGCGTAGTGGGGAATACCTGAAGTAACCTGCGGAAGTCCAGAAGAAGCGCGTCGTCAGACGCGCTTTTTTTATGCCTGAACGCGCGGCTGCGTGATACGTAAGCCGCTCACTATGGCGGCAGCCGTTGCCAGTACACCCGCGGTTATTAGCGACATATGTGTTCCGCTGTCACCAAACTGATTGAGCATTAACGCCACCAGCGCCGCGCCGGTACTTTGCCCTAACAAGCGCGCGGTCCCCAGCATCCCGCTTGCTCCGCCGCTGCGTTCACGTGGTGCAGAGGTGATGATGGTGTGGTTATTCGGTGACTGGAATAGACCAAAGCCCGCGCCGCACAATATCATCGGCCAGATAATATTAAAATCGGAGGGCGCAGAGGGGAGTAGCACCAGGGCAAATAATCCGCTTGCCATCACGCCCATACCCAGTGCGCCCAACAATCCCGCGTGGACGCGTTCGATAAGATATCCGGCCAGCGGCGCCATCACCATGGTTGCCAGCGGCCATGGGGTCAGTAGTAGTCCTGTTTCGACTTCGCTACGACCGAGCACGGTTTGTAGAAAGAAGGGTAGAGAAACCATCGCCAGCATTTGTGCGCTGAATGAACAGATTGACGTGCAAATCGAGAGTGAAAACAGCGGAATACGTAGCAGGTCAACCGGTAATAACGGTACCGGCAACGCCAGCTGGCGGCGGATAAAGAAAAAACCGACCACGATAAGCGCCACAAGCTCGGCACCAATCAGTTTTAGCGACTGTCCTTGCGCGAACCCACTGAGGGCAGTAATTAACAAGCCAAACGTTAGGGCATTCATTACCGCACTGGGCAAGTCAAAGCGTGGTTTATTGCTGCGGGACGAATTTGGTGGCAGAAAGCGCATGGCCAGCAGCAGGGCAATAATCCCCAGCGGGACGTTAATCAGAAACAGCCATTTCCAGGACGAGATAGAGAGGATCGCCGCGGCAATGGTGGGTCCTGCCGCTGAGGAGACCGCCACGATGAAGGAGTTGATTCCCATCCCCCGGCCAAGCTGACGCTGGGGATAAATAAGTCTAATTAAAGCTGTATTCACACTCATCAGCGCCGCACCGCCAAACCCCTGAGCCACACGAGCCAGAGTTAGCATTTGTAGCGAGTCTGATAAAGCACAGAACAGTGAGGCAAGCAGGAATACGACGAGACCACACTTATAAATGCGTCGATAGCCAAACATATCACCCAAAAAGGAGAGTGACAGCAGTGAAACGACAATGGCGATTTGATAGGCGTTAACGATCCAGATTGAGCTGGCGGGTGAAGCCTGAAGGTCGGTAGCAATCGTCGGAAGCGCCACGTTAGCTATTGCGCCGTCGAGTACTGCCATAGAGATGCCAATAACAATGGTTAAAATTGCACCATATCGCTGGGGCAATGGCAGGCCATCAGCCTGAATTTTTTCCATAAGGGGTCATTTTATCGGGAATGATGATGAGAATAATAATCTTAGCATTGATATACAGGCGTTAGGTCGCAGATTTGTAACTAAGTAAGCAAAGAGCGATTGCGAGGGCAGGTTCGTGAAATTATAATAAAAACCGGTTCTGATTTTTATAAAACACTCGTAATGAGGTGATAAATGGCAATCGCAGATCTGGATAAACAACCTGATTCTGTATCTTCCGTGCTGAAAGTTTTTGGCATCCTGCAGGCGCTGGGTGAAGAGCGCGAAATTGGTATTACCGAGCTGTCGCAACGCGTCATGATGTCAAAAAGCACCGTTTATCGCTTTTTGCAGACCATGAAAACGCTGGGTTATGTGGCACAAGAAGGAGAGTCAGAGAAATACTCTCTGACCCTGAAATTATTCGAGCTGGGTGCGCGCGCGTTACAAAACGTTGATCTGATCCGTAGTGCTGACATCCAGATGCGTGAACTTTCACGTTTGACCAAAGAGACCGTACACCTTGGTGCGCTGGATGAAGACAGTATCGTCTACATTCATAAAATCGATTCCATGTACAATCTGCGAATGTATTCCCGCGTCGGTCGTCGTAACCCATTGTACAGCACGGCTATCGGTAAAGTTCTTCTGGCATGGCGTGACCGCGATGAAGTGAAGGAAATTCTTGACGGCATCGAGTACAAACGCAGCACCGACCGTACTATCACGAATACTGATGAATTGCTGGTACTGTTGGATAAAGTGCGTGAACAGGGATACGGCGAAGATAACGAAGAGCAGGAAGAAGGCCTGCGCTGCATCGGTGTTCCGGTGTTTGACCGTTTTGGCGTGGTGATCGCGGGCTTGAGTATTTCATTCCCGACGCTGCGCTTTTCGGAAGAACGTTTACACGAATATGTGGCGATGCTGCATACGGCAGCGCGTAAGATTTCTGAACAAATGGGCTATAACGACTATCCGTTCTAATCAGAAAAATTGCCTAAGTGCAAAACCCCAGGTATTGCGTACCTGGGGTTTTTTAATGAATAAAATTAGCGCTATTTTGCGCAAATAGCATAAAGAATGTATTGCCGCTATCTTAACCGTTATCGATAACGACAGTACTTTTGCGTAATACAGGGCAATCTGAAAGACCAATAAGGCCGCTGTTTGTGTGGACGTATTGTGCGGTGCTGGTCCCGCGAGCGGTCAGATATTGGCATTGCAGACCCAGACCGGCCGCATTCTCTTTACTCCCAATCAAAACTCCATAGCCGCTCAGTAATAAACCGATCCAAACCAGAGCTAACAACACAATAGCGCGGATTATCAGACGCATTACAACCTCTTATCTTTTCTCGTTATTAGTAGATTAGCCTGTACATGGGCTGAAACAAGTCAATCATTCCTAAAAAGATGGAATGCCGTTACAGTTAACGCTGGGTTTAGGTAACGCATGATAATTTATAGACATAAGATGTAGAGTCGAAGAGTGGAGCTGGAGTGAAAAAAATACGCTGGGTGGTACTGATTGTTGTCGTGCTGGTATGCATATTGATGTGGGCGCAGGTGTTTAACATCATGTGCGATCAGGACGTACAATTTTTCAGCGGTATTTGTGCCATCAATAAATTTATTCCCTGGTAAGCGCATTTTTACAACAGTTGATTACCTTCTTGTGCGGCAGTGGTAAACTACGCTGTCTACATTGAGGTGGTGAAATGAACGAAGTTTTGAATTCTGGCGCGTTGAGTTTTGCGTCTTTAGCGGTATCGGTGGTGGTTTTGGTTGTTGGGCTTGTGTTGTGGTTTTTCATTAATCGGGCAAGTTCGCGTACTAACGAGCAGATAGAACTGCTTGAAGCATTGTTAGACCAGCAAAAAAGACAGAACGCATTACTCCGTCGCCTTTGTGAAGCTAACGAACCAGAAAAAGCGGCAGAACCTGCAGCGGTCACCGCGAAGGATGACGATGATGATATCATCCGCCTGGTAGCTGAGCGCTAATAACAGTATGTCAGGATGAAGGTCTGCTGATGCTGTGCGCAGATACTTCATCCTGTCGTCAACATGTCAGATCATTTTCTTCTGCTCTGCCCGCGTAATTAGCGTTACGGAGTCGCCTGTAATCTGAGTATTTTCAGATACTCTAACCAATTAATATCTTATGTCCGGTCTGTTATAAATATATTTTCCCATACGTTAAAAATATGATTATGTCATTTTTGTGATAACGATCGTCTTATTAACAGCGAAACGTTTCTCTTACTTTTTTTGTGCATTGTCATCATTCTTTCATTATTTTGGTGCAAAAACAGAAGGCGGATCTCATTTTTACGCTTGTGACATTTTATGCATTACTAAGCATAAAAAATGATATCCGCCAGACCCTGTGACAGATAACTGGAACAACTGAAGCTATTGAGCTATGGTAGAAATGTCCCTGTGACGGTGCAAGCCTGATGGGGCAAGGGGAGAGAGGTGACAATATAACTCTGCTCGGTCTGGCGCATAACTGTGCAGTCGTTGTTTGATGAAAGACAGGATTTGTGCGACCGATCGAGACACGTTTAAAAATGGCTTGCCATTATTTACGTTGTATGTGATAACACGTTTTGGGTTAAACGAGGTACAGTTCTGTTTATGTGTGGCATTTTCAGTAAAGAAGTCCTGAGTAAACACGTTGACGTTGAATACCGCTTCTCTGCCGAACCTTATATTAGTGCCTCAAGCAGTAATGTCTCAGTTTTATCTATGTTATGCCCGCGGGCGAAGAAAATACTCTAAGGAATTTTGCAAATGGCAAAGATTAAAGGTCAAGTTAAGTGGTTCAACGAGTCTAAAGGTTTTGGCTTCATTACTCCGGCTGATGGCAGCAAAGACGTGTTTGTACACTTCTCCGCTATCCAGGGTAACGGCTTCAAAACTCTGGCTGAAGGCCAGAACGTTGAGTTCGAAATTCAGGACGGCCAGAAAGGTCCGGCTGCTGTTAACGTAACAGCTATCTGATCGACACCACTGATTTGATGCGCTCATGCGCAACCATCTCAGATATAAAGCCTCGCTTATGCGGGGCTTTTTAATTCAAATTACGTCAAAATATTTCTGAAAGCCCATCCATTAGCGCTTTGTTGCAAAGGCGTGATGTTCGTAGCATAGTTTTCCCCGCATTCTCGCAGCATTTCTCGTTAAATCAGACACCTGAAAAACTATCATGCGGGAGTCCAGGTGAACAAGAAAAACGACATAGATGCGCGCAATTTTACTCCCGTACGTTTTGCCCTGCTTTGTGTGGCGATATTATTAAGTCTGGGATTGCTGCTGGGTCGGGTGGCGTGGCTACAAATTGTCACGCCGACAACTCTGGTAAAACAGGAAGACATGCGTTCGTTACGCGAGGTAACTATAGCCTCGCCACGCGGAATGATTACCGACAGAGAAGGGCGACCGCTGGCGGTAAGTGTCCCGGTGAATGCCGTCTGGGCAGATCCTAAAACCATTATTAGCAAGGGTGGCGTGGGCTACAATGAACGTTGGCAGGCGTTAGCAAAGACTCTGAACATTTCGCTCAGTTCGCTGGCTGAGCGCGTTAACAGTAATCCTGCGGGACGCTTTATTTATCTGGCGCGCCAGATCTCTCCTCAGCAGGCTGAATGGGTCGATAACCTTAATCTTCCGGGGATCAATCTGCGTGAAGAATCCCGTCGCTTTTATCCAGCCGGACATGTTGCGGCTAATCTCATTGGTTTCACTAATATTGATGGCCAGGGTATTGAAGGTCTGGAGAAAAGCTTCAATAGCCAGTTGATGGGCAAACCAGGCTCCCGTCTGGTCCGTAAAGACAAATTTGGTCATGTCATCGAAAATATCACCGAAGTGATGCCGGTGCCTGCACACGAATTACAACTCAGTATTGATGAGCGTTTGCAGACGGTTACCGAAGACGCGCTGGATAATGCCGTGACGTGGAATAAAGCGGAGTCAGGGGCAGCTGTACTGGTCAATATCGCTACTGGCGAAATTCTCTCCATGGCAAGCTTCCCAGATTTTAACCCCAACAATCGTGACGGCGCGGTACTGGATGATTTTCGTAACCGTGCCATTAGCGACACCTTTGAACCCGGCTCAACCGTAAAGCCGCTGGTGATTATGACCGCGCTCCAGCAGGGGATTGTGCAACCGGACAGCGTAATTGATACCCATCCTTTTAATGTCGACGGACATCGTATTCGTGACGTCGGATTTTACCCTGAGCTGTCGCTTACCGGCATTTTGCAGAAATCAAGCGATACGGGAGTATCACACCTGTCGTTAGCTATGCCGGTGCAGAAATTGCTGGATACCTATAAACGTTTTGGCTTTGGCGATCCAACCGGGTTGGGATTAACTGGTGAAAGCAGTGGTTTAATGCCCCAACGCCGCTACTGGAGCGATTTGGATCGCGCGACCTTCGCATTCGGTTATGGGCTGATGGTGACGCCGCTCCAGTTGGCACATGTCTACGCCACTATCGGTAGCTTTGGCATCTATCGGCCTCTTTCTATAACGCGTATTGATCCGCCGGTAATAGGAACGCGGGTGATGCCAGAGGCTCTGGTTCATCAGGTTGAACATATGATGGAAAGCGTTGCGTTACCCGGCGGTGGGGGAACTAAGGCGGCGGTCAGGGATTATCGGGTTGCGGTGAAGACCGGGACGGCGAAAAAAATTGGCGATGATGGTAAATATGTTGATAAATACGTGGCTTATACGGCAGGCGTTGCGCCAGCGAGCGACCCGAAATTCGCCTTAGTCGTGGTTATTAATAATCCACAAAACGGTGCTTACTATGGGGGCGCCGTCTCCGCGCCGGTATTCAGCCAGATTATGGGAGATGTTTTACGCCTGGAAAATGTTAAACCAGACGGCATGCCTGCCGACTCCGATCACCTGCTGGTGATGCATGGCGACAGCGTATCCTCGCCGACGCTGTAAGTTATTTTCCCGGGGCGCAATTCGCGTTACACTTGCGCCCTCAAATCACCTGCCGGAGTTGTCATGTCGTTTTCCTGTCCTCTTTGCCACCAGCCTCTTACTCAAACGAAAAACAGTTTTATCTGCCCTGAGCGGCACCAGTTTGATGTGGCGAAAGAAGGGTATGTCAACTTACTGCCGGTTCAGCATAAGCGGTCGCGCGATCCGGGTGACAGCGCTGAGATGATGCAGGCGCGCCGGGCGTTTCTTGATGCCGGACGCTATCAACCGCTGCGTGACGCGATTGTGAATGTGCTTGCGCAGACGCTGAGTTCAGCGAACGCGGCGATTCTGGATATCGGCTGTGGAGAAGGGTATTACACCCATGCCTTTGCCGATACGCTGACTGGCGGCAAAACCGTTGGCCTCGACGTCTCTAAAGTGGCGATTAAGGCCGCAGCCCGCCGTTATCCGCAGGTAACCTTTTGCGTGGCTTCCAGCCATCGTTTGCCGTTTGCCGATGCGTCCATGGATGCCATCATCAGGATCTACGCGCCCTGTAAAACGCAAGAGCTGGCTCGCGTGGTTAAACCGGGTGGATGGGTAATCACCGCCACACCAGGGCCGCGGCATTTAATGGAGCTGAAAGGGCTGATTTATGATGAGGTGCGTTTGCATGCGCCACATACCGAACAGCTGGAAGGTTTTGTTCTGCAGCAGAGTATTGCGCTGGGCTATCAGATGCAGCTCCAGGGCAGCGAAGCCGTTGCATTACTGCAAATGACACCGTTCGCCTGGCGGGCAAAACCGGAAGTGTGGGAAACGCTGGCAGGAAAGACGAAGTTTGACTGCCAGACAGATTTTAGTATTCATATCTGGCAGCGCCTGAATTAACCGTGGAAGTGTGCCCAGAGGATCTGGGCGCCGATACCAATCAGTACCACCCCGCCCAAAATTTCAGCTCGTTTGCCCAGCATCGGACCAATAAAACGACCGATCATCATGCCGAGCGTGGACATAATTAACGTGGCGCAGCCGATGGCCAGCGCAGTCGCAATGATGTTAACTTGCAGGAAAGCCAGACCCACCCCGACGGCCATCGCGTCGAGACTGGTGGCAATGGCGGTGGTGACCAGCAGCCAGAATCCATGACGGCGCTGCGGCTCTTCATCTTCATCACCGTTGTCGCGAAAACCTTCGATTATCATTCGCCCACCTAAGAAAATCAGCAGAATGAAAGCGATCCAGTGGTTCCACTCCAGTACAAATTTGCTGGCCAGCATGCCCATACCCCAGCCAATCAGCGGGGTCAGGGTTTCAACTGCGCCGAAAATAAGACCGGTGCGCAGCGCTTCAGAAAATTTGGGTTTATGCAGGGTGGCACCCTTGCCAATTGACGCAGCGAAAGCATCCATCGACATGCCAAAAGCGAGAAGTACAGTAGCGGTGAGATTCATAACAGCGTCCTGACCGGGGTATCCATAAAACACATCACTGCCCCCAGTAACCATGCATACAGATTGAAAACACGAAATATATCGTGCCATTCAGGTATGCATTGCAGTTGATGTGCCTATGGTCTCGCCTGACTGAAACTGTATGTTCAGTCCGTACGCGCCACGTTTTTCAACGAGTATGTTGACACGTACATTTCCGGAGTCTGGAAATCGGCTACTCCCCAACGACGGGCGCAACCTTAACATATTTTGAGAATATAAAACAAGAAACAGGGAAATAATATTTGACTTTTAATTGAAAACGATTTTCATTTAGATTTATTTATAAATAGAACGTTAAAATAAATAACATTACGGGCGGGGTAATATAGCCTTAGCTATGTTTTGTTTTCATTAATATATGAAAAACATAGTTCAGGCTATCTTGTTAACTTACTGATTTGAAATAAGAAGCTTATATATTTTTTCGAGATCGTCTATATTTCGTACGCGAACAAGCAATCTACGCTGTTCTAATTGCATCACCAGCACGCCGTCTTCTGATAAATTCATCTCTTTAATGCGGTTATATTCAATCCAGACGTTAGCAAAGAAAAAACCTTTTTGCTTGAAGATGATTTTCGGCGTACGGATCCAGAACAGATACAACCCCATCAACACCAGTGCACATAATAACCATGTGGTGAATTGCGCCCCGTGACTGGTGACGTTGTTGTAGATAAGAATAGCTACCAGGCCAATGAAGATAACACTGTCAACACGGCTGCGAGGAAGCAGGGCGACCGTCAGCAGAGTGGGGCCATTACGGCGGGGCATGATGAACTGATCGTAAATGGCATACGCCAGCAGCGAAAAGATAAAAAGAACCAGCACCAGGTCCGTGATAGTCATGAATCCTCAACCCTCTAAATAGAAAAACCGGGGGCAAGCCCCCGGTGATGTACAACAGTCTTACAGGCCGAGCAGGCCGACAGCGTAGCCCGCGATACCGATGACGAAGAAGCCAACGATAATCCACAGCGGGTTCACTTTCTTACGCAGTAGCCACATACAAGCGAAAGTCAGCAGCAGAGGAACCAGGCCCGGCATCAGCTGGTCAAGGATAGTCTGCACGGTGGTAACGCGAGTCTGGCCATCCTGACCGGTGATAGTGGAGACCACCAACGGGATGTTCACGTGCGTCCACTTGTTAACCAATGCCCCCATGACAAACAGGCCGAGGATTGACGCCCCCTCAGTCAGTTTCTGCAGGAAGCCGCCGCCCATATCTTTAACGATATCGACACCTTTACGGTAGCCGTATGCCACACCGTAGTAACGGGTAGCCAGACGCACCAGGTTAAACAGGATGAAGAACAGCAGTGGCCCAAGCAGACTGCCGCTCATCGCGATACCTGCACCAAGCGCGGCAAATACCGGACGTACGGTACCCCAGAAGATTGGATCGCCAACGCCTGCCAGCGGTCCCATCAGACCCACTTTGATACCGTTGATAGCACCATCGTCAATCTCTGCGCCGTTGGCACGCTGCTCTTCCATCGCCAGCGTAACGCCCAGCACAGGTGCGGCTACGTACGGATGGGTGTTAAAGAATTCCAGGTGACGCTTAATAGCCTGCTTACGTGCATCGTTGTTTTCCGGGTACAAACGGCGGATAGCCGGTACCATGGAGAAACAAAAACCCAGCGCCTGCATACGTTCGAAGTTCCATGAACCCTGAAACAGGTTAGAACGAATGAACACGCCACGAATGTCACTCGGAGTGAGTTTTTTCTCGGTGGTAGTTTTAGTCATATCAACCATTTCGCTCACCTGCTAGTCCAGTTCGTTATCAAGATCGTTGTTACCAGCTGCCTGAACTGGCGCACCGGCGACGCGGTTATATTTCGGGCTCAGCTGAATGTAGAGGATTGCCATCACAGCGCCAATCACACCCAGAGCAACCAGGTTGAAGTTAGTAAATGCCGCGGTGACGAAGCCGAGATAGAAGAACGGCATCAGGTAGCCCGCGCGCATCATATTGATGACCATCGCATAACCAACCACTACGATCATGCCACCTGCGATGTTCAGGCCGCCGGTGACGACTTCCGGAATGGCGTTAAGCATGCTCTGAACTTCACTGGTACCTACAGAAATCGCCACGATTACCGCCGGGATAGCGATACGCATAGCCTGCAGGAACAGTGAGGATACGTGCAGCCAGGAGAGCGCCGTCAGGTTGCCGTTTTCGGCCGCCTTATCCGCTGCGTGCTGGAATGCTACGGTGATAGTACGAACGATGATGGTCAGAACCTGGCCTGCAGCTGCCAGCGGGATAGCCAGCGCGATACCGGCACCAATACTTTGGTGACCCGCGATAACCAGAACGGTAGAGATAATTGACGCCAGTGCGGCATCTGGTGCAACCGCAGCACCGATGTTCATCCAGCCCAGGGCGATCATTTCCAGGGTACCACCGATGATAATACCGGTTTTCATATCCCCGAGAACGGCGCCAATAAGCGTACAGGCCACCAACGGACGGTGGAACTGAAATTCATCGAGTACCGACTCCATACCCGCGATACATGCGACGATGAACACCAGCACAATCTGAAGAGTGGTAATCTCCATTGTACTTCTCCTATTGCTATACAGACTTAAGTGTGAAAACTAAGTAAATGCCAGGGAATTATTTCGCCTTGGCAATCAAATCCATCATTTTCAGTTTCTGATCGGTCGAAACTTTACGCGCTTCGAGCTCAATACCGCGTTCGTTGAGTTTTTTGAAGGCTTCGATGTCTTTTTCATCAACAGAAATTGCGTTGTTTACCTGTGTTTTACCCTGACGGAAAGCCATACCGCCAATATTTACAGAGGTAATTTTCACACCGCCTTCAACGATACGTTCCACATCGGTCGGGTTGGTGAACAACAGCATCACACGCTCGCCTGCATATTTCGGGTTGTTGTAGACGCGGATCATTTTCGCGACATCAACCACATGCGCCGTCACACCCGGAGGTGCTACCTGAGTCAGCAACGTTTTACGCACGGTATCGGCGGCAACTTCATCGCTGACGACGATAATGCGTGTTACGTTGGTTTCTTTGGTCCAGCGAGTGGCTACCTGACCATGAATTAAACGGTCATCGATACGCGCCAGGCCGATCTGCATATAATCGTTCGGGCCCATCGGTTTCGCCGGTGCTGCTGCTTTGGGTGCCGCAACGGGGGCAGGAGCGGCTTTTTCCACTGGTTTCGCTTTCAGCGCTTTCACGCCTTCGCTACCGGTTTCAACGGCCAGTGCCACTAATTCATCGAAGCTCGGGTTGTCATCACGCGCCATGAAGGTCTCGACCAGCATGGGAATGTTCACACCGGCGATAACTTCGTAATGCTCTTTATCGACGACAATGCGGCTCGCAGCGTTAAACGGGCTGCCTCCCCATGTGTCAACGAGAAACAGCACGCCTTTACTGGTATCGAGTTTTGCCAACTGAGCGTTGTACTTTTCGATCAGCGTTTCGGCATTTTCGCCTGGAACGAAATCGATCCAGCCGACGTTTTCCTGCTCGCCTAACAGCATCTCTGCTGTCTTAAGTAACTGCTCTGCAGCCCAACCATGTGTGCCTATTACAATAGCAATGGTCACTTGCTACCTCCTTTATTATCGTTAACACATCAACGTGAAGATGTATTTGAATCGTCGTCCGCAATCGAATCGATTCAGATAAGGGTTACAAAGAAAAACCTATGATTTTCGTGAATTATTTTAGATATCGAAAAAAATATTTTATGTGATGAAGATCCGTAATTTAACTTCCGATGAAAAGAAATTTCGAAGGGTAAAATATCTCCGAAACAACTTATTGCAAAGGAAGGTAAATCTTTGCTAAAAACCGGTTGTCTCTGTTATGTTTAGCATCTGTTTAATTACTCAGGAGTATAGGGCAGTAGCCCACCATATGGATCGTCACCGACGTCATTTCACCCTCAGGCCGCTTTGCGCCTGTCAGATTGGCACTTTTTGCCACAAATTTTCTCTGCATAATGCTTTAACGCCTGAGATCCTCAGCGCGCAGTTTGGTCATTCCTTAAGCAGGAGCTTGTCATGGAATTATTAATGGACCCGCAGATTTGGGTGGGTTTGCTCACGCTTGTCGTTCTCGAAATTGTTCTGGGTATTGATAACCTGGTCTTCATTGCGATCCTGGCTGATAAGCTGCCGCCGAAACAGCGAGATAAAGCGCGTTTAATCGGTTTATCACTGGCACTGATTATGCGTCTGGGCTTGTTGTCCGTGATTTCGTGGATGGTGACGCTGACAAAGCCGCTGTTTACGGTAATGGACTATGCGTTTTCAGGGCGCGATCTGATTATGCTGCTGGGCGGTATCTTCCTCTTGTTCAAGGCTACGACAGAGCTGCATGAGCGGCTGGAAAACCGTGAACATGATACCGGGCAGACGAAAGGGTATGCGAGCTTTTGGGTTGTCGTGACGCAGATTGTCATCCTCGATGCGGTGTTCTCGCTGGATGCGGTGATTACTGCGGTCGGTATGGTCAACCATCTGCCGGTCATGATGGCGGCGGTCGTGATTGCTATGGCCGTGATGCTGCTGGCGTCCAAGCCGTTGACGCGATTTGTGAACCAACATCCGACGGTGGTGGTGCTGTGTCTGAGCTTCCTGTTGATGATTGGTCTGAGTCTGGTTGCCGAAGGGTTTGGCTTCCACATTCCGAAAGGCTATCTGTATGCGGCGATTGGCTTCTCGATCATTATCGAGTTGTTTAACCAGATTGCGCGTCGTAACTTTATTCGCCACCAGTCGGCACTACCGCTGCGTGCGCGGACTGCCGATGCAATCCTGCGTCTGATGGGGGGTAAACGTCAGGCCAGCGCGCAGATGGAATCCGACAATCCGGTACCTGTGCCCGTTCCGGAAGGCGCATTCGTGGAAGAAGAACGCTATATGATCAACGGCGTACTCTCCCTGGCCTCGCGTTCATTACGTGGCATTATGACGCCTCGTGGCGAGATTAGCTGGGTTGATGCGGACCTGAGCGTAGCGGAAATTCGTGAGCAATTGCTTTCGTCACCGCACAGCCTGTTCCCGGTATGTCGCGGTGAGCTGGACGAAATTATCGGTATCGTCCGTGCCAAAGAACTGCTGGTAGCGCTGGAAGAGGGTGTGGATGTGGCGGCGATTGCCTCTGCTTCTCCGGCTATCGTGGTCCCGGAAACGCTGGACCCGATTAATCTGTTAGGCGTTCTGCGTCGTGCCCGCGGCAGTTTCGTGATCGTCACTAACGAATTTGGTGTCGTGCAGGGGTTGGTTACTCCGCTGGACGTATTAGAAGCTATCGCCGGTGAGTTCCCGGATGCCGATGAAACGCCTGAAATTATTGCTGATGCAGGCGGTTGGTTGGTGAAAGGCGGTACCGATCTGCATGCGTTGCAACAGGCGCTGGACGTGGATACGCTGGTGAATGAAGACGAAGATATCGCGACGGTGGCAGGTTTAGTCATCGCGGCTAACGGTCATATTCCACGCGTCGGCGATGTTATCGAGGTTGCGCCGCTGAGCATTACGATTGTCGAAGCGAATGACTATCGTGTGGATTTAGTTCGCATTGTTAAAGAACAACCCGCTCACGACGAAGACGAGTAACCGGGCTAGCGAAACGGCATAACGGGCATACTATGACGCCCATTATGCCGGGCGGGCGGCGGGGTGCTGCCCGCCAGCCATTTTGGAAAATCGCGGAGCGGCATTGGCTTCGCATACAGAAAACCTTGCAATAAATGTACACCGTGCCGGCGCAAATGCTGTGCCTGCGCCTGCGTTTCAACCCCTTCTGCCACCAGTTCTATATTCAGTCTTTTTCCCAGCGCGATGATGATGTCTGTAACGGTTGAGTTCACGGCATCGGTACCGATCGCAGAAGTAAATGATTTATCAATTTTCAGTACATCCGGGCGGAGTTTTTCCAGCCAGGAGAGCGAGCTGTTGCCGGTGCCAAAATCGTCAATCGCCAGTTTTACGCCAAGGCGATTTAGCTCGCGTACAATCCGGTAATCCACATCCAGTAACGCATCTCGCTCGGTAAGTTCGATGACTAACTGCTGAATGGGATGCTGGCTAAACCAATACTGGTTGAGATCTTTTAACAGCGTGCCATGGCGAAAATGGCTGGCGGCGACATTGATCCCGATATGAAACTGACTGCTCATGGGGAAGACGTGTCGCTGCTGAATGGTTTCTGCGATGACATGACGCGTCAGGGGCACGATCAGGTTGTGCTCCTCGGCGATGGGAATAAACACTTCGGGAGAGATCCAACCCTGACGCGGATTATTCCAGCGTAAAAGGATTTCCACCCCCATGCATTGCTGCGTTTGCGCATTGAGCAGCGGCTGGCAGAACAGCTCGAATTCTCGGGCGGCAAGGGCCAGATTAATCTCCCAGGAGAAACTCATTCTGTTGGCGGTTGCCAGCCACGCCAGGTACCCCATTAACAGACTGAGGATCACCGCCAGCGGCAGCTGTGTGGGCAGATGCTTAATCGCCAGTTCGCTGGCGCCCGGACCGGTAACGCTGATAGTAAACGGGAAATGCTGTGATGAAAGCTGGTAGCGTTTTTCATTCTTTAGCTCAGGTAGCGTATCGACAACACCTTGTCCGTAGAGCAGATGGCGATTGCCGACGCTTAAGCTGGCATGGGTGATTTGTGGCGGTTGGGGTTCAAGCAGCATCGACGACAATAAATCAATATTAACGATCTCCAGCACGCCATCTTCACCATCGGCAGAGGATGGATACCATTGCGCCAGAATCGGACTGCCTTTAATTAGCGAATGGTCGGTAGACAGCAGCAGCTGCGGCTCCCGGCTGGGTAATTCAGGCTCCAGTTGACGAACAGGCACATTGCGATAACCAAAAATGCTGGAGCAATACAGAATCCCGCTTTGAATAAGGCTGATAGAGCGTACCGTTTGCAGCCTGGCAGCATGCTTGCTCAGCGGTAAACGCGCAACTGAGCAGGGAAGACCAATCAATGGCAACAGCACATCGCGTCCGGTCTGTAGGGGCAAAAGTACATGATCCAACTCTTCAACGGCGTGGTTGGCAAAGGTTACGGTATTCCGATGATTTAAATTACGCTCCGAAATAAATCGGGCCGTTAAAGTGAGGATAAGCGTCAGTAGGGCACATAGTGTGCAAACAATTAAGCGATTCCGGCGATAGTTTTTAATGATCCGTTGTGCTGTATGCATGCGGGCCGCCCGATAAGCCGTTGGTCACAAAAGCCAAAAGCAACAGAGCAAGTGTAGTGGGGAAAATTACAGTAGACGAGGAAGGGGAGATAAATTCGCCCATCCGTCGCAGATGGGCGAAAATTAAGTATTAGTCACATTGAACTTTGATTGCCAGACCACCACGTGACGTTTCGCGGTATTTGGCGTTCATGTCTTTACCCGTTTCGTACATGGTCTCAATGACTTTATCCAGCGAGACGCGTGGCGCACTGGTACGGCGCATTGCCATACGTGCGGCGTTAATCGCTTTCACGGAAGCAATGGCGTTACGTTCGATGCACGGAACCTGAACCTGACCGGCAACCGGGTCACAGGTTAAACCGAGGTTATGCTCCATACCGATTTCTGCCGCAACACACACCTGTTCAGGACTTGCACCCAGCAGTTCAGCCAGACCGGCAGCCGCCATGGAGCAGGCCACGCCCACTTCACCCTGACAACCTACTTCTGCACCGGAGATTGAGGCGTTCATTTTGTACAGCGCGCCAATTGCACCGGCCGCCAGGAAATAGCGGGTGTAGATATCCGGGCTGACGGACTCAATGAAATGATCGTAATAAGCAAGGACCGCAGGTACGATACCGCAGGCACCGTTAGTTGGCGCAGTGACAACGCGACCACCCGCGGCGTTTTCTTCGTTAACAGCCAGCGCAAACATGTTCACCCAGTCGATTACGTTCATCGGATCGTTGGAGAGCTTGTCGCTGGAGACCAACATACGACGCAGGGCAGAGGCGCGACGCGGAACGCGTAGCGGACCTGGCAGCACACCTTCGGTGTTCATCCCACGATCGATACAGGCCTGCATGGTTTGCCAGACATGGCCAAAGTACTCTTCAATCTCTTTTTTGCTGTGCAGAGCAAGTTCGTTCTGCATCGCCATGCCAGAGAGAGACAGGCCGGTGCTGTTGCAGTATTCCAGCATTTCGGTCGCGGATTTGAACGGATAAGGGACGCTGACCTCGCCCGCGGTATCCTGACCAAAATGTTCTTCATCAACGATGAATCCACCGCCGATTGAGTAGTAGGTTTTGCTATAAATGACGGTTTCGCCATTGTACGCATGGATCTGCATGCCGTTTTCATGCAGCGGCAGGTTGCCGTTGTGAAAACGCATTCCGTCATTCTGCGGGAAATCCACTTCGTGTTGACCCTGCGCAAGCAGCAGGCGTCCACGCGTTTCTACGTCGCGGATAAATCCGGGAATGCTGTCAATGTCTACGGTAGCAGGCTCGTTGCCCGCCAGACCCATAATAATGGCGATATCGGTGTGGTGACCTTTACCCGTGAGCGACAGTGAACCATACACGTCGACGGCAACACGAGTAACGCTGTCCAGTAATCCTTTTTCGACCAGGTCATCGACGAACTGTTTACCCGCCTTCATAGGCCCTACGGTATGGGAAGATGAGGGACCAATCCCCACCTTAAACATGTCGAATAGACTAATCACGATAATACTCCTACAGGGCGACTGGGCTTTCCAGTAACGATGTTATAACTGCGCATAGTGTAAGAGGGAACGCGGCGATCGGCTTAACTATTCACATGAATTAAACTAATAGATAACCGCGGTTTTACTAATGTTGTGACCTGAGTTTCAAGTTGTCTATGGCGTGCGTAAAGATAAGTATAGTCAGGGCTTGACGCCAATTTGCAGAGCCAGCTCACGAATTATTCCGGCGGTCATTCCCCAGACGAAATATTGCTCATACCAAGAAAGCCAAACACGGTGTGAATCACCACGGCGATAAATATCGAGCGGATGGTAACGCCCTAAATGCAGAGCCTGCGCCAGCGGCATTTCAAACACCGCGGAAACCTCATCTTCACTGGCGCGATACGGCAGATTAGGCGGGATAATGCCGACGACCGGGGTAACCTGGAAACCGGTGACGCTGTCGACCGGCGGCAGGACGCCGATCACCTCAACGCATGACGGCGGAATTGCCACTTCTTCATGCGCCTCGCGAAGGGCGGCGGCGATCAACGAGGCATCGGTGCTGTCCACCGCGCCGCCGGGAAAGGCGACCTGGCCGGCATGTTTGCGTAGATGAACGGATCGCTGGGTTAGCAGCAGACCCGGCTGTGGTCGGCGGACGACTGGGATCAGTACGGCCGCCTGACGCTGGTTTAACGCGGCATGATTGACCTGCGGGCGCAGGAGTTGGAAGCGCGATAAAAAATCATCAAGCGTCAGGCTGCTGTATTCCACGTGTCAATTCTCCAGTTGGTGCAAAATACGATTCACTTTATCAAATGTTTCCTGATACTCCGCGTCTTCCTGACTGTCCGCCACAATGCCACCACCTGCGGAACAATAAATGTGTCCGTTTGTGGCCGTCAGGGTGCGAATGGTGATGCTGGTGTCCATATTGCCGCAAAAGCTCAGGTAACCAATGCTGCCACACCAGGCATTACGTCTGTGCGGCTCCAGCTCATCTATAATTTCCATCGCCCGCACCTTCGGCGCGCCGGTAATGGAGCCGCCGGGGAAGGCGGCGCGCAGCAGGTCGCTGGCGTGCAAAGATTCTGGCAGACGTGCGGTAATGGTGCTGACTAAATGATGAACGGCAGGGAATGGCTCGACCACAAACAGCTCAGGGACCTGTACCGACCCCGGCACGGCAACGCGACCGATATCATTGCGCATTAAATCCACGATCATCAGGTTTTCCGCACGATCCTTTGGTGAATTCGCCAGCAGTTGGGCCTGCTCACGATCGGCATCAGCATCTTCACGTCTTGGCAGCGTCCCTTTAATAGGACGCGTCTGGATGTGCTGGTTTTCCAACAGAATAAACCGTTCGGGTGAAAGGCTGAGGATTGCGCCTTCCTCAAGACGAATGAACGCACTAAACGGCGCTCGATTAGCGTGATTGAGTCGTACAAATGCCAGCCACTCATCGCCCTGATAATGCGCCTGAAAACGCTGGGCGAGATTGACCTGATAACAGTCGCCGCTGTGCAGATAGCGCTGTACCTGGCGGAATTTTTCGCCATACTGCGCGCGACTCATATTGGATTGCCACGCAGAGGTTAAGGCAAACGGTTCACGCGTTGGCGGTTGTTGTGCGTCGAGCCACTTCCGCCGCGCCTCGACATCGGTATGGCTGAGCAGGGATACGGTTTGCAACTGATGATCGACAATCAGCGCCCAGTCGTAAATGCCGACGGCCATATCCGGCAGGGCAATATCGCGCATGGCAATCGTGGGCAGCGATTCAAATCTTCTGCCAAGATCGTAGCCAAACAGACCTAACGCGCCGCCCTGAAACGGCAGATTGGGGTGATTGCTCGGCTGAATCCCCCGTGCGCTGAGCGCTGAATGTAATACCGTCATTGGGTCATCAAGCGTGCGTACGGTTGCGTGTCCGTCATGGACAACGGTCTCTTCAGCGCGCGTAACCAGCGTGGCGACGGGATCCGCCACCAGAATATCAAAACGGTTATGTGGATGGTCAGCATGACCCGAATGCAACAGCATCGCCCAGGGGAGATGGCTTAAGGTCGAAAAATAGCGTTCAGCGGCGTCCTGACGCCAGGGTAAAGTGATTACAGCGGGAGATAACGTCTTCATCAGTCCTGACTCGTTGCTACTCTACTGGCTAACTGCCCGGTAGCATGAAATAATTAGCGCAGACAATTTAGCAGGAGTTAACAATGTTTGCAGGTTTACCTTCACTCAGTCATGAGCAGCAGCAAAAAGCGGTCGAGCGTATTCAGGAACTGATGTCGCAGGGGATGAGCAGCGGACAAGCGATTGCTCTGGTAGCTGAAGAGTTACGCGCCAGCCATACCGGCGAGCGGATCGTGGCGCGTTTCGAAGATGAAGACGAGTAACGTTGCTTAAACTGCAGCGATAATCTTGATCTCTACTTTGTATTTCGGGTTCATCAACCCGGCCTGGACCGTACAACGTACTGGCGCATGACCGGCAACGACCCACGCGTCCCAGGCTTTGTTCATCGCGGCAAAGTCACTTTTGTCTGCCAGAAAAAGGGTGGCATCAAGAATACGTGACTTGTTGCTGCCCTGTTTTTCCAGAACTGCGTCAATTTGCGCCAGCGTATTCGCCGTTTGTTCAAAGGCGTCAGCATCCAGGTTTTCCGGTACACCGGTGTAATACAACGTGTTGTTATGGATAACCACGTCGGACCAACGCGCTTCGGCATCAATGCGCACTATCGTCATAAATCATTCCTCATTTACGTTTTTCATAATGGCTTCAGGTTGCGCCAAGACTGCCATAATGTTGCGCCTACGTCACCTCTTCAACTGGCGAAAGACCCGCTGGCCTGACATAATCCCTGTTCAAATGAACAGGGGGCAGTGTGACGGACGATTTTGCAGCAGACGGTCAGTTGGCTAAAGCGATACCGGGTTTTAAACCGCGTGAACCACAGCGGCAGATGGCCTTCGCCGTTAGCCATGCCATTGAAAAATCACAGCCGCTTGTTGTCGAAGCCGGAACCGGAACGGGGAAAACCTACGCTTATCTTGCACCTGCGCTGCGTGCGGGTAAGAAAGTCATCGTCTCTACCGGTTCAAAAGCGTTGCAGGATCAGCTTTACAGCCGCGATCTCCCGACCGTCGCTAAAGCGCTTGAATTTACCGGCAAACTGGCGCTGCTGAAAGGGCGCTCCAACTATCTGTGTCTGGAACGCCTTGAACAGCAGGCGCTGGCGGGCGGCGACCTGCCGGTACAAACTTTAAGCGACGTCATCCTGCTGCGCTCCTGGTCAAATCAAACCCTTGATGGCGACATCAGTACCTGCGTCAGCGTGGCGGAAGATTCTCAAGCCTGGCCGCTGGTAACCAGCACTAACGACAATTGTCTGGGCAGCGACTGCCCACTGTACAAAGAGTGTTTTGTCGTCAAAGCGCGTAAAAAAGCGATGGATGCAGATGTGGTAGTGGTCAATCACCATCTGTTTCTCGCTGATATGGTGGTGAAAGAGAGCGGGTTTGGCGAACTGATCCCCGAAGCTGACGTGATGATTTTCGATGAAGCGCATCAGTTACCGGATATCGCCAGCCAGTATTTTGGTCAATCGCTCTCCAGTCGTCAGCTGTTAGACCTGGCGAAAGACATCACCATTGCCTATCGCACCGAGCTGAAAGATACTCAGCAGTTGCAGAAATGCGCCGACCGCCTGGCACAAAGCGCCCAGGATTTCCGCCTGCAACTTGGCGAGCCGGGCTATCGCGGCAATCTGCGCGAACTGCTGGCTGACCAGCGCGTACAGCGCGCGTTTTTGCTGCTCGATGACACGCTGGAACTGTGTTACGACGTGGCGAAACTGTCTCTTGGGCGTTCGGCGTTGTTGGATGCCGCGTTTGAGCGCGCCACGCTTTATCGCACCCGTTTGAAGCGCCTGAAAGAGATTAACCAGCCAGGCTTCAGCTATTGGTATGAATGCACCTCCCGCCATTTCACCCTCGCGCTGACGCCGCTCACCGTGGCGGATAAATTCAAAGAAGTGATGGAACAAAAGCCGGGCTGCTGGATTTTTACCTCCGCGACGCTGTCGGTAAACGATGATCTTCATCATTTCACCGCGCGGCTGGGTATAGATGACGCCGAATCGATGCTGTTGCCGAGTCCTTTTGATTACACACGTCAGGCGTTGCTCTGCGTGCCGCGTAATCTTCCGCAAACCAACCAGCCGGGAGCCGCGCGCCAGTTAGCGTCTATGCTGCGTCCCATTATCGAAGCAAACAATGGTCGCTGCTTTATGCTGTGTACCTCACACGCGATGATGCGCGATCTGGCAGAACAATTTCGCGCCACCATGACGCTGCCGGTCCTGTTGCAGGGTGAAACCAGTAAAGGGCAACTGTTACAGCAGTTTGTCAGCGCAGGGAATGCGTTACTGGTTGCCACCAGCAGTTTCTGGGAGGGGGTAGACGTGCGTGGCGATACGCTGTCGCTGGTGATTATCGATAAACTGCCGTTCACTTCGCCGGATGACCCGCTGTTAAAAGCCCGGATGGAAGACTGTCGCCTGCGTGGCGGCGATCCCTTCGACGAGGTTCAACTCCCGGATGCGGTGATCACCCTGAAACAGGGGGTAGGGCGACTGATTCGTGACGCAGACGATCGCGGTGTGCTGGTAATTTGCGACAACCGCCTGGTGATGCGGCCCTATGGTGCTACCTTCCTGGCGAGTCTTCCGCCTGCGCCACGAACGCGTGACATTGCGCGCGCGGTTCGTTTTCTTGCCATACCATCGACTGAGTAATTTGTTACGGAGTGTGGTAAGATGCGCGCCAAATTTATTGATCTGATCACAAACACCCATGCGAATTCTGGCTATCGATACCGCCACAGAGGCGTGCTCTGTTGCCCTGTGGAATGACGGTACTATCAAGGCTCATTTCGAGCTTTGCCCACGAGAACATACCCAACGAATTTTACCGATGGTTCAGGAGATCCTGTCCGCTGGCGAATTAGCCTTATCCGATATCGACGCCCTGGCGTTTGGTCGCGGTCCCGGCAGTTTCACCGGCGTACGTATCGGAATTGGCATTGCTCAGGGGTTGGCGCTAGGCGCGAATTTACCGATGATCGGCGTCTCCACCCTGGCGACCATGGCGCAGGGGGCCTGGCGTAAGTCTGGCGCCACCCGCGTACTGGCGGCGATTGATGCGCGAATGGGCGAGGTTTACTGGGCCGAATACCAGCGTGATGAAAATGGCATCTGGCGCGGTGAAGAAACCGAAGCCGTGTTAACGCCTGAACAAGTACATGAACGCTTGCTGCAACTATCTGGCCAATGGGTCACTGTCGGGACGGGCTGGCCTGCCTGGCCTGAACTCGGTAAAGACAGCGGCCTGACGCTGAGCGATGGCGGTGTTCTGCTGCCGGCGGCTGAAGACATGCTGCCTGTCGCCACGCAAATGCTGGCTGCCGGTAAGACCGTGGCGGTTGAACATGCTGAACCGGTTTATTTACGTAACACCGTAGCGTGGAAGAAACTTCCCGGTAAAGAATGAATCTTAGTAGTACATCCCCGGTTAATTCGCGCAGTCGTCAGTGACCCGCATTGTGAGTTTCCCGGGGCAGGCGCTAAGAAGAGGGAGTCGCAATATGGCGGTGCAAAAGCAGGTAGTGAAAGGTGTGTTGGCGGGCGTATTGGCGTTAATGCTAAGTGGCTGCGTCACCATCCCGGATGCGATCAAAGGCTCAAGCCCTACGCCGCAGCAGGATCTGGTGCGGGTGATGAATGCGCCGCAGCTGTATGTCGGACAGGAAGCGCGCTTCGGCGGCAAAGTGGTGGATATTCAGAACCAGCAGGGGAAATCCCGTCTGGAAATCGCCACCGTGCCTCTCGATAGCGGTGCGCGACCCGTGCTGGGCGAAGCCTCTCGCGGGCGAATTTATGCTGATGTAAACGGCTTTCTCGACCCGGTGGATTTCCGGGGTCAACTGGTTACCGTCGTCGGTCCGATTAGCGGTACAGTGGACGGAAAAATTGGCAGTACGCCGTATAAATTCATGCTGATGCAGGTAACCGGTTATAAACGCTGGCATATTACTCAGCAGATTATTATGCCGCCTCAGCCGATCGACCCTTGGTTCTACGGTGCGCGTGGCTGGCCTTACGGTGGCTACGGCGGCTGGGGATGGTACAATCCCGGCCCGGCACAGGTTCAGACCATAGTAACCGAGTAACTCTTTGTTTTATTAGTAAAAGAAACAGCGGCTCGTCCGCTGTTTCTGCATTAACGTGGATATAAGAAAAATAAATAGTGACGTGCTTCGCAACCTTGTCGTTGTGTAATAAACAAACTGGTACGCTGAGTTAATATTATGTTAACAGTTTGTTTATTGCCTGGGGTTGTGATGACGACGAATATGCATTTTAGAGGTGATGTATTGAAAAAGGTTTGGCTTAACCGTTATCCCGCTGGTGTCCCTGCGGAGATCAATCCTGACCGTTATCAATCCCTGGTGGAACTCTTTGAACACTCAGTAAGGCGCTATGCCGATCAGCCCGCGTTTGTAAACATGGGGGAGGTGATGACCTTCCGCAAGCTTGAAGAGCGCAGCCGGGCGTTTGCGGCCTATTTGCAACAAGGGCTCGGGCTGAAAAAGGGCGATCGCGTCGCGCTGATGATGCCGAACCTGCTGCAATATCCGGTCGCCCTGTTTGGGATTTTACGTGCCGGCATGATCGTCGTGAATGTGAACCCCCTGTACACGCCGCGCGAGCTTGAACATCAGCTCAATGACAGCGGCGCGTCGGCGATTGTCATCGTGTCTAACTTTGCCCACACGCTGGAAAAGGTGGTCGATAAAACGTCGGTGCAACATGTGATTCTGACGCGTATGGGCGATCAACTTTCTACCGCCAAAGGGACGCTGGTTAACTTTGTCGTCAAGTACATTAAACGCCTGGTGCCAAAATATCACCTGCCGGATGCCATCTCGTTTCGCAGTGCGCTGCAAAACGGTTATCGCATGCAGTATGTGAAGCCCGAAGTGGTGTCGGAAGATCTGGCGTTCCTGCAATATACCGGCGGGACAACCGGTGTGGCGAAAGGCGCGATGCTCACGCACCGCAACATGCTGGCTAACCTTGAACAGGTTAACGCCACCTATGGACCGTTGCTGCATCCGGGTAAAGAGTTGGTGGTAACGGCCTTACCGCTGTATCACATTTTCGCGCTGACAATGAACTGCCTGCTGTTTATTGAGCTGGGTGGTCAAAACCTGCTGATTACTAATCCGCGTGATATTCCGGGACTGGTAAAAGAGCTGGCGAAATATCCATTCACCGCGATGACCGGCGTCAACACGCTGTTTAACGCGCTGCTGAATAACAAAGAGTTCCAGCAACTGGATTTCTCCTCGCTACATCTTTCGGCAGGCGGCGGCATGCCGGTTCAACAGGCGGTGGCCGAGCGTTGGGTGAAGCTGACGGGTCAGTATCTGCTGGAAGGCTATGGCCTGACGGAGTGCGCCCCGCTGGTGAGTGTTAACCCTCACGATATCGACTATCACAGCGGCAGTATCGGTTTACCGGTTCCTTCCACCGAGGTCAAACTGGTGGATGACGACGATAACGAAGTGCCGCCGGGTGAGCCGGGCGAACTGTGCGTGAAAGGCCCACAGGTGATGCTGGGTTACTGGCAGCGACCGGATGCGACCGATGAAATCGTCAAAGACGGCTGGTTGCACACTGGCGATATTGCGGTGATGGATGATGAAGGCTTCCTGCGGATTGTCGATCGTAAGAAAGATATGATCCTGGTGTCCGGCTTTAACGTTTATCCGAATGAAATTGAAGACGTGGTGATGCAACATTCTGGCGTACAGGAAGTCGCTGCGGTTGGCGTTCCATCGGGCAGCAGCGGTGAGGCGGTAAAAATCTTCGTGGTGAAGAAAGATGCCTCATTAACCGAAGAAGCGCTGGTCACTTTTTGTCGTCGCCATCTGACGGGCTATAAAGTACCGAAGCTGGTGGAGTTTCGTGATGAGTTGCCAAAATCTAACGTTGGTAAGATTTTGCGACGAGAATTACGTGACGAAGCACGCGCCAAAGTGGACAATAAAGGCTGAGCGTTAAGTCAGCCAGCAGAAAACGCCGGGTAATCCGGCGTTTTTTTTGTGCACAGAAAACCCCCAG
>NZ_SZXM01000059.1:0-39326 GCF_005281355.1 Citrobacter sp. wls615 | reverse complement strand
CCTAGCTGGGGGTTTTCTGTGCACAAAAAGATGCCACGACCTCGTGGCATTGATTGGCGCTATTCTACCTGTTTTTTTAGCAAGTCGATTTGTTCAGACGCAAATTAACGCCGCCAGATGATTTTGCTGACTTTCCACGTTTTCAGCGTGTCGTCCGAAGGCATTAAGCCCTCAGGCCCGCTCCATTCGCCGGAAAAAATGTAGCTAATATGCTGACTTCCTTCAGCTTTACATTCAACGCTCGCGCTGTCATCGCCGGTTGCTTTTTGGCAGTTACCAAAGGCTTTAGTGTAAAGGTCGCTAAACGGTGTACCGATTTCGACACCCGCGTCTGATGAAATATCGCTGTCCAGGACATCAATACGGCTGATGGTTCCCTGACTGCCATTGATAACCATTGCCAGTTGGTCATCTTTCATCGCTTCAAAGAAACGCACTACATTACCGTCATCGGTCTTCATCCCGCTGCGCAGGCGGTAATCACCATCCAGCGCATCAGCAATAGTTTTTTCATCCAGCGGCGTAGCGCCCGTTAACGCGCCGACGCCCTGCTCAGTGACCTGCGTTGAAGAACCGAACCAGTTCCACGGATTGGCGGCAGACCAGTTCACCGACGACAGCGTGGAACACCCGGTCAGTAGCAGCGGCATCGCGCATAAAGTCAAACGCAGTGATTTCATTTCACTTCCTTCCTTATTTATCAACGTTGCTTGGAGTCCGCTTTCACCAAAAAGTGCCGTTATTCTTTCTCAAGGGAAAAACAGGCGCGCAGACGTTGATTGGTTAACAGCCAGACCAGCGCGACGATATCCGCCACCAGCAGCGCCAGTCCGATGCCGTTGACAGGATCGCCTGCCAGCCACATCGCCGGTTGCCAGCAGAGCAGTACCAGTTGCGCGAGAATCAGTAATCCGCGCAGCCAGCGCCATACCCCCGGATACGCAAAGCGCCGCCCGCTGAGTAAAAACGCCAGCACCGCGGGAACGCCGGGGAGCAACCCCAGCCAGAATGCGTCATGGTCGGGATAAAACAGATTCAGTAGCGTATTGCCCTGCTCACGGGAAGAACCGGCAATCACGAACAACACCCAGGTGCGCGCCTGCAGCAGCAGTACGCACCAGAAAAGAAAAGGCAGGCGCAGACGCCCGTGACCGTCATAGTCGGCGGGGTGAAACTCAGTACTCTTCATCTTCGATCAAGCGCTTACCGAGATTGAGTACATCCGCATGTTCATAGCCCAGGCGTTCATACATCCCCAGCACCAGATCATTATCTTCACGTACCATGATTTGAATCTTCGGGCACCCGCGGGCGATGAGCTTTTTCTCCAGTCGGTTAAGCAGCGCATTGGCGATGCCGCGACCGCGGAACTCAGGATGCACGCCGAGGTAATAGGCCGAGCCGCGATGCCCGTCGTATCCGCCCATCACCGTACCGACCACCTCGCCGTTCACTTCAGCGACCAGGAACAAGCTGACGTCATGATTTACTTTACGCTCAATGTCCATTTCCGGGTCATTCCATGGACGCAGCAAATCACAGCGCTCCCAGAGGGTGATCACCTCTTCGAAATCTTCCTGGCGAAAAACGCGTATTTCCATGGTATTGGTTACCTTTTCAGGACGTTAAAAAGCGATTATGGCGCGAACGGCTGATTTAGCCAATATCTGACGCGAAGCGGCGGAAAAAATGGCATAATACGGAATTGTCACGTATTGAAATGAAAAGTAAAACAATTATTATCCCGATCCGTCGCAACGGACTACGCGATACGATATAACGTTTAGAACCTTTTTTTTACAACTCAGGCCGTATGAGCACTTTTAAACCACTAAAAACACTCACATCGCGCCGCCAGGTGCTGAAAGCCGGGCTGGCCGCCCTGACGCTGTCAGGCATGTCGCAAGCCATCGCTAAAGAAGAAGCGCTAAAAACCAGTAATGGACACAGCAAACCGAAAGCGAAAAAATCAGGCGCTAAACGCGTGGTTGTCCTTGATCCGGGTCACGGTGGTATTGATACCGGCGCAATTGGCCGCAACGGTTCCAAGGAAAAACATGTGGTACTAGCGATTGCCAAAAACGTGCGCTCGATTCTTCGCAATCAGGGAATTGATGCACGCCTGACCCGTTCCGGCGATACGTTTATTCCGCTCTACGATCGCGTCGAGATCGCCCACAAACACGGGGCCGATCTGTTTATGTCGATCCACGCCGACGGTTTTACCAACCCGAGCGCTGCGGGCGCATCGGTCTTCGCGTTGTCCAATCGCGGAGCCAGTAGCGCTATGGCGAAGTATCTGTCCGATCGCGAAAACCGCGCCGATGAAGTCGCCGGAAAAAAAACCACCGATAAAGATCACTTGTTGCAGCAGGTGCTGTTCGATCTGGTGCAAACCGATACCATTAAAAACAGCCTGACGTTAGGTTCGCATATTCTTAAGAAGATCAAGCCGGTACACCGTCTGCACAGTCGCAGCACGGAACAGGCCGCCTTCGTGGTGCTAAAATCACCCTCAATTCCTTCGGTACTGGTCGAAACGTCGTTCATTACCAACCTGGAAGAAGAACGACTGCTGGGCACGGCGGCATTTCGACAAAAAATTGCTACCGCTATCGCCAATGGCATCATCAGCTATTTCCACTGGTTTGATAACCAGAAAGCACACTCGAAGAAACGTTAATCATGAAGCCCGATGCACAGCGCGTAAAACAGTTCCTGCTTAGCCTGCAGGACGAGATTTGCCAGCAGTTATCCGCCGTAGACGGCACCGAGTTTGTTGAAGATAACTGGCAGCGCGAGGCGGGCGGCGGCGGGCGCAGCCGGGTGCTGCGTAACGGCGGTATTTTCGAGCAAGCGGGCGTCAACTTCTCTCACGTCCACGGCGATGCGATGCCGGCCTCGGCTACCGCCCATCGACCTGAACTTGCCGGGCGCAGCTTTGAAGCCATGGGCGTCTCGCTGGTGGTGCATCCGCAGAATCCCTACATTCCGACCAGTCATGCCAACGTGCGCTTTTTTATCGCGGAAAAACCGGACGCCGACCCCGTCTGGTGGTTTGGCGGCGGCTTTGACTTAACGCCCTACTACGGCTTTGAAGAGGATGCGGTACACTGGCACCGTACGGCGCGGGATCTGTGTCAGCCGTTCGGTGAAGACATTTATCCCCGTTACAAAAAGTGGTGCGATGACTACTTCTTCCTTAAACATCGCAACGAGCAGCGCGGCATTGGCGGGCTGTTTTTCGATGATTTGAATACGCCGGGTTTCGACCACTGTTTCGCCTTTATGCAGGCGGTGGGGCAAGGTTACACCGAGGCGTACCTGCCCATTGTTGAGCGACGTAAAGCGATAAATTGGGGTGAACGCGAGCGCAGCTTCCAGCTTTATCGTCGCGGGCGCTATGTCGAATTTAACCTGGTGTGGGATCGCGGCACATTGTTCGGTCTGCAGACCGGTGGGCGCACGGAATCGATTCTGATGTCGATGCCGCCGCTGGTGCGCTGGGAGTATGACTGGCAGCCGGAAGCGAACAGCCCGGAAGCTGCCCTTAGCGAATTTATTCAGGTCCGCGACTGGGTGTAATTGCCTGATGGCGCGACGCTTATCAGGCCTACAACCCGTAGGCCGGATAAGACGCAAAGCGTCACATCCGGCACCATAATCTTATCATGCCCACTGCCGCATACGCTGATGCAGCGTCAACGACGGTTTTTCCGCAAACAACTGCTGGTAGTCGGTAGCAAACTGCCCTAAATGCCAGAACCCCCACTGCATGGCGGCATCTTTCACCGTCACACTCTGCGACCACGGACTTATCAGCTCGCGACGCACGGCGTTCAGGCGAATACGTTTTAACCAGGCATTCGGACCAATCCCCAGGATCGCGTGAAAGGCGTTTTGCAACGTCCGACGGCTGACGTGCAGTTGGTTACACAGATCGAGCACGGTCAGCGGCTCTGACATGTTTTCCAACACATACTCGCGCGCACGCGACAGCAAACGACGATAGCTCTGATGGCTGATGCTCTCAGCGGTTATAATCGGCTGCGCTTCTTCCAGCATGGTCCCCATCGCCAGCAGCAGGTTATCGCCCAACACTTTGCGTACCGCAGGTTGACGCAGGTTTTCTGGATTTTCGCTAAACGTTGCCAGCGCCTGCTGCACAAAGCCCCATAGCGCGGCTTTGTGCTGTTCTTTGACTTCCAGCGCCGACTGGTTGCGCAGCATATGCAGCACCCTTTCCGGGTTATGCAGGAAGTTGGCCTGACGGGCAATCGCCTCTTCCGAAATGACAACCCCCAGAATGGTGTAATCATCCGGCGTACTCAGTTCAAACTCCGTCCCGCCAGGTCGGGTGGCAATTTCAGCACTGCCCAGACATTGGGCGCCAATAAACCCCTGTTCGCCGCGCGTGGCCGGAATGCCAAACCAGAACGAGTTCGGCCAGACAAGACACGACTGGCGCAGCGCGAGTCCGGTGTATTCACGGAAAACCTGAATATCGTCGAGCAGGATTTCCGTGAACTCGCCATGAAATTTTCCCGGATGCAGCTGATCGTAAATCTGCTGCCAGGCGGTAATCGTCAGCGCATGCTCATATACATCCGTTGTTCGCCGCTGGTGAACGTTGTCCACCTCCACTTTCGGCGTAAGTTTAACGTCTTCGGGTAACACTTCATGATAAAGATGGTGCAGGTTTGCAGTACGGTTCTTTTTCATGATCTTTTAAGCCGGAAGCTTCAACGAAGCCCCCGGCCCTCCGACAGGTTAATTTTTTAAGCGATAGCGACTACTGCGTTTACGCAACGCTCCGTCAGAAAAGAGCTGTTCCAGCGCCTTTCTGGCTTCATCAAGTGACCAGCCAAAGTGGGCAGCCACTTCCCCTGCCGTCATTCCTTGACGGACCGATGCTAACAGCGTCAGAAGTTGTTCAGAGGATTCAGACGTTAACGGGGCGTCCTGTGTCTTCTCTGCTTTTACGTCTGTTTTCACTTCTGGCTTCTGTTCTGGTTTCTTCGGCTGGCGCTTAAAACCGCCGATCAGCCACTGGGTGTCATCGTCCGGTCGGCCTATCTCCTTACGGCTGATAACACGGCCCGTACGCGCTGCGGCGGCGCTGCCGGCATCCAGCGCTGCGCGGCACGCCGCCAGATCGCCTTCCACCACCAGCGTCAGCCTGCCAGGATCGAGCACTTCGTGGCTCAGCAGGCGTACGTTCGCGGCTTTCAGCATGGCATCCGCCGCGTCTACGGCAGCCACCATGCCATCCACTTCCAGTAATCCCAGTGCATTGATCATCACAACCTCTCTTACGCGCGCTGGATTGGATTACGGGCAATATCCAGAACGGCATCAGCAAAGGCGTTACATGCGGCTTTACAAGCGGCCTGGCTACCGGTCAAAAACGCGGCTGAATAGTTGGTTTCTGACGGCGGTGGCACGTAGGTCACCAGTTGTACATCAGCAGATTTCAGCGCCGCATCAATACCAAACGTCGCTTCCAGCGGCGGCGCCACCAGATACGCCATTGGATCGCCAAGTCGGCATCCTGCGGTCGCGGAAAGATACGAACCGGTACGCGAAACCACGTGCGCCAGGAAGGCGGTATCTTCTGCGTCATTCGCCCACTGGAACGCTGCACCGCTTTCAATATTGGCGACCATCGCGTCCAGACCCGCGCGAACTTCAGCCGGGTTGGGTCCACCGAGCATAATCAGTACTTCGCCCGAGGTTGGAGAGGGACTATGCGCCGCACCGGCATACAGCGAGCGGCCATAAACCACTTCCACCATCGCCTGTTTTGTCGCTTCGTCTGCGGCAATATACGCCACGTCATCAGAATCTGCTGTGATGAGTCCGAGGCTACGTATATGTGGCGGTAATTTAAGCTCACGGGCAAAACCGTCATTTACCGAGGCAATCACGCGCATTGCGGTGACTGAAGGTCTAATCAAATCTAATGCTGGCATGATGCCTCCTTAACGGGTCATATTGATGCCGGAGGCTTTTTGCTCCAGCATGCGCTTGGCCAAATCCACAATCACCGCCGCTGCTTCAACCGGTGGCGTACCGCCCTGGTGAATGTTCGAGATACAGGTACGGTCAGCTTCTACGGTCGTCGCCACGCGCGGCGAATAGACGGCGTAGCAGGAGAGACTTTCCGACTGGCCGAGGCCCGGACGTTCACCCACCAGCAGGATCACCGCTTTCGCACCCAGCAGCTCGCCGATCTGATCTTCGATTTTCACGCGACCATAGCGAACGAAGAACGGGGTCCCGACCTTCAGTCCGGCCTGTTTTAAGCCTGACAACAGCGGCGGCAGAATCTCTTCGTAGTTGGCGGTGATAGCGTCGGTAGACAAGCCATCAGAGATAATCACCTGCACATCCGGGTTCATTACACACTGCGATTTCAGCGCTTCAATGGCTTCCGCACTCAGACGACGGCCCAGATCCGGGCGCGTCAGATACAGGTTTTTGTCGCTGATTTCCGAGCGTACTTCCAGCAGCCCTTGCGCTTTTACCCACTCTTCCGGCACTTCTTTCAATACCGTATCTTTCGAACGCGAGTGGTCGGCCAGGAAGCGCAGTAACGCCTGGGTGCGCGGACGAGGACCAGCGCGCCCGGTACATACACGCGCCGCGGTACTGCGCCGCAGTTCAGTCAACACCTCTGCGCGGTGCGGATTCTCAACGCCTATCCACGCTTTAGCTTCGGCTGAGCCTAAGTCCATCGCACAGCTTTCACCAGTCGGCGCGGCGCACTGCGTAGTGCTGCATTTTGCTGGTGCTGACGGTTCTTGAGCCTGCGGTTGAGACTCACCCATTGACGCCATTACGCTGCGTACAATTTCTTCAATCTGTTTTTGATCCATCGTGTTTCATCCCCGCATCATCAGAAGAACAGTGACGGATCGCCCGCCCGTTTGGTCAGGCGACCGTTTGCCATAATGCCCATGGTTTCCAGCCAGCGTTCAAACTCCGGCGACGGGCGCAGGTTCAGCAACTGGCGCACGGTCGCGGTATCGTGGAATGCGGTGGTCTGATAGTTGAGCATGATGTCGTCGCCGAGCGGCATGCCCATGATGTAGTTGCAGCCAGCGGTGGCGAGCAAAATCATCAGGTTTTCGTTAAGGTTCTGGTCAGCATCAGCATGGTTGGTGTAGCAGCAGTCACAGCCCATTGAGATGCCGCTCAGCTTGCCCATGAAGTGATCTTCCAGACCCGCACGAATGATCTGACGGTCATTGTAGAGATACTCCGGCCCGATAAAGCCCACGACGGTGTTCACGAGGAACGGATCGTAGTGCCGCGCCAGCCCGTAGTTACGCGCTTCCAT
Source organism: Citrobacter sp. wls615 (assembly GCF_005281355.1). Lineage (NCBI taxonomy): Bacteria > Pseudomonadati > Pseudomonadota > Gammaproteobacteria > Enterobacterales > Enterobacteriaceae > Citrobacter > Citrobacter sp. wls615. The sequence continues at coordinate 31,984 of NZ_SZXM01000059.1, read as the reverse complement.
TGTCACCTGATCGGCGCCGAAGTTAGCGCCAGCGGAGAGTGCAGAACCTTGTCCGGTTTCGAAGTACAGGCAGTTTTCCCCGGCAATACGGTTGAATTCAGCGCCCACGGCGCGCGCTTCATCCAGCATTGCCAGCTCCACGCCAAACTCTTTTAAGCCTTTTTCGCTACCACAGATACTCTGGAAGATAAGCCCCCCCGGCGCGCCGCGACGAATCGCTTCAATCTGGGTGGTAACGTGCGCCAGTACGCAGCCCTGGGTCGGAATGTTGAATTTATCGATAACGCCGTACACGGTATCCAGTACGCGGCTTAAGTTTTCCACGTCATCCGTTACCGGGTTTACACCAATCACCGCATCGCCCGCCCCGAAGGACAGCCCTTCGTAGATTTGTGCGGCAATACTCTGCACGTCATCACGGGTGTCGTTCGGCTGTAAACGGCAGCTGAAGGTGCCCGGTAGACCGATGGTGGTATTGGCCTTTTTGATCACCGGCATTTTCTTACCGCCGTAGATCAGGTCCGCGTTAGAGCAGATTTTTGCTACCGCAGCGACCACTTCCGACGTTAACCCTTTGCGCGTAAACGCAATGTCATCAACGGAGGTTTCATCGCTCAGCACGTACTCGCGCAGCTCACTGATACTCCAGTTTTTGATACGGTTATAGGCCGTTTCGTTGACGTCATCCTGAATCAGACGCGTCACGCAGTCCTCTTCATAGGAAATCACCGGGTTATTACGGATATCCGCTACCGTCATTTCCGACAGCACCTGCTTGGCCGCCACGCGTTCCTGCGAACTGGTTGCAGCTACCCCTGCCAGCACATCCCCCGAACGCAGTTCGTTGGCTTTAGCCAGCACCTCTTTAACATCCTTAAACTGATAAACATTGCCGAACAATGTGGTCTTTAGTTTCATAAGTCGTTCCCTCAGGAAGGAAATGCGAGTGATTTCACCGTCACCGGCACAACCGATCCGCCAAAAAGAGGCGTACCAATGTCGATATAGTCCCCCGCCCGGACAACCACCTCATCGATGACCGCCAGCGGGTGTTGCTGTAACTGTGGGCGTAACAGCATGCCCAGGGCTTTACCAAAATCCTGCTCGGCTACCACCAGCAGGGGATGCGGATTCGGATAGCGCGCGACAAAGGCCAGCAGCGCATCAATTACCGTTAACAGCGCTGCGTAGCGCACCGGTAGCGAACCGGGCAGCGCCAGCACGTAGGCGTCCGTTTGCGGATCCAGATCGAGCTGCATCAACGCCTGTTGCCAGGCGGCCACCAAATCAGCCTCATCAACCGGAATCGCCACCGGCAGATTGCGCAGCGGAAGCGCCACGCCTTCCAGCCAGATGGTGCTGCCAGAAAGCGACAGCGTATGCGCCCCGGCGCCAATCACCGTGGCGCGCACGGTTTGCGCCGGGAACTGCACGTTCATCTCACGCAGGCGCGGATGTTCATGCAACGCCGTGGCGAGCAGCGGACCAATGTCGGAAAAACAGAACGGATCGGCAGGTTGGTTGCGGTAGCACTCGCCCACCCCGCCGGACAACGTAATCACTTCCGGTTTCACGCCCGCAGGCAGCGGACCGGTTTGCATCAGCGCCTGTGCCAAAGGTGAAAGCGTGCCGTCAATCACCTCCACAATCAGCGCCGCCATGCGCCTTGCTACCTGGACCAGCTGTGCGGCGTTGAGCGTTCGGGCGTCAAAGTCCGGACCAAATACGTCATCAACAATCATCTGTCCCGGCTGGTGCGCATGCACCACGCGCCCCTGGCCGTCGGTTTCCAGTAGTCGCCCCCCCACGTTCAGGCAGGCCGAACCGCTGACTTTTCCGGCGTCGAACAGCACGTAGTTCGACGTCCCGCCACCGATGTCGATATTCAGTACACGGCATAACTTCTGCTCAGACAGCGTTTGTGCGCCCGCACCGTGACCGGCGATCACCGACTCCAGATGCGGACCAGCGCTGGCAACCACGAAGTCCCCCAGCGACTGGGAGAGCGTCATTACCGCCGGGCGGGCGTTGCGGGTTTTGGCGCTTTCTCCGGTAATGATGATCGCCCCGGAATCAACACTCTCAGGCGCGATGCCTGCCGCCTGATACTGGGCCAGGATCAGTGCTTTAAGTTCGGCCTCTTTCAACCCGCCCTGCTTATCAACAGGCGTGAAGAACACCGGGCTTTGCCAGCTAATTTCGCGTTTGATGAATTCATAGCGCGGCACCTGCGACACCGCCGCACGGTTAACCAGCTCAAGGCGCGAAAAGATCACCTGAGTGGTGGTGGTGCCGATATCAATACCGACGCTCAGTAGCTGGCGAGTATTCACGATTGCGCCTCCGGGTTGGTTTCAACTTCTGCTGGCACGTTTTCATCTTTCGGTACCAACAGCATAGCCACACCAATCGCCGTTACGCCGCCAATCAGCTTGCCGACAATCATCGGGAAGATCATGGCGTTCATGTTGGCAGCGGCGAAACCTAAGTGGTCACCCAGGGCGAAGGCCGCAGAGACCGCAAAGGCGCAGTTGATCACTTTGCCGCGGGTATCCATATTCTTCATCATGCCGAACATTGGGATGTTGTTCGCCAGCGTCGCGACCATGCCTGCGGCCGCAATGTTATTGACTTTTAACAGGTTACCGACGCTCATCAGCGGTTTTTCAAACCAGCGGGTCAGCAGGAGCACCATCGGGTACGCACCAAGCAGCACGCAGGAGATAGAGCCGATAACTTCGATGGCGCGCATCACTTCACCCGGCTTGTCGCCCGGCGCCATAAAGATGGGATCAAGACCCGGAATCAGCTCCCAGCCGAGCAGGAACTTAATTACCGCCGCCGCCAGACCGAGGGTGATTAACGCCACCAGGAATTTCGCGAAGATCTGGAAGCCGTTGATCATTTTTTCCGGGATGAATTTCAGACCCAGCGCCACCAGCACAGCCACGATCAGCACCGGGATCATGTTCATCAGGATCAGCGCGAAGGTGAACTCCACCGGTTGACCGTTGATTTCGACGCCGGAGTACATCGCGACCAAACCACCCGCGATACAGCCAATCGGAATGGTGACGATCCCGGCCAGCACGCCCAGCGCCAGATAACGACGGTCAGACGGTTCAATAATCCCCAGCGCAACCGGAATGGAGAACACCAGCGTTGGCCCCATCATCGCCCCCAGGATCAGGCCAGAGTACAGCCACGCCGCAACGTCGCCGCCCGCCAGTTCTTTTGCCAGGAAGAAGCCGCCCATGTCGCACGCCAGCAGCGTTCCGGCAAACATCGACGGGTTCGCGCCCAGCATTTCGTACAGCGGAATAATCACCGGACCGAGCACATGCGCCAGTACCGGCGCCAGCGCGGTCATACCGACCATCGCCAGGCCCAACGCGCCCATCGCCATAAAACCTTCTTCAAACTGACCGCCCGATCCCTCAATACTCTTACCGAACTTACCGAGGAAGCGCGCTGAACCGCCAAACTGCGACAGGATCCTGTCCACGGCGGCAATCAGCATAAAGAACATCATGATGTACATGATGATTTCGTTAATTCCCATAGCCCCTACTCCCTGTCATTTGTGATTTGTAGGCCGGATAAGACGTTTACGTCGCCTCCGGCATTAACGCCGTGTTATTGCCGGATGGCGGTGCGAGCACCTTATCCGGCCTACAGGCATTACCCAGCAGCCGCGTACAGGTCGATAATCTGTGCCTGTGTGGCGGTGCGTGGGTTACTGCGAATACAAATATCCTCCAGCGCGGCGTCAGCCCATGCGCTGTAATGCTCGGGCTTTGCCCCAACATCGGAGAGCCGTCTGGTCTGGCCCACTTCGCTAATCAGCTCGCTGACGGCGTTGATGGCATCGCGATCGTCCGACTTCTTGTTGGTTAACGCCCGTCCGATATGGCTGAAGCGTTCGTGACACACCATGCGGTTGAACCCCATTACCGTGGGCAGCAGCATGGCGTTAGCCTGCCCGTGCGGAATGTGCAACGTCGCACCCGGCTGGTGGGCCATCGCATGGCACAGGCCCAGCCCCGCGCTGGAAAACGCCATCCCGGCCATACAGGAGGCCAGCAGCATGCTTTCCCGCGCCGCCAGATCCTGCCCATAGCCAACGGCCTTCGGCAGCGATTTACCGATCATCGCAATCGCGCCAATCGCCAGGCTGTCGGTAAACGGTGTCGCGTTCAGGGCGCTGTACGCTTCAACGGCATGCGTCAGCGCATCAATCCCGGTCATCGCCGTGACGTGCGCAGGCACACCTTCCGTTAGCGCGGCGTCAAGAATCGCCACATCCGGCATCAGCGACGCATGCGCCAGCACTTTTTTAAGTCCGGTCGCGGCGTCGATAATCACCGTGACGTTAGTGGTTTCCGACCCCGTTCCGGCGGTAGTTGGTACGGCAATCAGCGGCAAACGCGGACGTAACGCGCTGCGCTCATCCATGTCAGCCAGGGTCTGCGTGGGATTAGTCACCAGCAACGCTACTGCTTTAGCGGCATCCAGTACGGAGCCACCGCCAAAGGCCACCACGCCGTCGCACTTCGATTCACGCAGTTGCGCGACCGCGGCGCAGACATCCGTAATGCACGGTTCGCCCACCGGGCACGGCCACAGCGTCATCGCCACGCCTTTCATCGCCAGACTGCGTTCCAGCGCAGCGGTCATCCCCGCCTGATGCAGAAAGCTGTCTACCATGACGAACATGTGCGTCAGTCCGCGCGTTTGTGCTTCCTGACCGCAGGTACTGAGCGCTCCCAATCCGCAAAGGGTGACCGGTGGAACGCTAAACGTTTTAACGCGTTGCAGATTCAGGGTGTCGAATGCCTGAAAGAGCGCGGTCTGCAATTCAGCTTGCATAGATTCCTTCCGCTTTTTCTTTTCCGCTGTTGGCAATCGCCAGCGGGGTCATAAACAGGCTGTGCTGAGGTAAATGCACCTGCAGTTCCGGGAAGCGCTTACGGAACAGCTCATCCACGCCCGGCTGCATACAGGAACCGCCGGCCAGCCATAAATCGGTGACGCCCTGTCCGGCTATATGGTGAGCCACGATTTCCGCCATTTTTTCGTAGACAGGCTTAACCACCGGCCAGATTTCCTGACCGTTGCTACGTTTATACTGTTCGGCTTCTTCCAGTTGGATACGGCGGTTCCCGGCCAGCGTCAGAGAAATGTGATGCCCACCGGTCGCTTCATCGGCGGAATATGTCACTTTGCCCTGTTTAACAATGGCAATCCCGGTGGTACCGCCACCAATATCCACCACGCCAGCGTTATCGAGCTGCAACAGATCCGCCACGGCGGTCGGCTCGTCGAGCACATGACTCACTTCAAGCCCGGCTGACTCCAGCACGTTGATGGAGATACGTGGGTCCGTTCCCGGTGGAAATGAGGTTGCCGCATGGGTAAAGCGGCAACCCAGCTGTTGTTCAAGCGTATCGAGATGGCGACGAACAATGGTCACCGCACCGAAGAAATCCCAGACGATGCCATCACGCACGACATCAGCCCAGTCGAGGCAAACCGCTACCGGCTGTCCGTCACCGTCGACAACCATCGACACCACATCACACGTCCCCAAATCAACGCCCAGCCATAGCGGTGATTCGCTCTTTGCGGGCGTCTGGTTACAAAGCGTGGCCGCTTTTTGCAGCCTGGGTGTCAGCCAACGTTGTTCGTCGTGCGCCATCTCTTTTACTCCTTATACAATTCTGAAGACGTCCACCAACACGCAGCGACGCAGACGTACAAACGTACGCGCGCTGGTTACCCCTTCCCCGGTTGGCGTGGTAATGGTCATCGTGGTCCAGCCTTCGCCGCCGAGTCCCAGACCGGCAATACACGGCCCGTTCTTAACGAAAATGCTGGTATCAATGGCGTTTGCCATGCGGTTCATGTTGTCGATATTGCGTGAGTGCATTGCCGCCGTATGGTGGCAGCCGCCTTCAAGCTTGACCGCCAGTTCAATAGCTTCATCGACGTTAGCGACCCGCACGACCGGCAGAACCGGCATCATCAGTTCGGTGACGGCAAACGGATGCGTCGCGGAGGTTTCGACGAATAACAGCCGGGTTTGCTCCGGTACGTTCAGACCAATCGCCGCAGCGATTTTTCCGGCATCGCGCCCTACCCAGTCACGGCTGACCGTGCCTTTACCGCGCTCATCGATATTTTTCAGCAGCACTGGTTGCAGCTGTTCGGCCTGAGCCGCGGTCAGTTTCACCGCATGCTGGCTTTCCATCAGACGCATCAGCTCATCGGCGACGCTGTCGACCACAATCAGCACTTTTTCGTCGGCGCAGATAATGTTGTTGTCAAACGACGCGCCTTTGACGATCGACTGCGCCGCGCGCGCCAGGTCGGCCGTTTCATCCACCACCACCGGCGGGTTACCCGCACCGGCGGCAATCAGACGTTTGTTGGTGTGTTTACGCGCGGCATCTACTACGGCTTCGCCACCGGTGACGACCAGCAGGCCGATGCCTGGGTACTTGAACAGGCGCTGGGCGGTTTCGATATCCGGATTGGCAACGGTGACCAGCAGGTTTGCCGGGCCACCTGCGGCAACGATCGCCTGGTTAAGCAGGGTGATGGCGCGCTGAGAAACTTTTTTCGCTGCCGGATGCGGCGCGAAGACCACGCTGTTGCCAGCGGCGATCAGGCTGATGGCGTTGTTAATAACGGTCGCGGCCGGGTTGGTGGACGGTGTCACCGAGGCCACCACGCCCCACGGCGCGTTTTCAATCAGCGTCAGGCCGTTATCGCCGGTCAGGACCTGTGGAGACAGGCATTCCACTCCCGGCGTGCCGCGCGCCTGCGCCACGTTTTTGGCAAATTTATCCTCAACGCGTCCCATGCCGGTTTCTGTGACGGCAAGTTCTGCTAATTCTCTGGCGTGCTTTTCGCCCACCTCACGTAGCGCCGCGATAGCCAGTTGGCGCATGGCAACGCTTTTCAGCCCTTGCTGGGCCAGTTTTGCTGCCGCCACTGCGTCATCCAGGGAGGCAAAAACGCCCATTTCTTGAACGGCACTGACCGGTTGGCTGCTGTCTTTCATTTTTAGCAGTACCGCTTTCACGACCTGTTCAATATCCTGTTGATTCATGATTTTCTGCCTTATTTATGGAAGATCACCTGACCACCTGCCACCACTTCATCGACAATGCCAATCACGCACAGATCGACAGGTGATGATTCATTCCGGTGCGCCTGACGGGCTGAGCTTCCGCTGACCAGCAGCACCCACTCTCCGGTTCCCGCCCCGATGCTGTCGATAGCAACAGCACATTGCCCATCGGGATTACCCTGGGCATCAATCATTTCCACCATCAGCAACTTGTCGTGCGCGAGCCCCTGATGGCGTACGGTACAAACAATTTGTCCTGTGACGATTGCCAGTTTCATACGCGCCTCCGTGGCATATTTCAGGTAAAACCTCCCCCTACCCTCCGCAGAAGGTAATGTGAAAAGGAGAGAGGGTGACGCCAGCAATACAGTCTGTGGCGTCACATGGACGACTTACATGTCGTTGCTGTCGCCTTTAAAGCTGATCGGGAACACTTCTTCCAGATCGCCATGCGGACGCGGGATCACATGTACGGAAACCAGCTCGCCAATACGCTGTGCAGCCGCAGCACCTGCGTCCGTTGCAGCTTTGCATGCCGCTACGTCGCCACGGACCATGGCAGTGACCAGACCGCCACCGATCTGCTTCACGCCAACCAGTTTCACGCGTGCCGCTTTAACCATTGCGTCAGAAGCCTCAATCAGTGCAACCAGGCCCCGGGTTTCAATCATTCCTAATGCTTCCATTATGCTTTCCTCTTAAGTCAAAGGGGTCCAGAACGGGACCTTATACAACCAGTGTGTGCGAGGCGTTTTCACGACTCACGTCAGTCTGGCGCGGCACTGCTGCCACCAACGCCAGTTCGATAATTTCCTGTACGCTACAGCCGCGAGAGAGGTCATGAAGCGGTGCGGCAAGCCCCTGGATCAGCGGCCCGACTGCACGATACCCTCCCAAACGCTGGGCGATTTTGTAACCAATATTGCCTGCTTCAAGCGATGGGAAGACCATCACATTGGCATTGCCCTTTAACGGACTTGCAGGCGCTTTTTGCGCGGCGACATCCGGAACAAAGGCGGCATCAAATTGCAGTTCACCATCCACGATAAGCTGCGGCGCACGTTCACGAACGATCTCCGTGGCCTGCTGCACGTTAGCGACGTTGGGGTGACGGGCACTGCCATTACTTGAAAACGACAGCATGGCCACGCGCGGCTCTTCACCGGTAATTGCCTGCCAGGTCTGCGCGCTGGCAATCGCAATATCCGCCAGCTGTGCAGCGGTGGGCTGGGGTACGACGCTGCAATCGGCAAAGCCTAATGACGGTCCGAGATACTGCGGCAGCATCAGAAAAATCGACGACAGCGTTTTACAGCCCGGCTGTAGCCCAATAATGCGTAACCCGGCGCGCAGCACGTTTGCTGTTGACGACAGATTGCCGGCAATACAGACGTCAGCTTTCCCCGCGCTGACCATTGCCGCGGCGAACATCAGCGGATCGTTAAGTTTTTCCAGCGCATCCGCAGGCGTTTTATCTCCCGCGCGGGCCAGCCAGCGCAGCGCAAACTCTTCGCGCATTGCCAGATTGCTTTGCGGATCGATAACCTGAATACCATCCAGCGCCACCCGATGGCTGAGAGCAAACTGGCGCAAGGCAAATGGGCTGGCGACGAGAATGGGGTGCGCCAGACCGTGCTGATGCAAATAATTCGCCGCTTTCAGCACCCGGACATCCAGCGCATCCGGGAACACCACCCATGCAGGTGAGCGTTGGGCGAGTTGACGAGCACGTTCGATGATCATGGCTTCTCCCCCAGTCGCTGTTGAATTTGGCTAACCGTCAGCGGATGTTTCGCCACGCTCAGAATCATCATCACGTAGACCGTACTGGAAAGGCGATTGAGCGCCTGCATAATGTCCGGTCGTATAACTTCAAAACTGCGGGTAATGAAGACCTGAGCCGCCACCGTCTCCGTTTCACGGACTTTGGTACGCAGCAGATTCAACAGCGCGCAATCACGTCCGTGGCTGGCCTCAGGCACCAGATGATCGTGATCCAGATAGCGCAGCGGATGATGTGAAAGCCGGTGTAAATCTTCGTCGCTCAAACCGACGATAGCTTGTGCTGCCAGCGGCTCGTCCATAGCATCGGCGCGCATAATATTGCCCAGGCGCGAACGGATATCCGCCAGCCACGGCTGCCACGGTTCCGCCAGATCGATCTGCAACCACACGGCCAGCGCGATGGTGCTGTCCAGCGCGGCGCGAAATCCCAGACGTGGATCACTTTTGGCCACCATCTTGTCAGCCGTCAGATGCGTCAGCGTGTCTGGTTTCTTCGCCACCGGTTGATGACACAGTTCGCAGCTGGCCTGTGGATGGGTATCGCTGCTGGTTAAACCATGCACCGGCTGCGGCTGCTGTTGTTCGTCATCAATAAACAGGCTGCCCTGCTCGTCGATAAACTTAATGCGCAGATGTCGGCTTTCCAGTAATTCCCGGGCAGACGGCGTCAGGCGAGCGTCAGCGGGGAGATGAATTTCAGCCCCTTCGCTGAGCGTATGGTTCGCTCTGAGCCATGCTTCGGTAATGAAATCCTTCATACATCCGCCTTAGCAGGACTGCCAGTTCGCAGGCCAGGCCACATACAGAAACTTCACCGTCGATGGCGTACCAAATTCAATGCTGGAGCCTTTCGGGATAAACATGACGTCCCCGGCTTTAGCAATCATGGTTTCACCTTCGTGGCGAACGTGCAGCTCGCCTTCCAGAATCATGTCGATTTCGTCGTAGTTCAGCGTCCATGGGAAAAAGGCGTTATCCCACTGCATGAACCCGGCGGCCATGCTGCTACCGTCCTGGTCGGTCACCAGATCGGTTAAGCCAACGCAGTGTGGTTGTGCGCCGTCAAAACGCCCAAACTTCACGCTGCTACCGTCGATGACTTTGACGCCGCCTTTGCCGGTGACCGATTTAAAGCTCGGCTGCATTCCGCCCTGCTCCAGCGACTGTTTCTCCTTCATGACTTTGTCCATCAGCTGCGCGACCAGGCTTTCGGTAAATTGTCCTTCGGGCAATTGCGCAATGATGGTTTCACGAATGCGCTGGCTCTCCGTTTTGCCATCATCCACCGCAACCGGTGCAACAGCGGCGGCAGTTGGCGCAGATTCGTCGCATTCACGGATAGTGACACCCAGCAGCTCCGCCACTTCGCGTGCCTCCGGGGTGATGATGCTGGCGCGCAGAACAACCGACATTTCCTGTTCGCCGCGTGCGTGGGCCGCACGAATATCGTTAGCTGTGATGAGTTTTTTCACCTGCCCTTTCCTCCTTTTGGCTGAGCTCAGTCAGATAATCCACCAGGTGCTGCACGCTGCGCGGGTCATGGCTATTGAGCTCGAAAATCGGCTCCTGAAACCCCATCCCGCGAAGTAGTTGTCGCGTTGCGGCGACGTCGGCATCCGGCATGTCCGTTTTGCTGATAACGGCGATTTGTCGTTTACTGGCGCCGATATCCAACAGCCCGGCAGGTAAGCGACTTTCTTTATCATTTGCCGCGTGTATATAAATCAACGTATCGACATCCTGCAGCGTGGTAATTAAGGCGTGGTACCAGCGCGGATGGCTAAAATATTCTCCTGGCGTATCGATATCGCCATTTTCATTAAACTCAACGGCCTGTGTTTTTCTGGCGAGGGAATAATTCCCCTGTAGCGCATTAAAGAGCGTTGTTTTCCCCGCGCCCACCGTACCGACAAACGCAATACGTTTCATCGCCGCCTCTGATTAACTTTTTGTCAGGTTGCACAAAGTGAAATTTAATAACCGACCCAGACCGCTCACCGTCTGTAATAACGCTTCTTCTACCGCGCCTACCGAGCCATAAATCACCAGTGCCCCGCTGAATCTATCGAGAAAGCCGATATGTACATCCGCCGCTTTCATGGCTAAATCACCGGCTATCATCGCGGTTTCGCCTGGCGTCAGCGTCATAATGCCGATAGCGCCTGCTTCGGGAACGCCGATCTTTTTCGCCAGTTCTTCGCCAGGGTGCGCAATGAGATGCGCCAGCGTGACCTGTTTCCCCGGCACAAATTCCTGAATGATGCGTTCTTTTTCCATTGCTCACCGCCTCCGCTAAAACTGCCCTCATCGTGGCAATTTTTTGTCAGAGTAAATAACAAAATTCGGCAACCAGGTTTAAAAGGTGAAGTGGATCACTAAGAAAAGGAAAATAAAAAGGCGCGGGAGGTACCCGCGCCAGAAATAATTAAAGTGAAATTACAGCGGCTGTGTTTGAGCTTCTACAACGGCCAGCGCCACCATATTAACGATACGACGAACAGAGGCGATCTGCGTTAATACGTGAACCGGTTTCGCTACCCCCATCAGCACTGGGCCGACCGTTACGCCTTCGGAGCTGGAAACACGTAGTAAGTTGTAACTAATACGAGCAGCCTCCATATTCGGCATCACCAGAATATTCGCTGAGCCTTTCAACGGGCTGTCCGGCATACGGTCATTACGGATACTTTCCACCAGCGCGGCATCACCGTGCATTTCACCGTCAATCATCAATTCTGGCGCACGCGCCTTAATCAGCGCCAGTGCTTCACGCATTTTGCTGGCCGACGGACAGTTTGATGAGCCAAAGTTGGAATGCGACAGTAATGCCACCTTCGGTTCAATACCAAAGCGACGTACGGTTTCTGCCGCCATCACGGCGATTTCAGCCAGTTGCTCCGGCGTAGGGTCATCGTTGACGTAGGTGTCGGCGATAAAGGTGTTACCGCTTGGCAGCAGCAAAGCGTTCATCGCTCCGGCCGTATGCACGCCTTCGCGGTAACCAAACACCTCTTTAACTACGCTGAAGTGCTCATGATAGTCGCCAATCGTACCGCAGATCATTGCATCCGCTTCACCGCGCTGCACCATGATCGCACCGATCACCGTGGTATTGGCAATCACCGCACGCTGCGCCTGCTCCTGGGTAATACCACGGCGCTTCATGATCTGGTAGTACTCGCTCCAGTACTCTTTAAAGCGCGGATCGGACTCATTGTTAACGATTTCAAAATCGACACCGGCTTTGATCTGCAGCCCCAGTTTCTGGATACGCATTTCGATCACGCTCGGACGACCAATCAGGATCGGCTTCGCCAGACCTAAGGTGATCAGCTCCTGAGTCGCATGCAGCACACGCGCCTCTTCCCCTTCCGTCAGCACCACGCGCTTCGGCGCTTTACGTGCCTGGGAGAAAATCGGCTTCATGAACAGGTTGGTTTTGTAGACAAATTCGGTCAGCTTATCGATATAAGCGTCAAAGTCAGCAATCGGACGCGTCGCCACACCGGAGTCCATCGCCGCTTTTGCTACCGCTGGGGCGATTTTGACGATCAGACGTGGGTCGAACGGTTTCGGAATGATGTATTCCGGGCCAAAGCTCAGGTCCTGATCGCCATAGGCAGAGGCCACCACTTCGCTCTGCTCGGCGTGCGCCAGCTCAGCAATCGCGTGTACTGCAGCCAGTTTCATCTCTTCGTTGATGGCGGTAGCGCCGACATCCAGCGCACCGCGGAAGATGAACGGGAAGCACAGGACGTTGTTAACCTGGTTCGGGTAGTCAGAACGACCGGTGCAAATGATGGCGTCGGAACGCACCTCTTTTGCCAGCGGCGGCAGGATTTCCGGTTCCGGGTTGGCGAGTGCCAGGATCATTGGCGCACGCGCCATCTTCTTGACCATTTCCTGGGTCAGCACTTTCGGGCCGGAACAGCCGAGGAAAATGTCTGCGCCGTCAATCACGTCATCCAGCGTACGTTTGCCGTCATCCACTACCGCGTAAGCCGCTTTGGTCTCCGCCATGTTCGGTTCGCGGTCTTTGTAAATCACGCCTTTGGAGTCGCAGACCACAATATTGTGTTTCTGCATCCCCAGCGCCACCAGCAGGTTCATACAGGCAATCGCCGCCGCACCTGCGCCGGACACCACCATGCGTACGTCAGATATGTTCTTCTCCACCACCCGCAGACCGTTCAGAATTGCGGCGGTGCTGATGATCGCCGTGCCGTGCTGATCATCATGGAATACCGGAATATTCATGCGCTCGCGCAGTTTTTGCTCAATGTAGAAGCACTCCGGCGCTTTGATATCTTCGAGGTTGATGCCGCCAAATGTTGGCTCCAGAGCCGCCACGACATTGATAAATTTATCCGGATCAAGCTCATCCACTTCGATATCGAACACGTCAATCCCGGCGAATTTCTTAAACAGAACGCCTTTACCTTCCATCACCGGTTTGCCAGCCAGTGCGCCGATATTGCCCAGGCCCAGCACCGCCGTACCGTTGGAGATAACCGCAACCAGGTTGCCGCGCGCGGTGTATTTGTAGGCCGCCAGCGGGTCCTTTTCAATTTCCAGACACGGCGCTGCAACGCCTGGCGAGTAGGCCAGAGCAAGATCGCGCTGTGTTGCAAGAGGCTTGGTCGGAGAAACCTGAATTTTACCTGGTACTGGAAATTCGTGGAAATCGAGGGCGCTTTGTTTTAACTGGTCATCCATCTTGTTGTTCCTTTCACGTGTCGATCAAAAAAGTGGCGCGGGTAACCATGCTACGAGCCGCACATTATCACCTCAGTCAGCGGCCCAAACTTTGAAGGTCCCCAAACTCTCGCCATTCAAAGAAAGAATTTGTTATCAACTTATAACAGCCATGTTACCTGCTTAATCCAGCAATGCCATGCTTGTCTGCTATGCTTTTTGCGTGTGCAGCCCGCAATTTTCCCAAAAGTGTGAATTAACACACGCATCTAACGCTTTACTTTTCAAGGAGTATTTCCTATGACCCGTAAAGAGCTTGCCAATGCCATTCGTGCGCTAAGTATGGATGCCGTACAAAAAGCTAACTCAGGCCACCCCGGCGCACCAATGGGTATGGCCGATATCGCCGAAGTACTGTGGAATGATTTCCTCCGCCATAACCCGACCGATCCCACCTGGTACGATCGTGACCGATTTATTCTGTCCAATGGTCACGCTTCAATGCTGCTTTACAGTCTGCTGCATCTTTCCGGCTACGATTTGCCGTTAGAGGAGTTGAAGAACTTCCGCCAACTGCATTCGAAGACGCCAGGGCATCCAGAAATCGGCTACACGCCGGGCGTGGAAACCACCACCGGCCCGCTGGGTCAGGGTTTAGCCAACGCGGTCGGCCTGGCGATTGCCGAACGCACGCTGGCTGCGCAATTTAACCAGCCGGATCATGAGATTATTAACCACTATACCTGGGTGTTTATGGGCGACGGCTGCCTGATGGAGGGGATTTCCCACGAGGTTTGTTCCCTGGCGGGAACCCTGGGACTGGGCAAACTGATCGGCTTCTACGATCACAACGGCATCTCGATTGATGGCGAAACCGACGGCTGGTTTACCGACGATACCGCAAAACGCTTTGAGGCCTATCACTGGCATGTGGTGCATGAGATTGATGGTCATGATCCTGAGGCGGTGAAAAAAGCGATTCAGGAAGCGCAGGCTGTTACCGATAAGCCATCGCTAATTATCTGCCGCACGGTGATTGGTTTTGGCTCACCGAATAAAGCCGGGAAAGAAGAAGCGCACGGCGCCGCGCTGGGTGAAGAAGAAGTGGCGCTAACCCGACAGAAGCTGGGGTGGCACCATCCTGCTTTTGAGATCCCCAAAGAGATTTACCGGGCGTGGGATGCACGGGAAAAAGGAGAGAAAGCGCAACAGGCCTGGAATGAGAAATTCGCGGCGTATCAACAAGCACACCCGGAGCTGGCGGCTGAATTTACCCGTCGAATGAGCGGCGGGCTACCGGAACAGTGGGAAGAAACAACCCAGAAGTACATTACCGACTTACAGGCTAATCCGGCCAAAATCGCCACCCGTAAGGCCTCACAAAATACCCTGAACGCCTACGGGCCGATACTGCCTGAACTGCTTGGCGGGTCAGCGGATCTGGCGCCCAGCAACCTGACCATCTGGAAAGGTTCCGCTTCACTTAAAGAGGATCCGGCCGGAAACTACATCCACTACGGCGTGCGGGAATTTGGCATGACCGCGATTGCCAACGGTATCGCCCATCACGGTGGCTTTGTACCGTACACCGCCACGTTCCTGATGTTTGTCGAATATGCCCGTAATGCCGCGCGCATGGCGGCGCTGATGAAGGCCAGACAAATCATGGTTTATACCCACGACTCGATTGGTCTGGGGGAGGATGGTCCTACGCACCAGGCCGTCGAGCAGCTCGCCAGCCTGCGTCTGACGCCTAATTTCAGCACCTGGCGACCGTGCGATCAGGTCGAAGCCGCGGTGGGCTGGAAGCTGGCGGTCGAACGCCATGACGGGCCAACGGCGCTAATCCTCTCCAGACAAAATCTGGCGCAGGTTGAGCGAACGCCTGAACAGGTGCAGCAGATTGCCCGCGGAGGATATGTGCTGAAGGACAGCGGCGGTAAACCGGATGTTATTTTGATTGCGACCGGTTCAGAAATGGAAATCACGCTACTGGCAGCGGAAAAACTGACCGGTGAAGGCCGTAACGTGCGCGTGGTTTCTCTGCCCTCAACCGATATTTTTGACGCTCAGGATGAAGCGTACCGGGAATCTGTCTTACCGACAAACGTCAGCGCGCGCGTGGCGGTGGAAGCAGGCATTGCCGATTACTGGTACAAATATGTCGGTCTAAAAGGGGCGATTGTCGGCATGACCGGTTATGGAGAATCGGCTCCGGCAGATAAGTTGTTCCCGTTCTTCGGCTTTACGGTGGATAACATCGTCGCCAAAGCGCATAAAGTGCTTAACGCGTGATCCACAATGTGGGCCAGGCATCTGGCCCATGCCAGTTATCGCAACTTGGTTCCTGGGCATAACGCGCCAGGCGAAACCGCTGTCCGTCATAGCGCCAGCGCGTCTGGATACCACAATCTGCCAACCCTCGTCCTTTGGCGAGGGTGACCAGTTCCCGCGACTTCTCGTCAAACGTGGCGTTAGTCAGCTCCATATCCCGACTTTCGGCATCCGTTTTAAAAGGGAGACTCAAACGTACGGCACTGGAGGTTAACGGTTTTGCGCGCGAAACAATCCACGCCAGATCGATAGTGTTATACGCCCCAGCTTCGCAGCCGATCATCAGTAGCGCTTTATCATCCGTCAGGGCCGTGACGCGCATCTCGCGACGCAGTGGATCGATCGAGCAGCGAATACCATTGATGCGCCAGTTACCATAATCCAGCAGCTCGCTGCGCTCTTGTTGCGTTAAAGGGGTTGGCGTGGGATTAATGACAGCCACACCTTTCAGGGCTGGGGCTGGCGGTACGCTGAGCGGCGGCTCATCACCTTTTTCGATCCATGCGGTTTCGCTCCCCACGCGTTTTTGCTGGGCGTCGATAAACAACAATGCGGCTTTTAATCCGATCAGTGAAAGATTTTGCGCGCCTTTTTGCAGGGTTATTGCCTTCGCGTCCTGTACAGTTTGTAAAAATGCGCTAATAGTGGCCGGATCATCGGTCATCAGTTGCCAGGGCGTAATACGCCAGTGCTCACCGCTAAGCGCAAGCGGGGCGCCATCCAGCAACAGACGCGGCGAAATTTCGCTCTCTTTAACATGGGAAGGCTCCAGCCCTCCCAGTTCAATACGCAACACCGCATCGGTGTGCGCCCCAGCGCTGCGGCTGAGGGTCATGACCAGGCCGTGATGTTCTCCGGTATTGCGCGCCACGCAAAAATTCTGGTTGTTACACGTCACCTGCCAGTCAGAAAAAGCCTGCTGCGCGGGCGCGGCCCACAGCAAACGAACGGGTAGCAGCCCGAGCAGGAAAAGGAAAATGACGCGATAGCGCATGGACGGTACAACCCCGAAATCAAAACACACAGCCTAAGCGGTATCTTCCTTGCGCGACTGATGTGGCTCAATAAGAATCGTCGGATTGGCCGTCTATTTGTAAAGAAATATTAATACTGGAGGTTAATCCATAAGGTGCGACGACTGCAGGTAGTTCAACAACAGCACCGTTTTGCCGTCACGGATCTCACCCGTTTTAATCATTTCCAGTGCCTGCGTGAACGGTAGCTCCAGAACCTCAATATCTTCATCTTCAACACCGCCGCCTGCGTTTGCCCGCTGACTGTCGCTGTATTGCGCGATAAAGAAATGGATCAGCTCCGTTACGCCGCCCGGCGACATGTAGAGTTCGAACAGTTTACGCACTTCACCCACTTCATAGCCGGTCTCTTCAATCGCCTCTTTACGAATACACGCTTCCGGTTCGTCGTTATCCAGTAGCCCGGCGCAGGTTTCAATCAGTTGGCCGTCTTCGTTACCGTTGACCCAGGTCGCGACACGGAACTGACGGATGAGCACCACGGTTTTTTTCTCAGCGTTATACAACAGAATAGTCGCACCGTTGCCGCGATCGTAAACCTCGCGTTTGTGACGAATCACCTCCCCATTACTTCGGGTCAGGTCATAGGTGATATTGCGCAGGATGAAGTAGTTATCAGAAAGGACTTTATCTTTGATGAGGGTAATTTTTTGCGACATACCGGCTCCACGGCGAGAAGTGAAAAATAATACTACGCCGTGAAACCGGGTTTGTCTTGGAACAATGTAGGCCTGATAAGCAAAGCGCCATCAGGCATGCATGCGGCACATTGCCGGATGGCAACGCTAACGCGTTTTATCCGGCCTACTCGCCGATTAATGAGATTTGACTGATTTTACGCCCAGCCAGTCAACGATCCCCTGGGCAGCATGCCGCCCTTCGGCCATCGCCGTGACCACCAGGTCCGCACCGCGTACCGCATCTCCGCCGGCAAAAATTTTCGGATTACTGGTTTGATAACGGTACGCGCTCTCAACGTTGGCGGCAATGCGTCCCCAGTTATCGACCTTAACGCCATGCGTCTCCAGCCACGGCATACCGTGCGGGTGGAAACCAAACGCCATGATCACCGCGTCTGCGGGCATCACAAACTCACTCCCGGCGATCGGCACCGGACGTCGACGCCCATTCGCGTCCGGCTCGCCAAGCTGGGTACGTAAGAAACGCACGCCGCTGACTCGTCCATCGGCATTCAACACCAGTTCAACCGGCTGAACGTTAAACTCAAAGTTCGCCCCCTCTTCGCGCGCGTTTATCACCTCTTTTTTCGAACCCGGCATGTTGGCTTCATCACGACGGTAGGCGCAGGTTACCTGGCTTGCGCCGTGACGCAGCGCGGTGCGTACGCAGTCCATCGCCGTATCGCCGCCCCCCAGGACAACCACGTTCAGCCCGGCAGTATCGATAAACGGCTCTTCAGGCAGTTCATCCAGCCCCATCACCTGTTTTGTGTTGGCAATCAGGAACGGCAGCGCATCATAAACGCCAGGCGCGTCTTCATTCGGCAGGTCCGCCTTCATGGAACGATAGGTCCCCACGCCCACAAACACGGCATCGTACTCTTCCAGCAGCGTCGCCAGCGCCACATCCCTTCCCACTTCACAGTTAAGTTCGAAATGAATGCCCATGGCGCTGAAGATTTCGCGGCGACGCGCCAACAACGTTTTGTCCAGCTTGAAGGCCGGTATGCCAAACGTCAGCAAACCGCCGATTTCAGGATGGCGATCGTACACGGTAGCGCTAACGCCGTTTCGCGCTAACACATCTGCACAGGCCAGGCCTGCCGGACCCGCGCCGATAATCGCGACGCGTTTATCCACTTTCTGTACGTGGCTTAAGTCAGGTCGCCAACCTTTGCTCAGCGCCCGATCAGATATATAACGCTCAATATTACCGATAGTCACCGCGCCATGCTCGTTACGCACCGTGCATGCCCCTTCGCAGAGCCGGTCCTGGGGACACACGCGCCCGGTCACTTCCGGCAGGCAGTTGGTCTGATGAGAAAGCTCAACCGCCGCGTCGATGTTCCCGGCTTTGACCAGTTCAATCCACTGCGGAATATGGTTGTGCAGTGGGCAGGTCCATTCGCAAATACTGTGGTTGCCGCATTTCAGGCAGCGGGACGCTTCCCGTTCCGCCTGCGCCGTACGAAACGGCAGATAGATCTCTTCAAAGCTGGTTTTACGGGCTTCAATCGCCAGCTTATCCGGCTCACCACGGGCAGGTGTCGCCTGCATTTGCTCACGTTTGGTGATGGCATCCTGAACAAAATCGGTAGCGCTACTGTGCCAGGGCTGACTCTCCAGACTGGCTGTACGCAGTCTGCGCGCTTTTGACAGACCGGTAAGCGCGTTTTCCGTCACCAACTGTAACGCCTGTGCCGGACAGTTTTCCACGCAGGCGGGCCCCTCTTCACGCCCCTGACATAAGTCGCATTTATGCGCTGTCGCTTTCACCTTTCCTTTAGCCACGGGAGTGAGTACGATCTGCATCGTGCCAAAGGGACAAGCCACGACGCACGATTTGCAGCCAATACATTTTTGCGGGTTCACCTGCACGCTGTCGTTTTCATGGCTGATTGCCCCATTTGGGCAACTTCTGGCGCAGGGCGCATCTTCACAGTGGTGGCAGGTCACCGCACTGCGCTGGTGCTGATGCTTGATGACGGTAATTCGGGGCTGGAAATGCCGCGGGCTCAGGACATGCTGCTCGCCATTGTGAGCCATGACGCAGGCGACCTCACAGGCATGGCAACCCAGGCACTGCTGGCTATTGACCATAATAAAACGATTCATGGCTTCCTTCTTTTTTGGTTGCAAAAACCTTATTCTTTATATGACTGTTGTTATTAACCGACACGGAAGGAAGCGGCAATGTTCATTTGCCCAGGAAGCACAACTATTTATCCAGAACCTGTGGCAGATCAATTTATTTCATCGCATATGAAATTGTGTTTCAGTTACCATCCAGTTTCATGGCGTTTTATTAACATTTATCAACTACACCGCATCGTTCGGGCTGAATCAAGGCGCGACGTGTAGTGTGTGAGGATGCACAAGTGACGGTAAAGCGTCCGGTCTCGGCCAGTCTGGCCAAGGCTTTTTTCTACATCGTGCTGTTGTCGATTCTCTCAACGGGTATTGCGCTGCTCACGCTGACCAGCAGCTTGCGGGATGCTGAAGCCATCAACGTTGCTGGCTCATTGCGCATGCAAAGCTACCGTCTGGGTTACGATCTGCAAAGCCAAAGCCCGCAGCTCAACGCTCACCGCCAACTTTTCCAGCAGGCGCTAAACTCGCCGGCATTGCAAAATCTGAATGCGTGGTATGTACCGCAAGCGGTGAAAAGTCGCTATGGACGACTGCATGCAAACTGGCTGGAAATGAACGCCCGTCTGATCGATGGCGATTTAAAATGGTACCAGGCCAATATCAATAACTATGTCGATCAAATCGATCTCTTCGTGCTGGCGCTGCAACACTACGCCGAACGCAAAGTGATGCTGGTTTTTAGTATTTCGTTGGCCGGCGGGATCGGCATATTCACGCTCGTCTTCTTTACCCTGCGGCGCATTCGCCAGCAGGTGGTGCGGCCACTCAATAAGCTGGTAATGGCCAGCCAGCACATTGAGCACGGTCAGTTTGATATCCCGCCGCTGGATACCGGTTTACCCAACGAACTGGGGCTGCTGGGCAAGACCTTTAGCCAGATGTCGAGTGAATTACACAAGCTGTACCGCTCGCTGGAAGCCTCGGTCGCAGAGAAAACCCACGATCTCCACGAAGCTAATCGCCGCCTGGAGGTGCTGTATCAGTGCTCTCAGGCGCTCAACACCAGTCAGATTGATGTGTACTGCTTCCGCCATATTTTACAGATTGTCCGCGAACATGACGCCGCGTATTTCCTGAAGCTTACCGTCGGTGATAACTGGCGGATTAGCGAAGGGACCAAAAGCCCCGAGCTGCCAATGCAAATCCTGCCGGTCACGATGCAGGAAACCGTCTACGGCGAACTGCACTGGCAAAGTCCAAACGTCAATGCCTCGACCCCGCTGCTCAACAGCGTATCATCAATGCTGGGACGCGGGTTGTACTTCAACCAGGCGCAAAAACATTTTCAGCAGCTGTTATTAATGGAAGAGCGCGCGACCATTGCACGCGAACTGCATGACTCGCTGGCGCAGGTGCTCTCTTATTTACGCATTCAGCTCACGCTGCTGAAGCGCTCGATTCCAGAGGATAACGCTCCGGCGCAAAGCATTATGGCGGATTTCTCTCAGGCGCTGAATGATGCCTATCGTCAATTGCGCGAGCTGCTGACCACCTTCCGTCTGACCTTACAGCAGGCCGATTTACCCTCCGCTCTGCATGAAATGCTGGAAACGCTGCAAAATCAGACCACAGCTAAACTCACACTCGACTGTCGGTTGCCTACGCTGGCGCTGGATGCGCAAATGCAGGTGCATCTGTTGCAAATTGTTCGTGAAGCGGTGCTGAACGCGATTAAGCATGCTAACGCAACCGAAATTGCCGTCAGTTGCGTCACCGCGCCGGATGGCAATCATACGGTTTATATCCGCGATAACGGCATCGGCATTGGCGAACCGCATGAGCCTACCGGACACTATGGATTAAATATTATGCGTGAGCGAGCGGAAAGACTCAGCGGCACATTGACCTTCTCGCAGCCCTCCGGCGGGGGAACGCTGGTAAGCATCAGTTTTCGTTCGGCTGAATCCGACAGTGGTCTAACGTAAAGAACCGCAAAGCGCTTGCAGGCCGGGATCCCGCCCTGACGGGCGCTGGCACAAAAGGTATGCTGTAAACGGGCATGATAATTTACATTATCTTCTTTTTTTCTCCACGTTTGGCTCGTACCTTGCCGCTAAAGTGAAACAAGTCATACCCATAACGATACGCAGAAACACGAGGTCCCCTTTTAATGGCGAATTTTTTCATCGATCGCCCCATTTTTGCCTGGGTGTTAGCTATCCTGTTGTGCCTGACAGGAGCCCTGGCTATTTTTTCACTACCCGTTGAGCAATATCCCGATCTGGCCCCGCCCAACGTGCGGGTAACCGCCAACTATCCTGGCGCATCTGCACAAACGCTGGAAAACACCGTGACCCAGGTCATCGAGCAGAATATGACTGGTCTCGATAATCTGATGTACATGTCATCACAAAGCAGCGGGACAGGCCAGGCGACGGTTACGCTGAGCTTTGTCGCCGGAACCGATCCTGACGAGGCCGTACAGCAGGTGCAAAACCAGCTGCAATCGGCAATGCGTAAGCTGCCGCAGGCGGTACAGGATCAAGGTGTCACGGTGCGTAAAACCGGGGATACCAATATTCTGACCATCGCCTTCGTCTCTACCGATGGCTCCATGGATAAGCAGGACATCGCCGATTACGTCGCGAGTAATATTCAGGATCCGCTCAGCCGTATAAACGGCGTGGGGGATATCGATGCCTACGGCTCACAATACTCCATGCGTATCTGGCTCGATCCGGCCAAACTTAACAGTTTCCAGATGACCGCCAAAGATGTGACCGATGCCATCGAGTCACAGAATGCGCAGATTGCCGTCGGGCAACTTGGCGGTACGCCTTCAGTAGACAAACAGGCGCTGAATGCGACGATTAATGCCCAGTCGCTGCTGCAGACTCCGGATCAATTCCGCGCGATTACGCTACGCGTTAACCAGGACGGTTCAGAAGTTAAACTGGGCGACGTGGCGACGGTCGAAATGGGCGCGGAAAAGTATGACTACCTCAGCCGCTTCAACGGCAACCCGGCTTCCGGTCTGGGGGTAAAACTGGCCTCCGGCGCTAATGAAATGGCAACGGCTGAGCTGGTTATCGACCGCCTGAACGAGCTTTCGCAGTATTTTCCACACGGGCTGGAATACAAGGTGGCGTATGAAACCACCTCCTTCGTTAAAGCCTCAATCATCGACGTGGTAAAAACCCTGCTGGAAGCGATCGCGCTGGTATTTTTGGTCATGTACCTGTTCCTGCAAAACTTCCGCGCCACGCTGATTCCCACTATCGCCGTACCTGTCGTTCTGATGGGCACCTTCTCCGTGCTCTACGCCTTTGGCTATAGCGTGAACACGTTAACCATGTTTGCGATGGTGCTGGCGATCGGCCTGCTGGTGGATGACGCCATTGTAGTAGTGGAAAACGTCGAGCGTATTATGAGTGAGGAAGGCCTCACGCCGCGTGAAGCGACGCGGAAATCGATGGGGCAAATCCAGGGGGCGCTGGTCGGTATCGCCATGGTACTGTCGGCAGTGTTTATCCCAATGGCCTTCTTCGGCGGTACCACCGGGGCGATTTATCGCCAGTTCTCGATTACCATTGTTTCCGCGATGGTGCTGTCCGTTCTGGTGGCGATGATCCTCACCCCTGCCCTGTGCGCCACGCTACTCAAACCGCTGCATAAAGGCGAGCATCACGGGCAAACCGGTTTCTTCGGCTGGTTTAACCGCATGTTTAATCGCAACGCCGAGCGCTACGAAAAAGGCGTTGCCCGGATCCTGCACCGCAGCCTGCGCTGGATCCTGATCTACGTTCTGCTGCTCGGCGGTATGGTCTTCCTGTTCCTGCGTCTGCCGACTTCCTTCCTGCCGCTGGAAGACCGCGGAATGTTTACCACCTCGATACAGCTCCCCAGCGGCTCCACCCAACAACAAACGTTGAAAGTGGTAGAGGAAGTAGAGAAGTATTACTTCACCCACGAAAAAGACAACATCATGTCGGTCTTTTCCACGGTAGGATCCGGCCCCGGCGGGAACGGACAAAACGTGGCGCGTATGTTCGTGCGTTTAAAAGACTGGGATGAGCGTGACACCACCACCGGGACCTCCTTCGCCATCATCGAACGCGCGACCAAAGCGTTTAATAAGATTAAAGAGGCTCGCGTCTTCGCCAGCAGCCCTCCAGCCATTAGCGGCCTCGGAAGTTCGGCTGGTTTTGATATGGAACTGCAGGATCACGCCGGCGCGGGCCATGACGCGTTAATGGCCGCACGCGACAAGCTGATTGAGCTGGCCGGGAAAGACGCGTCCCTCACCCGCGTTCGTCATAACGGACTCGACGACAGTCCACAATTGCAAATTGATATCGATCAGCGCAAAGCCCAGGCGCTGGGCGTGTCCATTGACGACATCAACGACACATTGCAAACGGCCTGGGGCTCCAGCTACGTTAACGACTTTATGGACCGCGGCCGCGTGAAGAAAGTCTACGTCCAGGCGGCGGCAAAATACCGCATGCTCCCGGACGATATCAACCTGTGGTACGTCCGCAATAATAGCGGCGGCATGGTGCCTTTTTCGGCCTTTGCCACCTCGCGTTGGGAAACCGGCTCACCGCGTCTGGAGCGTTATAACGGCTATTCTGCCGTCGAGATTGTCGGTGAAGCCGCGCCCGGCGTCAGTACCGGTACGGCGATGGACGTGATGGAGTCGCTGGTCCGCCAATTGCCGACCGGATTTGGCCTGGAATGGACGGCGATGTCTTATCAGGAACGACTGTCGGGTTCTCAGGCCCCCGCCCTGTACGCCATCTCTCTGCTGGTGGTGTTCCTGTGTCTGGCGGCGCTGTACGAGAGCTGGTCGGTGCCCTTCTCCGTCATGCTGGTCGTGCCGCTGGGGGTTATCGGCGCGCTGCTGGCCACCTGGATGCGCGGTCTGGAAAACGATGTCTATTTCCAGGTCGGGTTATTAACCGTTATCGGTCTTTCAGCAAAGAACGCGATATTGATTGTTGAATTCGCCAATGAGATGAACGAGAAAGGACACGATCTGCTTGATGCCACGCTGCATGCCTGTCGCCAGCGCTTACGCCCAATTCTGATGACGTCGCTGGCGTTTATCTTTGGGGTGTTGCCGATGGCCATCAGCAATGGCGCGGGTTCCGGCGGTCAACATGCAGTGGGGACCGGCGTAATGGGCGGGATGATTTCAGCCACCATCCTGGCGATTTACTTCGTTCCCCTGTTCTTTGTACTGGTCCGCCGACGCTTCCCATTGAAGCCACGCCCAGAATAATCGGACACAAAAAAGGCGACTTACGTTGAGTCGCCTTTTTTTATCCTTTGCAGGATCTGAATTTCTTCCAGAAAATTATTTACGAAGCATGACTTCGATAAAGTCTTTCCAGTTCCCCAGTTCACGTTCAATCATAACAACCTCTCTTATTATTATGAGCATTCTACGAAATCATCATCATCAAAAGAAGATCATTTAACCGATGGTTGTGATTACATCCTCCCGTGTTTGGGGTTTATGTGATCACTATGCGCTATGCCCATAAATTTTATGTGACTTACTGCAATATTTTGAAATATTCATACATCATCTACTACTTTTGCAATTCTGATGAAAAAACAGGCTGATGCAAACAGGCAAATTCTGATTTTCATTTATGAGTTAGTTTTGGAACTTTCAGGAATCATTATTCACCATTGTTCAACAATGTTATATTTCTCTATAACGCCAGGATGACAATATGTATTATCCGTGTTCACACAACACGAGAATAAATATTCAAATTAAATCGATAAGGATTCAAATGATCACGCTCTACGGCATTAAAAATTGCGATACGATTAAAAAAGCCAGACGCTGGTTAGAACAACGAGAGATCGACTACCGCTTCCATGATTATCGCGTCGACGGCCTGGACAACGCGCTATTACAGTCTTTTATCAGCGAATTAGGTTGGGAGCCGCTGCTCAATACGCGTGGAACCACGTGGCGGAAACTGGATGAAGCCACGCGTAGTCAAATCACTACTGCGGACGCCGCCGCCGCGTTGATGATTGAAATGCCTGCAATTATCAAACGCCCATTGCTCTGCGAGCCGGGTAAGCCTATGCTGCTTGGTTTCAGTGATTCCAGTTATACGCAGTTTTTTAATGAGGTGTAATCTATGTCGTGCCCGGTTATTGAGCTGACTCAGCAGCTTATTCGCCGTCCTTCTCTGAGCCCGGATGATGCCGGGTGCCAGGCGTTAATGATTGAACGTCTGCGTGCGGTAGGTTTTACCGTTGAGCGTATGGATTTTGGTGACACGCAGAATTTTTGGGCATGGCGCGGTAAAGGTGAGACCCTGGCATTTGCCGGTCACACTGACGTAGTGCCTGCCGGCGATGTCGATCGCTGGATTAATCCGCCGTTCGAACCGACCATTCGCGATGGCATGCTGTTTGGGCGTGGCGCTGCCGATATGAAAGGTTCACTGGCAGCGATGATCGTGGCCGCAGAACGCTTTGTCGCCCAACATCCTAATCATCAGGGCCGTCTGGCGTTCCTGATAACCTCTGACGAAGAAGCCAGCGCCAAAAACGGCACCGTAAAGGTGGTTGAAGCGCTGATGGCGCGTAACGAACGCCTCGATTATTGTCTGGTAGGCGAACCATCCAGTACGGAAATCGTTGGCGACGTGGTGAAAAATGGTCGTCGTGGTTCGCTGACCTGCAACCTGACCATTCACGGCGTGCAAGGACACGTGGCCTACCCACATCTGGCTGATAACCCGGTACACCGCGCCGCGCCAATGCTCAATGAACTGGTGGCGATCGAGTGGGATCAGGGTAACGAGTTCTTCCCAGCGACCAGTATGCAGATTGCCAATATTCAGGCAGGAACCGGTAGCAACAACGTCATCCCTGGTGAGCTGTTCATCCAGTTTAACTTCCGTTTCAGCACCGAATTAAACGATGAAATGATTAAAGCCAGGGTGCTGGAACTGCTGGAAAAACATCAACTGCGTTATACCGTCGACTGGTGGCTCTCCGGTCAGCCGTTCCTGACCGCACGCGGTAAACTGGTGGATGCAGTAGTGAACGCCATTGAGCACTATAATGAAATTAAACCGCAGTTACTGACTACAGGCGGGACATCCGACGGGCGTTTTATTGCCCGCATGGGGGCACAGGTAGTAGAGCTTGGGCCGGTCAATGCCACCATTCATAAAATTAATGAATGCGTTAATGCCGCCGACCTGCAACTGCTTGCCCGTATGTATCAACGTATCATGGAGCAACTCGTCGCCTGATGAGTGTTCCTGCAAGAGGAAATGAGCATGGACTGGCTGGCAAAATATTGGTGGATTTTAGTATTGGTGTTTCTGGTAGGCGTATTGCTGAACGTGATTAAAGATCTCAAGCGCGTCGACCACAAAAAGTTTCTCGCTAATAAGCCGGAGCTTCCCCCGCATCGTGACTTTAACGATAAATGGGACGACGACGACGATTGGCCGAATAAGGATCAGCCGAAGAAATAATTTGTAGGCCGGATAACACATATCACATTGCTATCCGGCACTATCACTGACTGTCATGCCGGATGGCGGCTTCGCCTTATCCGGCCTACAGGTTAAATCATCTCAATCACATCATCATCGTTGGGCGTACCGCCACTCAGCGCTTCATCAAAGTAGTGCTTCGGTATGGTAAAACGCAGATGATCCAGCGCAAACTGCATGCTGTGTTCATCAATGGCGTGCCCCAGATTTTCGACGATATCCAGCGTCACATCCCCACCCGCGCGAATTAATGCTTCCTGTGCGGCAACGGCGTGAGATAACTCAATCACCCGGTCTTCACCGCCGTGAATCAAATGCACCGTCGTAGCCGTGGTTGCAACCTCTGGTAAGGTGGCATAGCGACCATTAAAGGCGATGACGCGCGATACCAGCCCTGGCTCGGCTTTAATACTCTCAAGCGACATAATCGCCCCCTGAGAAAAACCAATCAGCGCGGTAGCCTGAGGTGAAACGCCGCTCTGCTTCTGCCAGTAGCGCACGGTTTCAATAAAGACCGGCATAATGGCGTCAACACGCGCCTGCCGGTTCTCTTCCGTTACGCCCTGAACCGAAAACCACTGACGTCCGGAAGGAGAACCAGAAGGCTCAGCCCCGCCAATGCTGACGATGAGCGCATCCGGAAACAGCGGTGCAAACCAGGAGCCGATTTCGCCCATGGCAACCGGGTTATCGCCGACGCCATGAAACAGCAGCAGTAGCTGTTGAGCGGGTTTATCAGGACTTTGAACAACAAAATGGTCATGTTTCATGGCGATCTCCTTAACTGATGAGAATTATTCTACGCCGCTTAACCGCAATGACCATGTCAGTAAATTGAAGAAGTTAGTGAAAATTTTGCCATTGCATAATGCGATTTTGTAGCCGCTGTATACGTTCAGCATCCAGCTGCTTTAACGCCTGCACCGCCTCGGCCCGCTGAACGACCAGCAGTGCTTTACGCCCGGAGATCTTCAACTGCTGGCACAATTCGGCATCGCTGCGTTTAGCCTGTAAGCGGCCCCGCAAGGCCGGGAGAGGTAACTCGCTGTGCTGAAGCAGACGAGTCAGACAGCCAAGCGACGTCAGTAATGGCCGATGGGCGAAAGCAAATCCGGCCAGCTCGTTCCAGTCATCCTCATTAAGCGTAGACTCTTTCAACGGGGCCAGCGGAATGCCCTCACCGTTCCACTGCGTAAGGATCTCCGCATCACGACGCAGACGCTGGTGTTCGCGCCCGGCAAGGCGTTTTCCCGCTTCACTAATAGGCAGTAACGCCATGGCGGTATAGCACCCGCTGCTGGCTTCGCGGTGATTGCCCATACGCACCAGAACAAAACCACAGCGCTGCCAGAAACGCCAGAGTTCGACCGTATACCCAAAACTGACGGACAGATAGTCACATTGCGTGGAGTAACGCCGGGCCTGCATAATCAACTGCTGCCCGATACCTTCTCGCTGGCGAGCAGGATGAACCGCAATTCGGCTTACCCGCCGTCCAATGAGCGTTGCCGCCAACGGATCGCCACCGTGCGCCGCCAGTGACTGTGCAACCAGATTTCCTCGTGGTCGGCGATATCCTGTCCAAACGGCCTGGCTTAATTCAGCAGATAGTCCCCCTTCATCCACCAACCAGACGGCTCCCGCCACCGAATCAGCACACGATGCCTGAAGAAAATGTTGGCCTGGTGCGTCCATCATCCGCCGCAGATCAAGTGGCGAGGTGCGATAGTGCGCCCCGGAAAGCAGTTGATATACCGCTACCGGCAGCGCCGGATTGTCATGCCAGGATTGTTGTTCAAATGCCGAGAAATGGAGATCGCCCAACGGGGCATGCGTAAAAGTTTCGTCGTCAAACACCAGCGCATCGCTGACGATTTTCTCCAGAGGGCATCCCAGCGCCCAGCGTACGGGCTGTTGTAACTCATAACGTCGAAGATGGGGAAAGCGGGCGCAGAATTTCAACAAGAAGCCTCTGCCGGTTCCCTCATAGCCCTGAACGGTGGTGGTTAATAGCGTACGGGGAAAACGCGCGACTAACTGATGCAGTAGCGGCGCGGGAATTGCGGCGGCTTCATCAACGATAAGCCAGTCTGCGGTTGCAGAACTGCTTAACAACGCATCCGGGGCCATAAAGCGGTAACGTTCTGCGGCAAACTGCGCCAGCACATCGGTTGCCGCTTTAGCAGGCGCGGTAACAATAGCAGTCCCGTTGATACGTGCAATCAGTTGCCCCGCCAGCGCGGATTTTCCCCGACCACGCGCAGCCGTCACGGCAACCACGCCAGGAGGCATACCCAGCAACTGCGCTAAAATCAGCGCCTGTTCAGGCTGAGGTTCACCAGTTGCCGCGTGCCAGTCGGCGCGAGCAGGAAAGTGGGGATATGAAGCAGGCTGATGCTGCTGCCAGTGCAACGCCTGTCCATCCTGGGAAATCACCCGTTTGATGTGTTCAACAAAATGTGGCGTTGGAATAGGGTCTACGCAGTCGCTCCAGCGCAGTGAATCCGTGTCCGGATACGTGTGCCAGCCATGCCAGGGGGGGGTCAGCAACACCAGCCAGCTCCCGGCGAGCAGCGTGCCGCTTAAGGCGGCAAACGCCGCAGCGTCAAATCCCTGCCCGGCGTCAAAAACTGCATGATGGAATTCGCGCCCTAGTAATGTTTGCAGCGCCTGCGGCGTACAGTTCGGCTCAGCAGGGGCTTGCGCCCCTACCCATAGCCAGTCACCGGGTAACGCGTTGCGTAGCGCTAACGCTTGCGCCTGACACCAGCTATCCTCGCCGCTGATAACCAGCAAACGGCGGATACCTTCGCGGGTCATCTGTTCAGTTAACGCACTCAGCGCCGTGTTATCAGACATCCCTGCCTCTGTATTTTAAATGCCTTTTCCAAAAGTATTGCACTGCCCCGGATCGCCGCTGTCAAAGCCGCGTTTGAACCAGGTAAAACGCTGTTCAGAGGTTCCGTGGGTAAAGCTGTCCGGTACAACGCGCCCTTGTCCTTGCTGCTGCAGGCGATCGTCACCAATCGCCTGCGCGGCGTTCAGCGCCTCTTCCAGATCGCCGGACTCCAGCACGCCCTGCTGCTGCATACTATGTCCCCAGACGCCGGCAAAGCAATCCGCCTGCAGTTCCATACGCACGGAAAGACGGTTCACTTCAGCCTGTGAGGCATTCTGCTGCATCTGACGAACTTTCGGTTCAATACCCAGCAGTTTCTGCACGTGGTGGCCCACTTCATGGGCGATAACATAGCCCTGAGCAAAATCACCATCGGCGCCCAGCTTGTTTTTCATATCGTCGTAGAAGGAGAGGTCGATGTACACGGTGCCATCCGCCGGACAGTAAAACGGCCCCATCACGGACTGGCCCGCGCCGCAGCCGGTACGCGTAGCGCCCCGATACATCACCAGCTTCGGCTGTTGATAGGTCCGGCCCATTTTTTCAAACTGCTGTCCCCAGGTATCCTCTGTGGTGGCCAGAATCACCGAGGTAAATTTTGCCGCTTCATCATCATTTGGGCTGATGGAGCGTGATGATTGCTGTTGGGAGACGGGTTGACCGGTCATTAACCCGGTGAGATCCACGCCATAATAACCTGCGACCAACACCACAATCAGCAGGATGATGCCGCCTTTACCACTGGGCAAACGAAAACCAGGCCCGCCCATAGAAGGGCCGCCGGAGCTATTTCGTCTGTCTTCTACATTGTCACTTTCACGACGCCCTTGCCAGCGCATAATCACCTCAACTTTTTATTCATTATGATGATGATCGTAGGCGGTTCGGAACAGGATTACCATAAGAAACAGTAATCAAAATCGGCGAGATTGATGAGCCGGTGAGCGATCGCCGGCTCAGAGGGGAATTAGTCTAACTTGACACCCAGGCGATGCGCGACGGCTTCATAGGCTTCGATCAGGCCGCCCAGGCTCTGGCGGAAGCGATCTTTGTCCATTTTATCCAGCGTTTCTTTATCCCACAGACGGCTACCGTCCGGTGAGAATTCATCACCCAGCACCACTTCACCTTTATACAAGCCAAACTCAAGTTTGAAATCGACCAGAATCAGGCCCGCATCATCGAACATCTTTTTCAGCACGTCGTTAGCTTTGTAGGTCAGCTCTTTCATACGTGCCAGATTCTCTTTGCTCACCCAACCAAAAGTTTCGCAATAGGAATCGTTAATCATTGGATCGTGCATAGCATCGTTTTTCAGGAACAGATCAAACAGCGGCGGATTCAGTTCAATACCTTCCTCAACGCCTAAACGCTTAACCAGTGAGCCTGCCGCGCGGTTACGCACCACACATTCAACCGGTACCATCTCCAGTTTTTTCACCAGACATTCGGTATCGGAAAGCAGTCGCTCCATCTGGGTAGGAATGCCCGCTTCTTGCAGTTTAGTCATAATGAAATGGTTGAACTTGTTATTCACCATGCCTTTACGGTCAAACTGTTCAATGCGCGCGCCATCCCCTGCTGACGTATCATTGCGGAATTCGAGCACCAACAGGTCCGGGTTTTCCGTGCTGTATACGGTCTTCGCTTTACCACGATACAACTCAGCTTGCTTTTGCATCTTTATTACTCCTGGGTGTGAATTAACGATAAATATTGCGTTTTTCTGCCGACGCACACGTTTGCGTATCATATCAGAATAAATATCCTCCGGCATAGCCGGAGGT